>CALVVZ010000148.1 GCA_944364075.1 uncultured Clostridia bacterium
CGGCACGCTCCAACGCAATGGACTCACGCACTTCGACGCCTGGGCTTCCATCTTCGGGGAAACGGTCACGGCCATCGAGCTGGCCCCGGAGGGCACCGGCTACCGTGCCCGCACGCGATTTGCGCGATTCTTCAACCTCCCGGAACTCATTGCGCTGTTCAAGGAGGTTGCGGACATCAAGACCGCCGGTCAGCTTCATCTGCCCACGCCCAAAGCCTGCTATGAAACCATTGCCGTCAAGCCCTCCGCCTACCAGCAGGAGATGGTGCAGGCGCTGTCGGAACGCGCCTCGGCGGTGCATGCCGGAAACGTCGATCCCAAGGAGGACAACATGCTCAAAATCGTGCGCTGCTACGCGCAAAAGTGTATCTCCCCCGCAGGGGGACATTATTAAAAGTGAATAATGGGAACGACCAACCTACCTGGCGAGGAAACTCAAAGGGGACAATCGCATGTTGGTAAAGCGGATAAGGGACCAGTCGCAAGGTCCTGACGCTCCGCAAGTTCCGCGTCCTATGGTTAAAGCTAAACTGCCTGAACCTCAGTTCTGACTTGGTGCAAAGCATCGCCCACCGGAAAGCGACTGATACCGGTGTCACTGTATGCTCGCTGTTGTTGATTTTGGGCGAGTAACTTTTTGCAGTGAAAGAGCCCGCAGTGAACGGGAATAAAGGAACAAACGAGGGACCTACGGGATGCTCGAAACGTACACTTTTTGACGAATGGCAGGATGGCCTAAAGGGGGAGACCCCCATGGTCACGGAGCCGTCATAGTAGTCCGAGAACCCTGAAATGACAGGGATAGCCGTAAAATCGGAAGCGGGAAAGCCGCTCACATGGCGAAGGACGGCAGGTAATTTCGATTTGTTAGAAAGGAGTAGGTGCGTGAGATGCGTACAGCCAAAACTATTTTAACAGTCATTCAAGAACGTGGAAAACAGCACAAACCTATCGAGAGAGTTTATAAGCTCTTATTCAACCGTGAATTTTATCTGAACGCCTATGCAAAGTTATACCCGAATAACGGAGCAATGACAAAAGGTGTCACTGAAGAAACGGTTGATGGAATGTCAATTCAGAAAATTGATAGGATGATTGAACTTCTCAGAGAAGAAAAATATCAGTGGAAACCGGCAAGACGTGAATATATCCCAAAGAAAAACGGGAAGAAGCGTCCCCTGGGCATTCCAACATGGGGAGATAAGTTATTGCAGGAAGTGATGCGCGAGATTTTGGAAGCGTACTATGAACCGCAATTCAGCACACATTCTCATGGATTCCGGCCCAACAGGGGATGCCACACGGCTTTGCAGGAAATTCAAGTATGGAAAGGAACACGCTGGTTTATCGAAGGGGGGGATATTTCTAAATACTTCGACACAATAGACCATGCTGTTCTGCTGAAAATACTTGAGAAAAATATCCATGACGGCAGATTTATCCGCCTGGTATCTAATATGCTAAAAGCCGGATATTTGGAGGACTGGAAGTTTAATCAGACAATCAGCGGAACTCCGCAGGGTGGCGTTATCAGTCCACTTCTGGCAAATATTTACCTCAATGAGTTTGACCAATGGATTGAGAAAGTTCTGATTCCTAATAACACACGGGGGAAGCGGCAAAAGGCGAATCCTGTGTATAGTCGGATGAATGCTGAAATCAGTAAAGCAAGAAAGCGTGGTGATATTCAAACTGCCCACAGACTTGAAGTAGAACGACGTGGTATTCCCTCGGTTGACCCTTATGACGAGAACTATCGCAGATGCCGCTATGTTCGGTATGCTGACGATTTCCTCATCGGATTCACCGGTTCAAAAGCCGATGCAGAGAAAATCAAAGCAGAAATGCACGGTTTCTTAAAGCAAGAGCTTCACTTAGAACTGTCAGAGGAAAAGACATTGATTACCAGTGCCAGCAGTCAAGCGGCAAAATTCCTCGGTTATGAAATTAAGGCGCAGCGGTGCAACGATTACATCGACCCCAAAGGGCGCAGAGGCGCTAATGGCGCTATTGCATTGCTTGTTCCAGCAAGGGTAATTGAGGATAAATGCAGGTCGTTCATGCGATATGGGAAAGTGACCCACAGAAATGCGTTGCTTCACGATGATGATTTCTCTATTGTCCAAAGGTTTCAGCAGGAATATAGAGGGTTGGTACAATACTATGTTCTGGCCCAAAACCTATCCTGGTTTTCCAAACTCTACTGGACAATGGAAACCTCTCTGCTGAAAACCTTGGCTTGCAAACATCGGTCATCTATCAAAAAGCAAAAGGCAAAGTATAAAACTACGACCACAAGCACAAGCGGAAAAACGGTACACTGCCTGCAAGTGGTTGTAGAACGCCCTGGGAAAAAGCCATTGGTGGCTACCTGGGGAGGAATTTCACTTGCCCATAAGCGTAAAGCTGTCATAGAGGATACGCCCTACAAGGTATATGGAGGGCGTACAGAACTCATTAAGCGGTTGACAGCAGATACTTGTGAGTTATGTGGAAGCAGCAAAGATATTGAAGTACATCATATCCGCAAGCTAGCGGACTTAAAGACCAAAGGTAAGTCAGCGCCGCCGGTTTGGGTTCAGATTATGGCTGCGCGGCAGAGAAAAACGCTGGTGGTATGTCGGGAATGCCACACAGCTATCCACAATGGAACATTAAATATACGTTCTTGAAATGAAATTACTGGGGAGCCGGATGATGCGAAAGTATCAAGTCCGGTTCCGAGGGGGGATAACGGAAAAGGGGCTTTTGCTACCTCGCCGGTATCCTACCCGACACCAGCGACGGGCGCAAGCTGGGTCTGGACCAGCGGCTGATCAACCCGCTGCTGCCGGACGATCCCCACAGCAAGGTCAACGCCTGCGTGCAGAACGTTTACCGCATCTGGCGCGAGGGCCGGGAAGGCAAGCTCACGCAGCTTATCTTCTCGGACATATCCACCCCCAAGGGCGAGGACGGAACATTCAACGTATACGATGACATTCGCGCCAAGCTGACCGGCATGGGCGTGCCCGCAGCGGAAATTGCCTTCATTCATGAAGCCAATACGGAGGCCAAGAAAAAGGAACTGTTTGCCCGGGTGCGCTCCGGTCAGGTGCGCGTCCTGCTGGGTTCCACCGCCAAGATGGGCTCGGGCACCAACGTCCAGGACCTGCTCATCGCCCTGCACGACCTGGATTGTCCCTGGCGGCCCGGCGATCTGGAGCAGCGCGCAGGCCGGATTGTGCGGCAGGGCAACAGAAACCCGGAAGTGCATATTTACCGTTATGTCACCGAGGGCACCTTTGACGCCTATCTCTGGCAGACGATTGAAAACAAGCAGGCTTTCATCAGCCAGATCATGACCAGCAAAAGTCCTGTGCGCTCCTGTGAAGACGTGGACGAAACAGCGCTGTCGTATGCAGAGATCAAAGCACTGTGCGCCGGTGACGCCCGCATTCGGGAGAAGATGGACCTGGATGTGAGCGTGGCACGGCTGCGCCTGCTCAAGGCGGATCACATGAGCCGGAGGTATCAGCTGGAGGATCAGCTGCTGAAAACCTATCCCCGGGAAGTGGAGCGCTGCAAGGACGTGATCGCCGGGCTGGAGAAGGACAAAGCGGCGCTGGCCGCGCATCCCCTGCCGGAAAAGGAATTTGTGGGCATGGAGATACAAGGCCGCTTACTGACGGACAGGGATGCCGCAGGCCAGGCGATTCTGGAAGCCTGCAAGGGCGCGCAGGATAAGGATGTGGAGCTGGGAACCTACCGGACCCTGCGGATGGCGCTGTCCTTTGATCCCTTTGGAAACCGCATGCTGCTCACCCTGCGGGGAGCCATGTCGCACCCCGTGGAGCTGGGCACGGACGCCCGGGGCAACCTGATCCGCATGGAGAACGCCCTGGACGCCATTCCCCGGCGGATTGACGTCGCAAACAACCAGTTGCAGAACCTGCTGCAGCAGATGGAAGCCGCGAAAGCGGAAATTGAAAAGCCCTTCCCCCAGGAGGAAGAGCTGCAGGCAAAAAGTCAGCGCCTGTCCGAGCTGGACGCTGCGCTGAACATGGATTCCAGCCATGCGTCGCGCCAGGAGAACGAGCCGGAGCGCGCTTCGGTGCTGGAACGCCTGCGCCATGCGCCGCACAGCCCGGAAAAACAAACGAAAACAACGGAAAGAGAGGTTGATTTTTAATGGAAGATATGCGTCGGATTCCACTGTACCGGCAGACGGCGGATTATGCCCGGGAGCGCGGGGAACTGGAGTCCTTTCGCCGCTCCAACGTAGCCAATATTGCCTGCCGGGCCGCCATTGAGGAAGCCATCCGGGATGGCTTTGACGGAATGCGCTTGCAGGCAGGCATAGCGGAGCGCGTCCTGCAAGCCTTTGGCGCGGAGCGTGTGCTGTACGTCCTGGCCAACTCCGTGCAGCAGAAGGCATGGGACGGCCGCTTCTCCCCGGACAATGTGGCGTGGGCCAGAACCTTTCCCATTCCAGAGGGCGGAACGATGGGATGGGATCACCGGTCACGGTTCGCCGTGCAGAGCCATCCCGCGGTGCTGGACGGGTTCATTTCTCTGGCGCGGAAGGCTGCGCTGGCGCAGGAACGGCCCTCGCTCCTCAATCAGCTTCGGGCGTATCAGCCGCCCCGCAGCCCAGGCGGCAGGCACTCCGTGGAAAGGGAAAGGTGAGCATGGCCAACCGGGTTCGGGAACATCAGGTGATTTTCCGCGTCACGGAGGCGGAGAAGGAGCTGATCCGCCAGAGAATGGCGTTGCTGGGCACGCGGAACATGCAGTCTTTTCTACGGAAAATGGCCCTGGACGGGTATGTGGTGAAGCTGGAGCTGCCGGAGCTCAAGGAGATGGTTTCCCTGCTGCGCCGGTGCAGCAACAACCTCAACCAGATTGCCCGGCATGCCCATGAAACGGGCCGCGTGTATCCGGTGGATATAGAAGAAGTGCTGGCCATGCAGCAGACCCTCTGGCAGGGCATGAATAAACTGCTGACCCGGCTGGCGTCCCTGGAATAGCGTCTCCTATCCTTGCAAATGCTCCCAGGCAATGTTATACTGGATACACAAGGAAGCATGCAAAGAGGAGGGATCAGGCATGACGGCGCTGCGTTTTGCGGGGAGGATACTGCTTTCGCCGGTACTGCTGGCGTTGAAGCTATTGCTGCTTTTCAGCACGTTTCTCGCTGCGGTGTCCATGGGGCTGCTGAGCATCGTTTCCTCTCTCCTGGGGATCATGGCGGTACTGGTGATGTTCACGGTATCCATGGAAAGCGGCGTGGCGCTGATGGTGCTGGCCTGGCTGATCAGCCCCATCGGCCTGCCGCTATTGGCGGAAAAGCTGCTGCACTTTCTGAGCGATCTGCAATATAGTACTATTGAACCAGAAATACATTGACATCTACACTGTATCGAGAATTAGAGTTTTGGGGGAGAGATTCCATTCATGTATACAATTGAAACGTATAAAAACAATATGCGATTTAATGAACAATACGAAGAGATACATCGGTTTCTTTTAAAAACAGCTGATAAAGGATATAATGAACATTTTCATTGGGCAAGATTTGAGTGGATGATGGACCACAGTCTTTTGGATGAGTGCAAGCTTACGACTATAACATTGTTCAGAAATGATGCGAATGAAATTGTTGGCATGACAACCTATGACACTGTATATGACGACAGAACTTATCTGCTGCATTCTAATGAGGACATCGATTTATTGAAGATGATGGTTGAATATGTCATTAAGAACGATGCTAAATCTTATATAAAGATAAATTCCACCGACATCGTTCTGAAGAGGATTTTGGAGGAGCATTCATTTGTGCCAACAATAAACGAGAGTGTTTTAGAATTTAATTTGAAGAAAAGCATAGAATATTCGTTGCCAAGTGGATATATGATTAGCCCAATAGGTTTTAATATTGATAATTGGCATTATCAGCTCGTTATACACAAAGGTTTTGACCATGAAGGAATACCAGAGAAATGGGATGATGAGCTCTTTAATCCATCGCCTTATTCCAATGACACATTAAAGGTCTTTGCAATGAATCATGAAGAGTATTGTGCGCATTGTGGGATTTGGTACACGCACGGTGAAACAGCATATATAGAGCCCGTCGTGACAATTCCTCAATACAGAAAGATAGGACTGGCAAAAGCTGTTGTATATGAAGCGCTGGCTCGTGTAAAAGACTTAGGAGCCAAAAGAGCTATTGTTCTTTCAGACCAGGAATTTTATTACAAGATTGGATTTGAAAAGTCTTCGTCATTATGTTCGTGGTGTTATTAACTTAAGTTTTGTCATATGGTTTATATAAGGCAACCTGATTCAACTGCTCCCATACTCGAATTGACCGACACAAAATCCAGTCGTAAAAGAGCCCGCCAAAGCTTTTCTGTAAAGAGCTACAGCGGGCTGTGATAAAATAGAAAGATCGCAGGAGGCAAAGCAATTGAAAAAAGAATAACAACGGAATGAGTGAAGAGATGCAGAACATCATCGAACAGCTCGTTGAGATGTACAATATCAAGGCGGCGACTGACATCCAGGACGCATTGAAAAACCTGTTTGACGGAACGATCCAGAGCATGCTGGAGGCAAACCTGGAGGGGCAGATGGAAGGTCTGGAAGAAGCTGATCCGTACTTTTTGAGCGATCTGTGCTTTGATCTGCAAAACCGGCTCTGGAGGTAAGGCAGGACAGCCCTATAGGAAGCGAACGCGGGAAAATGCTCCCGCGTTCGCTTTATTTCTTGTGAAAACTTTAGCTGCTTTTTGGAAAACTCCTAAAGAAAATCACATTATTGTCAGGGTCATAAAAGCTCATGTTGATTGCACCCCATGGACGCTTTGTAGGGCCTTCAATCATTCTAGCACCTATTCTTTGTACCTTTGCATATTCTTTTTCAATGTCATCGACAGTAAACGCTAAGCAAATATTCTGGTTTTGATTATTTTTTACGGTCCCATCATTATATATTGTCAGCGTAGTTTCTTCAGTAATAATAAACTGGTGGGTTTCATCATTACTGCCGTTTTCAATCCCGAGTAGTTGCTTATAGAAAGCAGCAAGCCTGGGAACATCGTTTGTCAGCAAACACACTTCACCAATTTTCATAGATACCTCCATCACATTGAAGTCTATTGGTTCTATCGTAATGTTACCATGCACTGTGCGGCAGGTAAGTGTACAAAAATCATGAGCTTTTATTGCTATCCAACTACAGGATACTCACATGGTTGCTCATATCGTTATTGCTGCAAGCCATACAGTATTGTCTTTTTTAGATTCCGCCACAGCGCAAAACGCCGCAATCAGGCTGTCCCGCTGATGCTCGCCGGGATTGTTGGAGATGGGGTACACCCCTGTTTTATCTATTGTAACATAATCATATCCATACTGCAATCAAGGAGGATGCCTTTATGGCCACCACACGTTTCATGCCCTTGCATGCAGGCAAGGGGCGCAATACCGGCAGCGCAATTCGAAGCGTCATCGGCTATGTTTCCAATCCCGGCAAAACGCGAAACGGAGAACTGGTAACCGGTTTTGCCTGCGATCCCCGGACGGCGGATGGGGAATTTCTGCTGGCCAAGCGGGAATACCTGCTGCGTACTGGACGTGCGCGGGGCAAGGATGATGTGATTGCGTATCATTTACGTCAGTCCTTTTTCCCTGGAGAGGTCACGCCGGAACAAGACAATCAAATCGGTCGGGAGCTGGCCAGCCGTTTCACCCATGGCCAGCATGCTTTTCTTGTGGCAACACATACCGATAAGCGGCATACGCATAATCACATCATTATCCATGCGGTTAATCTGGACTGTGACAGGAAGTTCCGCAACTTCTGGGGTTCCACCAAGGC
>CALVVZ010000149.1 GCA_944364075.1 uncultured Clostridia bacterium
GGGCCGCTGCCCGGGCTTGCGGGGCGCGGCGGGCTTGGCAAAGGGGCGCTCCGCGGATGGATGGGGAACCTGCCGCGGCGCAGGATGGCGGTCGGAATGGCGGGGGTCTTTCTGCTGATCGCTCATAGTTACTCCTCTGTAGGGTGATGGAGGGTGGCGGCGGGCCAAATTTCGCCCACCTGGGCGGGGTGGCCGCGGAGATAATCGGCGGCGGCCAGCTGCTTACCGCCGGGGGCCTGGAGCTGCAAAATGCGCACCGCGCCTTCGCCCGCGGCGATGACCAGCCCCTCCTTGGGGGAGGCCGTCAGCACCTGGCCGGGCCGGCCTTGCAGGTCAGGCTCCGCCTGGGCGCGCCAGAGCTTCAATATCCCCTCCGGGGAGCCGGTGACCGCGCCGGGCCAGGGATTCAGGCCGTGGATGCGCTGCACCAGCTCCCGGGCGGGCCGGGACCAGTCCAGCACGCCCATTTCCTTGGTGAGCATGGGGTCGTAGGTCATGTCCGCCTCGTTTTGCGGGGTGCGGGTCAGCGTGCCCGCCTCCAGGGCGGCCAGGGTGTCCAGCAGCACTTGCGCCCCCAGGCGGCTGAGGCGCTCCGTCAGCTCCCCGCAGGTTTCCCCGGGGAGAATGTCCACGGCGGAGGAAAGCAGCATGTCCCCGGTGTCGATGCCCTTGTCGGTGAACATGGTGGTGATGCCCGCCTGCCTGTCCCCCTGGAGAATGCCCCAGGCGATGGGCGCGCTGCCCCGGTGCCGGGGCAGCAGGGAAGCGTGTACGTTGATGGTGCCCAGCCGGGGAATATCCAGAATTTCCTGGGAAAGGATCTGCCCGAAGGCGGCGGTGACGCACAGGTCGGGCGCCAGGGCGCGCAGGTCCTCCACCCCGTCCTTGCGAATCCTCCGGGGCTGATACACGGGGATGCCGTGGGCCTGGGCGGCCACCTTCACCGGGGGCGGGGTGAGCTTTTTCCCCCGGCCCTTGGGCTTGTCGGGCTGGGTGAACACACCCGCCACCGTATCCCCGCGGGCGACGAGCGCCTCCAGGGAGGGCACGGCGAAATCCGGCGTGCCCATGAAGACGATGCGCATCAGTCGTCATCCTCCTTGATGTGGCCCTCGATTTCCTCGGGGGTCAACTCCCGGTCCATCTTGTCGATGTAGAGCACGCCGTCCAGGTGGTCCAGCTCATGGCAGATGGCCCGGGCGAAGAAGCCCTCCCCGGTCACCTCAATGGGCTTGCCGTGGCGGTCCTGGGCCTTGACGGTGACCTTCTTGGGCCGGGTGACCACGCCCTGGCGGCCCGGCAGGCTCAGGCAACCCTCCCGGCCGCACTGGGAGCCTTCCCGGGAAACGATCTCCGGGTTGATGGGCTCCACCAGCCCGTCCCCCACGTCGATGACCACCACCCGGCGAAGAATCCCCACCTGGGGCCCGGCCAGGCCCACGCCCTCGGCCTTGTACATGGTGTCGGCCATGTCCTTGAGCAGCGTCCACAGGCGCAGGTTGAATTGCTCCTGGGGTTTGCATACCTTGCGGAGGGTATTGTCCCCCAGCTTGACAATATTGCGAATGGCCATATCCATCATCCTCGCTTTTCTGAATTTCTATCTATAGGAAGTCCGCGTCACATCATGTTGGCGGGATTAACCTCGAACCAGGTGTCGGAACCCTCGCTTTTTTCCTGGGCCAGGCGGGAAACCTCCCCCAGGAAGGCGTCGGTATCCCCATGGACGAAGAGCTTGAACAGCACCTGATAGCGGCTTTTGCCCCGCAGGAACTTCACCGGCGCGGCGTCCAGGCGCATGAGCAGCGTGCGCTTGCGCCAGGCGGGGTGCTGCGCCAGCAGCTCGCGGCAGGCGTTGTACAGCGCCCGGGCCCGCTCCTGGGCGCGCTGGTCGTCGGGGGCCTCCACCAGCAGGCGGGCCAGCAGCGTAAAGGGCGGGTACAGCCCCGTGCGGCGGCGGTCGAACTCCTCCTCGAAGAAGGAGCGGTAGTCCTGCCGGGCGGCGGCCTGAATCACCGGGTCCTCGGGCTTGTAGGTCTGGATGAACACCTGTCCGGGGAGATTGCCCCGGCCGGCCCGCCCGGCCACCTGGGTGAGCAGCTGAAAGGTGCGCTCCCGGGCCCGGTAATCGGGCAGGTTCAGGGTCATGTCCGCGGCCACCACCCCCACCAGGGTGACCCGGGGGAAATCCAGGCCCTTGGCGATCATCTGCGTGCCCACCAGGATGCGGGTGCGCCCGGAACGGAAATCGTCCAGGAGGCGCAGATGGCCGTCCTTGCCGGAAGTGGTGTCGATGTCCATGCGGCCCACGGGCACGCCGGGGAGAAGCTTGCGCAGGGCTTCCTCCACCTGCTGGGTGCCCGCGCCGAAATAGCGGATGTAGGCGCTGCCGCAGGCGGGGCACTTCTCCGGGGGCGGAAGCTGACAGCCGCAGTAATGGCAGTGGAGCTGCCCGTCCCCGCCGGAAACATGGTAGGTCATGGCCACGTCGCAGTTGGGGCACTTCATCACGTGGCCGCAGGCGCGGCAGCTGACGAAGGCGTGGTAGCCCCGGCGGTTCATCAGCAGCATGGCCTGCTCCCCCCGCTCCATGCAGCCGCGCAGGGCGTTGAGCAGCGGGGCACTGAAAATGGAGCGGTTGCCATGGGCCAGCTCGGCGCGCATGTCCACCACCTCCACCGTGGGCAGGGGGCGGTTCATGACCCGATGGGGCATTTCCAGCAGGGTGTAGTCTCCCCGGCGGGCCCTGGCAAAGGACAGGATGCTGGGGGTGGCGCTGCTGAGCACCAGGGTGGCGCCCTCCTCCCGGCAGCGGAAGGCGGCCACCTCCCGGGCGTCGTAGCGGGGGCGCCGGTCGCTGAGGTAGGTCTGCTCATGCTCCTCGTCCACCACCACCAGCCCCAGCTTTTCCACCGGGGCAAAAATGGCGGAACGGGCGCCGATGACCACCCGGGCGTCCCCACGGCGGATGCGCCGCCACTCGTCGAAGCGCTCCCCGGCGGAGAGGCGGGAGTGCAGCACCGCCGCCACCGGGCCAAAGCGGCCCCGGAACCAGCGGACCATCTGCGGGGTGAGGGCGATCTCCGGCACCAGAATGATGGCGGAACGCCCCTGGCGCAGGGTATGGCGCACCAGGCGGATGAAGACCTCCGTCTTGCCGCTGCCCGTGACGCCATGGAGCAGAAAGCGGCCCTCGCCGCGCGCCAAATGGGGCAGCATCACGTCCAGGGCTTCCTGCTGGGCGGGCATCAGGGGCGGGTCGGGGGCGGGCGGTTCGCCGTCATCCCCGCCGGGGCGGCGGAGCACTTCCTCCCGGGCCAGGACAATCAGGCCCTGCGCTTCCAGGCTATGCAGGGCTTCCAGCGGGTCCCGGACCAGCAGGCGCAGCTCCTCCACGGGATGGGGCTGGCCGTCCTTGAGCAGGGTGAGCAGCATGCGCCGCTTTTCCGAGCGGCCCTGGCTTTCCAGGGCCTGAGGAAGCGCGGCTTCCCCGGCGGTATAGCGGGCGGTGAGCCGGGTTTTGACCTGCACCCGCGCGCCCCGCATTTCCGCCGGGAGCATCAGGCGCAGGGTTTCCGCCAGGGGGCAGCGGTTGATCTCCGCCAGCCACCGAGCCAAGGCCAGCAGCTGGGGCAGCACCGCGGGATAGGGCTCCAGCGCCCGGCGGATGGGGCGCAGGCGTTCCGGGGGCAGGTCGCTGACCTCCGAAAAGGCTACCACCACCCCTTCCTTGCTCCGGGGGCCGAAGGGCACCTCCACCCGCTGCCCCTGGGAAAGCGTCATCCCCGGCGGCACGGTATAGGTGAAGGTATGGGCCACGTTTTCATGCACGATATCCACAATCACCTGGGCCAGCATGCCTGCACCTCCCCCCGGGGGAAATTTCGCAATCGGGGCCTGCCGTCCATGGCGGAAAAGCCCATACATGGAATTATAACTTTTTTTGGGCCGTAAGACAAGCGTTTCCATGCTGTGGGAAAAACCCCAGGTGAATTTTCTTATTTTGGAGCAGGCAAGAAGCATGCGGCGCGTCAAAGAAGCGGCGGCGCTACTTTTTTTCTGGGCGTGTTGCAGAAAGCAATTTCTGCGGCACACCCTTTTTACGAGCAAATCAAGAGAAAAGCGGCAGCATAGCGTCAAAAAGCGAGCAGCCAAAGCGCAAAGAGGTCTAAGAAACGGGCGTGCCGCAGAAGTTGCTTTCTGCGACACGCCCCAGCGTGTCAAAAAAGTGGCGCCGCCACTTTTTTGAGAAAGCAACTTCGGCCAACCAGAGGTCGTCCGAAGTTGTAAGGAATTGATTTTGCAAGCAAAATCAACAACCCAGCAAGGCGCTGTTTTCATATATGAAAACAGCGGTCGCGAAGCGACTTGGCTTTTCCAAGGAAAAGCCAACCTTTAGCCGGCAGAGCCGGCGGATACGAATGAAAGTCGAAGGGGCTTCGGCCCCTCCGACGCCTCCCCGGGGTTTTTTGACAGCCTGGGGCGTGCCGCAGAAGTTGCTTTCTGCGACACGCCCCCCTTTACGTTTATCCTCGGTTACCGGCTGCGGAAAACGAAGAGCTTGCTGGCCACGTAATTGGCGATGACCACCAGCACATTGGAGATGATCTTAATGAGCAGGTCGTTCCAGTGAAGCAGGTCCACGCACACGTACATGATTGCCACGTCCATCAGCCCCGAAAGGAGCCTGCATACCGCGAAGGAAAATGCCTCCCGGACGATTTCCCCCGGCGAGGACGCCTTGGAATCGAAGACCCAGCGCCGGTTGGTCACGTAGGCAAAGGCAACGGAGAGCACCCAGGCCACGCCGGTGGCCGGCACCGTGGCCATGCCCATGCGGCTGAGCAGGTAGTATGCCACGATGTTGACCAGGGTGGTCAGGCCCCCGAAGAAGATATAAAGCAGAATGCTTCGATAGCGTTCAAGCAGCTTTCTCATGCTTGCCTCCCTTGGCATAAGCAGGCAGCAGGTCGTGGTTTCCTGGCGCCATGTACAGGGTCAGCCCCGCAAAGAGCATGGTAAAGGACAGCGCGGGATAATTGCAGTTCAGCAGCAGGAAGCATTCCATCAAATCGGTAACCAGCGCCATCACCGGCAGCACCGGGAGCGCGCACTGCCACAGGGGCCTGTCCTTGGCGAAGAACAGCCGCAGGGACGCGCTGGCCAGCCGCCACAGGAACAGCAACATCAGCGCTACGCCCACCAGGCCGTACTCCATCAGCACCTGCAGATAGATGGAGTGCGTATGCACATATTCATAGTCGGCCTCCAGGTAAACCATGACCTGCTCCAGGGGATTGACGAGACCCAAGCCGAAGAGCAGATCGGAGGGATGCTCCTGATAATAGCGGATTACCGCATCCCAGATGTACTGCCGCTCCGTGAACAGATGGGAGTCAAACTGCAAGGGGCGCTGCTGCACGGAATCCACCGCTCCCAACGGGTCCAGCCATTCAGCTCCCTCCGCCAGCCACGGATCGCTTTCCTCGGGCGGCGCCAGCGTTTCCACGCCTTCCTCCGCCTGGGCACGGACATTGGCCTGCACATCGTTGAAAAGGGGAATGGTGGCATTCAGGGCAAAATAGGCCCCCGCCACAAACCCAACCGCCAGCGCCAGGCACAGAACGCGGAGCAGCCATTCCCACACGCGGGTATGGGTACGCAAAAGGCGCAACAGCGGCAGGGACAGGTACAGCCCCAGGGCCAGTCCAATGGTCAGGTACCCGGAGCGGGTGGCGGTGAGGCCCAGGGCCATCCACATAATGAGGATGGCAAGTGCGTACAGCACCCGGCTCACGGCCCGACGCGCCACGAAAAGCCCCACACAAGCCAGAGCAATGGAAGTGGTCAGGTTGGAGGAAGTGATGGTGGCATAGAAGAACAGGTTCAGCCGCTGCGCGCTCAATCCCAGCACATTGGATCCGGCCAGGGAGGGAATCACCAGATCGTACAGCGCTACCCACAGCCCGGCCAGCGCCAGAACCGTTTCCAGCAGCGCCCATACGCCGCACAGTACCCGCAGGTAGGATTTCAACTGCTCCGCTGTAAAGCCGAAGGCCAGTTGATAATAGACCCCGAATACCAATAGCGCGTTGAAAATGTCCGCCGTATTTCCCCGAAGGGATACGGGACCGTCCGCCATGCAACGCAGAAACAGGTAGCAGAAGCTGCCCGCCAGCAGCCAGAAGCTCTTGCGCTGCCAGGTCTCTCCCCGGCGGCCCAGCAGCGCGGCCAATCCGCCCCACAGCATGGGGAGAAACGCCTCATAGGCGGAAAGGTTCGCCGGCTGAACCAAACGGACGAAATGCCACAGCAGGCACAGGGATACCACGGTCAGCAGCAGGAATGTGGACGGCCGCGGGCGCGGCGTCTGGCGGGGAGAAATCGACATGGCAGCTACGCTCCTTGTATGAAATCCATAGAAGTATTATATCGGCCGCAGGTGCAAAAGTCAAATCCGGCCGGGGTTTCGGGCATGGATGCGCGGCTATTTGTGATATCGCTCCCCGGCTTCGATTTTCATGCAGCGGTAGAGCTGCTCCAGGAGCATGATTCGCGCCAGCTGATGGGGAAAGGTCATTTTGCTCATGGAAAGCTCCTCGTCCGCCCGGGCCTTCACCGGGTCGGAAAGCCCCAGGGAGCCGCCGATGACAAACACCACCCGCCCCACGCCCCGCAGCTTCAATTCGCTCAGATGCCGGGACAGTGCGGGGGAATCCCACTGCCTGCCGGGAATGGTCAGCGCCACCACGTAGTCCCCGGGGCGGATGCGCTGGAGAATGCTCTCCCCCTCCCGGAGCATCACCTGCTTTTCCAGCGCGGGGGAGGGCGCGGCAGGCTCGGGCAGGTCGGGAAGCTCGATTTCCTCCAGGCGGCAGAAGCGGCCCAGGCGCTTGACATACTCGTCCCGCAGGGCGCGCAGGGCGGGTTCCTTGAGCTTGCCCACGGCGATCAGGCACAGCTGCACGGCGTTTCCTCCTTGAAAAAAGCGCCTTCCTCCCTCGCGGGAAGAAGGCGCTTTGGTCGTCAGGTTGGTAGTGACTGCTTAGCGGCGCATGGCGGCAAAGCATTCGCTGCAGTAAACAGGACGGTCGCCCTTGGGCTCGAAAGGAACCTGAGTGGGCTTACCGCAGTTAGCGCAGATGGCGTCGTGCATCTCGCGGGGAGCGCCGGCAGCGGGACGGCTGGCCTTGCGGGCCTGGCGGCAGGCCTTGCAGCGGGTGGGCTCGTTCTGGAAGCCCTTCTCGGCATAGAACTCCTGCTCACCGGCAGTGAAAACGAATTCGGCACCACAATCCTTGCATACCAGCGTCTTGTCTTCGTACATGGAAAATTGACCCCCTGAAAAAATGATTGGATCGGCGGCTTCCCCGGCTGACCTGGTTTTTGACCCCACACACGCCGTCTGGGAGGTTGCTCTGCGCTTCATGCGCCCTCACGCACTCCTCTCGGGGCGAACCCCGGACGGGCTTACATCTAGACCGCACCATGCTCCCTGCCGCTTTGGGCAGATTACGTGGACCGCTTCGCCTGCGACTGGCATCGACTTGCAACCACAGACCCGAAGGAACCAACCGCTGCTATTATAAGTCCGTTCCGTC
>CALVVZ010000150.1 GCA_944364075.1 uncultured Clostridia bacterium
AAAGGTAAAGCATTTGCACGCCAAGCCCGTATGCATGCAGGACTTAGCGCAAAGGCTGGCTGACGGCCGGGTGCTGGACAGCGACCTGCGCAAGCTGCTGCGGGAGGCCGGGCTGCAAACCGAGACGCCGCTGTGCAAGGAGGGCTGAAATCTTGTCGAAAAACGACGTCATTGAAATGGAAGGCCACGTTGTCGAGGCGCTTCCCAATGCCATGTTTCAGGTGGAACTCCCCAACGGGCACCAGATCATGGCGCACATTTCGGGTAAGATGCGCATGAACTTCATCCGCATCTATCCCGGCGACAAAGTTACCATCGAGCTCTCGCCCTATGATCTGACCCGTGGCCGGATCACCTGGCGCAGCAAGGGCTGAGGAAAAACCGACGCGGCTGCATGCCGCTGCGACACAAGGAGGGTACGCTCATGAAAGTACGGCCGTCTGTAAAGCCCATTTGCGAGAAGTGCAAGATCATCAAGCGCAAGGGCAAGGTCATGGTGATCTGCGAGAATCCCAAGCACAAGCAGAAGCAGGGCTGAGAAGCGCCGGAATGCTTCGCATTGACCAGGGCAAACGCTCTGGTCATTTTTTACGCCCGCAGCCGAAAAGAAAGATTTCCACGGATACTTCATACAGGCTTCACACGCCTGTGACAAAATGAATTTCAGCGGACGCCGCTTTTCTGCGGAGCGGGAATATGATATACTATCATGCATACGCGAGCAATGGGAGGACGAAAACGTGGCCAGGGAAAAGACGACCTTTGCCTGCACGGCCTGCGGATATGAAACGGCCCGCTGGGTAGGCCGGTGCCCCGGCTGCGGGGCCTGGAACACCATGGAGGAAAGCGTCACGGCGGCTCCGGTCAAAGCCGGCGCGGCGGCCAAGCCCCTGCGCCAGCGCCCGGGCAGTGGCGCGCAGGCCATGCTCCTGCGGGACATACCCGAGGACGCGGCAACCCGGCTTTCCACGGGCATCGGGGAACTGGACCGGGTGCTGGGCGGCGGCATCGTGGAGGGTGGGCTGATGCTCATCGGCGGCGATCCCGGCATCGGCAAATCCACGCTGCTCTTGCAGGTGTGCGCCCATTTATGCGCCCAGGGCAAGCGGGTGCTCTATATCAGCGGCGAGGAATCCGCCAAACAGGTGAAGCTCCGGGCCCGCCGCCTGGCCATTGACGTGCCCCATCTCTACGTGCTGGCGGAAACCGCCATGGACAACGTGGAGGAGCGCCTGCGGGAGATGACCCCGGACGTGGCGGTGGTGGACTCCATCCAGACCATGTACCGGCCGGAAATGGCCTCCGCCCCAGGCAGCGTCAGTCAGATACGGGAATGCACCAGCCTGCTCATGCGCCTGGGCAAGGAGAGCGGCACCGCCATTTTCCTGGTGGGTCACGTAACCAAGGAAGGGGCCATCGCCGGTCCGCGGATGCTGGAGCACATGGTGGACGTGGTGCTGTACTTCGAGGGCGACCGGCAGCAGGAGTACCGCCTGCTGCGGGCGGTGAAGAACCGCTTCGGCTCGGTGAACGAGCTGGGGGTTTTTCAGATGACCCAGGAGGGCATGCGGGTGGTGGAGAATCCCTCCGAACAGCTGCTGTCCCATCGGGCCAAGGGCGCCAGCGGGTCGGTGGTGTTCTGTGGCATGGAGGGTTCGCGCCCCCTGCTGGTGGACGTACAGGCACTGGCTTCGCCCACGTATTTCGGTACGCCCCGGCGCACCGTGGAAGGGGCGGACACGGGGCGGGTGGCGCTGCTGCTGGCGGTGCTGGAGAAGCGTGCCGGGCAGAAAACCTACAACCAGGACGTGTACGTGAACGTGGCGGGGGGCCTGGAGTTGAGCGAACCCGCCGCGGACCTGGCCCTTTGCGTAGCGGTGGCTTCCTCCCTGAAGGATACGCCCGTGGGGCAGCAGGTGGCCGTTATGGGCGAGGTGGGCCTGGGGGGCGAAGTGCGCGCCATACCACAGATTGAACGGCGGGTGGCGGAGTGCGCGCGCCTGGGGTTCACCACCATCGTGCTGCCCAAGGAAAACCTGCGCAGGCTCAAGGCGCCCGAGGGCGTGACCCTGCGGGGCGTGGACACGGTATTGCAGGCCCTGAGCGTGCTGTTCTGAGAGATCAACCTTCGCCGCGGGGCGGAGGCAAAGGAGAGTGACCCCATGAGATCCAAGGTTGTGCAGCAGCTGCTGCGGGCGCTGATCGCGCTGGTGGGCGCGGGGGTGGGCGCCGGGCTGACGGCCATGGTGCAGCAGCTGCTGGCGCAGGCAAACCTTTCGTACCATGTGCCTGTGAAAACGCTGGTGATCGTGTATATTTCCATGTGCGCGCTGGGCGGGCTGATCGGCTTTTTGCTGAGCAACCGGCTGCTGCGCTGGTTTGTGGACTGGGGCAACCGGCTGGAACAGCGTATGGAGCGCATGCCCATCGGGCAGATGTTCAGTTCCGTAACCGGCCTGATTTGCGGGCTGATTATCGCGGCGCTGCTGAGCCAGATATTGAACTTTGTGGGCGCGTCCCTGTTTACCACGGCCATCAGCGCCATCCTGTATGTGATTTTCGGCGCCATCGGTCTGTCCATCGGCTTCAAGCGCGCCCGGGATATTGTGGATATGCAGGATAAATTCTACGGCTTCCGGGAGCGCCGCGCTCTGCGCAAGAGCGCACGGCAGGCCAGAGAAAGCGCCGAGGAGGAGGGCGACGGGGAGGACGCCTTCGGCCAGGCCCAGGCAAAGATTCTGGATACGTCGGTGATCATCGACGGGCGCATTTTTGCGGTGGCGCGCACGGGCTTTCTGGAAGGGGAAATGGTGGTGCCGCAGTTCGTGCTGGACGAGCTGCGCCGCGTTGCGGACAGCGCCGATGCCCAGCGGCGCAGCCGCGGCCGCCGGGGGCTTGACCTGCTGCAAAAGGCGCGCCAGGAGCCGGGCATGCGCCTGCGGGTGGACCCCACGGACTGGCAGGATACCGAGGAGACGGACGTGAAGTTGCTCCGCCTGGCCCGGGAAACCGGCGGAAGGGTGGTTACCAACGACTTCAACCTCAACAAGGTGGCGGCGGTAAGTGGCATGAAGGTGCTCAACCTCAACGACCTGGCCGGGGCGCTGAAGCCCGCGGTGCTGGCCGGAGAGGAGATGGAAACCACCATTACCAAGGAAGGCAAGGAACCCGGCCAGGGCGTGGGCTACATGGAAGACGGCACCATGATCGTGGTGGAAGGCGGCCGCCGCCATGTGGGCGAAACGGTGCAGGTGGTGGTCACCACGGTGATCCAGACCAGCGCGGGCCGGATGATTTTCTCCCGGCTCAAGGAGGAAAAGGAGAGCTGACCAGGGGAATGGGAAGGCCGTTTTTCCATGGGAAATTCATGGGAAAAACTCCCTGCAAAATGCGTTGATTCTCCCGGATGCTTCTGGTATAATTGAGCCAGGATAGGAAAAAACGGAGGCTCGCTTTATGCGTATCAAGGAAGGGTATATGCTCAGGGAAACGGGGGATTCCCGGATGGTGGTGGCTTGCGAACCCAACGCCGGGAGCTTTCGCGGCATGATCCGGCTCAACCAGAGCGCCGCCATGCTTTACCGCATGCTGGAGCAGGGCGCGACGGAGGACCAGCTCACGGACGCGCTGCTGCGCACGTACCGGGTGAACGAGCCCCGGGCGCGGGCGGATGTGGTGGCTTTCCTGGACCTGCTGGCGGATACGGGCCTGCTGACGGACTGACCCTGCGCGGCAGGGGAAACGCCGGGCCTTTGGGAAAGGAACAATATGCTGGAACTGTGCATGCTGGGCACCGGAGGGGCGCTGCCCCTGCCGGACCGGGGGCTGACGGCCTGCTACCTGCGGGTGCGTGGACGCGGGCTGCTCATCGATTGCGGCGAGGGCACGCAGACGGCCATCCGGCGGCTGGGCTGGGGCTTCCGGTGCATGGACGGAATGCTGATTACACATTATCATGGGGACCACTGCGGCGGTCTGCCGGGCTTCCTCCTCTCCCTGGGCAAGGCGGAGCGGCGGGAGCCTTTCCATATATGGGGACATACGGGCCTGAAAGCCGTCGTGGACGGTCTGCGGGTGGTGGCTCCGGTGCTGCCCTTTCCCGTGGTGCTCCATGAATTTTCCGGTGACCGGGTGGAGCTGGAGCTGATTGGACTGCAAATTACCGGGTTCCGGCTGGACCATGGGGTGCCCTGCTACGGCTGGCAACTGGAGCTGCCCCGGCAGGGCGCTTTCCTCCCGGAGCGGGCAAGGGCGCTGGGCGTCCCCATGGGCGACTGGAAACGCCTGCAGGCAGGAGAAACGGTGAACGGGGTGACCCCGGCGCAGGTGATGGGTCCGCCCCGGCCGGGAATCCGCCTGCTCTACGCCACGGATACCCGCCCCACGCCCACCATCGCCCGCTATGGCCAGGGAGCGGATCTGATGATCCTGGAGGGCATGTACGGGGACGAAAGCAAGCGCCCCCAGGCGGAGAAGAACCGGCACATGCTTTTTGCGGAGGCGGCTACCCTGGCACGGGAAGCGGGGGCAAAACGCCTGCTGCTGACGCATTTCAGCAACTGCATTGACGATCCCGAGGCATACCTGCCCCTGGCCCGGGCAATCTTTCCGGCTACGGAGGCGGCGCAGGACGGGCAATGTCTGACGCTGCGTTATCCCACGTAAGCATCAAAGGAGGAAGGCGACCTATGGCAAGCTTTACGCCGCGTTTTCCGCGCTTTCTGCACGGGGGCGATTACAACCCCGACCAGTGGCTGGACCGGCCCGACATCCTGGAAAGGGATGTGGCGCTGATGCAGCAGGCCCATGTGAACTGCGTTTCCGTGGGCATTTTCTCCTGGGCGCTGCTGGAGCCGGAGGAAGGCCGGTATGATTTTGCGTGGTTGGATGCGGTCATCGACCGGCTGTGGAAGGGCGGCATCCATGTGATTCTTGCCACGCCCTCCGGCGCGCGCCCCGTATGGATGGCGCAGAAGTATCCCGAGGTGCTGCGGGTGGACGAGCAGTTCCGCCGCCGGCACTACGGCTGGCGGCACAACCATTGCCCGTCCTCCCCCGTGTACCGGGAAAAGGTGCGGGCCATGGATACCGCCCTGGCGGAGCGCTACAGCCGCCACCCCGCGGTGATTCTGTGGCACCTGAGCAACGAGTATTCCGGGGACTGCTTCTGCCCCCTGTGCCAGGAGAAGTTCCGCGCCTGGCTGCGGGAGAAGTACGGTACCCTGGACGCCCTCAACGCGGCCTGGTGGACGGGCTTCTGGAGCCAGCGCTATACGGACTGGAGCCAGATTGAGCCGCCCTCTCCGGTGGGGCAGGAGGCCAACACCGGCATGCGGGTGGACTGGCGGCGCTTTTCCACCCAGCAGTGCAAGGATTTCCTTGCCATGGAGCGGGACGCGGTGAAAACGGTGAACCCGGAGCTGCCGTGTACCGCCAACCTCATGGAACGCTTCTGGGACTACGATTATTATTCCCTTTCCGAGGTTATGGACGTGGTTTCCTGGGACGCCTATCCCGAGTGGGGGGCGGGGGACGACCTGGCCAAGGCCGCGGAGTTTGCCTGCAATCACGACATGATGCGCAGTTTCAAGGCGCAGCCCTTCCTGCTGATGGAGTCTACGCCTTCCCTGGTGAATTGGAAGCCTCACAACCGGCCCAAGCGGCCGGGCATGCATCTGCTCTCCTCCCTGCAGGCGGTGGCCCATGGCAGCCAAAGCGTGATGTATTTCCAGTGGCGGCAGGGCCGGGGCGGCGCGGAGATGTTCCACGGCGCGGTGGTGGACCATTACGGAGAGGCGGATACCCGCGCTTTCCGGGACGTGACCCAGGTGGGCGAGGCGCTGGAACGGCTTCAGCCCATCTATGATACGGAGCGCAGGGCGAAGGCCTGCATCCTCTACGACGTGGAAAACCGCTGGGCCATTGATTTTACCCAGGCGGCCAACAACGGCCAGATGCACTATTTCGACACCGTGACGGCGCACTACCGGGCGCTGTGGGAGCAGGGCTACGCGGTGGACTTCCGGGATATGCGGGCATGCACCGATCTGAGCGGCTACGCGCTGGTCAGCGCGCCCATGCTGTTCATGACCCGCAACGGCATCGAAGAAAAGCTGCGCCGTTTTGTGGAAGGCGGCGGGGTGCTGCTGGTCACCTACTGGAGCGGCGTGGTGGACGCCTGCGACCTGGCGCATCTGGGACCTGCGCCCCATGACCTGACCGATGTGCTGGGCCTGCGCGCTACCGAGCTGGACGCGCTGCGCCCGGAGCTGAGCAACGGCATGCGCCTGCCGGACGGCACGGAGTACCGCGTTACCGAGCTGTGCGGCCTGGTGGATTGCCAGGAGGCCCAGGTGGAGGCGGTCTATACCGGGGACTGGTATGCCGGGCAGGCCTGCCTGACCCGCCGCGCCTATGGCAAGGGCGAGGCCTGGTATCTGGCCGCGCAGGTGGAGCAGGCGGGGCTGAACGCCCTGTACGCCCGTTTGGCGGAGCGGGCCGGGCTTCCCAAAGCCATGGAGGAAGAGCTTCCCCAGGGAGTGGTGGCGGTGGAGCGCGGCGGCGTCGTCTTCCTGCAAAACTATGCCGGAGCATCCCGCCGCGTATCGCTGCTGCGGCCCTATGAGGAATTGCTCTCCGGGGAGACGCTGAACGGGGAAGTGGAGCTGCCCGTGTGCGGCGTGCTGGTGCTGCGGCCGCTGCGTTGAGGCGGATATTTCCCGAAGGAGGAGGTAACGGTCATGAAATCGCCTGTGCTTTTGTGCTTCAATATCCCGCCCCAGAGGGCCGCGAAGCTCCGGCTGATCTGCATGCGGTTCGCCATCCGCTTTCAGCCCGTTCCGCCCGAGGACTGGGGAAAAACGCTGGGCGTCCTGTGCGGCCTGGAGGAAAGCGCCGGGGAGGTCGCCTGCGAAACCTTCGGGGAGGAAATGCTGGTCATGGCGCTGTTCCCCGCGGGCATGGCCCAGCAGTTTCTGCTGGCGCTGAAGCGGGCCAAGCTGCCGCCGGTGGCCTTGAAAGCGGTGCTGACGCCCACCAATAGCCGGTGGAATCCCTCACAGCTGTACCAGGAACTGTGCCGGGAGCGGGAAGCCCTGCGGCAGGGCGGAGCCACGGCCCACGCACAGCCGGAAACCCCGCCGGAAGCATAAGAAAACGCGAGCCTGTTCCATGGAAGGGAACCGGCTCCCGTTCAGGCAGTTGGCAAGAGCACATTTTTCTACTAATTATAAGGCTAATGAAGGATTGGGTTTCATAACTTGCAAAAGCTTCAATAAGTATGGGTCCGAAGGGGTCCAGGGGGCGATCGGAAAGCCCCTGGTCGCGCCCGAAGGCGCGAAATCCTCTGCGCTTGCAAGCATCCAATGCGCAACCTGCAAAAATAATGAAACGATAGACTTTGTCAGCAATGTGAACGGGAGCCTGTTTCTTTTCGGAAAACAGGCTCCCGTCAGCGTGTCGAAAAAGTGGTTTTCACCACTTTTTCGAGGAAGCACCTTCGGCCAACCAGAGGTCGTCCGAAGGTGTAAGGAATTGATTTTGCAAGCAAAATCAACGACCCAG
>CALVVZ010000151.1 GCA_944364075.1 uncultured Clostridia bacterium
GGCCGCCACCACGCCTACTCCGGTGCCCGCCCCCGCGGCCAACATGCTGGCCGTCACCCCCGACCCCAACGCCCCCACCCCCGAGCCCGTGTTGAAAAACGGCTCCGAGGGCGACCTGGTCAAGACCTTGCAGGCCCGCCTCCAGGAGCTGGGCTACTATACGGGAGAAATTGACGGCCAGTTCGGCAACGGCACGCGGGAGGCCGTGTACCTGTTCCAGCAGCAGAACGGCCTGTCCGCCGACGGCGTGGTGGGCAGCGACACCCGCGCCCTGCTCTATTCCCCGCAGGCGCAACCCATGACCGTGACGCCCACCCCCACCCTGGAACCCGCTCCGGCAAACGCCGAGCCCTGGAACGTGGACGGCATGCCCTTGCTGGTGAACAAGGAATATCCCCTGCCCGAGGACTACGCCTGCGCCAACCTGGTAAACATGACCGACTACTGCGACCCCGACGTGGTGAAAATCAAGGCCGACGGCATCGAGGGGGAGCAGGTGGCCGTGGACGCCCTGATGGTGATGCTGCAGGCCGCTCAGGCGGAGGGCATCGGCAACTGGCAGGTGAGCGCGGGCTGGCGCTCCATAAGTTACCAGCAGCAGCTGCTGGATGACAAGATCGCGGAATACCGGGCGGAGGGCTTCTCCTCCGCCAACGCCCGCAGCGCCGCGCTGAAAACCGTGGCCGAGCCCGGCACCAGCGAACACCACACGGGCCTGGCCTTTGACATCACCGTGCCCGGGGTCAGCTTCAAGGGCACCGACCAGTCCGACTGGATCAGCGAGCACTGCTGGGAGTACGGCTTCATCCTGCGCTACGCCGAGGACAAGGAGGACATCACCGGCTTTGTGGCCGAGGCCTGGCACTTCCGCTACGTGGGCACGGAGCACTCCCTGATCATGCGGGACGAAAACCTTTGCCTGGAGGAATATATCGAAAAGTACGGCCCGGCGGCGGAGGAATGATCCGCCCCACAAAGGAGCGATGGAACATGCGTTACGGCGTGATCTGGCACCCGGCATCCCGCAACCTGGGGGATGATCTACAGGCCCTGGCCGCGGGGCGGCTTTTGCCGCGGGTGGATCTGGCGCTGGACGGGGAACGCCTGGACGAGGCGCCTCCGGCGCCGGGAGAGGACATCGTGGTGCTGCTCAGCGGCCACGCCATGCGGCGCAAGTACCACTGGCCGCCCCACCCCAGCCTGCGTCCGGTCTGCCTGGGCATGCACCTTTCCCGGGAGGACGCCTGGGGCTGCCCCATGGAGGCCGCGGAGGGCGTGGGCCTGGACTACCTGCGCCGGCACGGCCCCATCGGCTGCCGGGACGACGCCACCGCCGCCCTGCTGGACGGCCTGGGGGTGGCGCATTACGTTTCCTGCTGCCTGACCCTCACCCTGGAGCGCCCCGCGGACGTGCCCCGGCACCAGCGCTACGTGTGCTGCGTGGACGTCCCCGACAAGGCCGTGGAGGAGCTGCGGCGCTATGAAAAGGTGGCGCATATGCCCCTACGGGTCATGACCCATCAGCTGCCCCCGGAGGCGGCGCAGGAAACCTTTGCGCAGCGCATGGCCCGCGCGGAGGAAACCTTGCGGGTCTACGCGGGGGCTTCCTGGGTGGTGACCCGGCGGCTGCACTGTGCCCTGGCCTGCCTGGCCCTGGAGGTTCCGGTGCTGTTTTTGTACAACAGCGGCTATGAGGACGTGCGCCGCTTCTCGCCCATGGACGGGCTGTTTCCCGTGGCCGCGGTGGAGGACTTCATCGCCTCGGTGCGCATGAACGGCTTTCCCGCCCTGGCGGAAAACCCCGGCAAATACCTGGCCTGGCGGCGCCTGTTGCGGGAAAAGGCGCAGGAAGGGCTGCTCCTGGCCGTCGAAGCTCCCCCCGCCCCCGCCCCGGCCCCCGAAGCCGTGGCCCAGTGGCAGCGGCGGATGCTCATCGTTCTGGCGGAGCATGCCGCGGAAAAGATCGACCGCCTGGAGCGGGAGCAATACGACCTGATTCACGACAAGTTCGGCCTGCTGCTCACCGAGGACAGCGTCAAGGCCCGCATCGAGGATTGCCTGACCCAGCCCGGGCTGGAGGACGAGCTCCGCCGCTTTACCCTGCGGCGGTACCTGGCCACGCTCCCCCGGTGGAAGCGCGGCAGGGTCCGGCGGCGGTTCAAGCGCCTGTACCGGGCGCATCAGCCCGTGGAGGAGCTGGAGGAGCGGGACGTGCTCACGCTGATTACCGGGCAGCTGGCCCGCCTGGGCTGGCCCACGGACAAACCCGATCCCAGCGAAAACAAGCAGCCTACCTAAGGAGTGTTTCCCCGTATGGAAGCGCAAGGGCAGTCTTATCAGAAAACCCAGACGGCCTGCTTTGTCGGCTATGTGGTGCAGGCCATTGTGAACAACTTTGCGCCGCTGCTGTTTCTGACCTTTCAGCGGCAGTACGGCATTCCCCTTTCCCAGATCACCCTGCTGGTGACCATCAACTTCGCCCTGCAATTATTGGTGGACCTGGCTTCGGTGAAATTTGTGGACAGGATTGGCTACCGCGCCTGCGCGGTGCTGGCCCACGGGCTTTCGGCGGCGGGGCTTGTGCTGCTGACCGTTTTGCCGGAGGTTTTCCCCTCACCCTTTCCGGGGCTGCTCACCGCGGTGCTGATTTACGCCATGGGCGGCGGGTTGCTGGAGGTGCTCATCAGCCCCATTGTGGAGGCCTGCCCCACCCCCAACAAGGCCAAGGCCATGAGCCTGCTGCACTCCTTCTATTGCTGGGGGCATGTGGCGGTGGTGCTGCTCTCCACCGCGTTTTTCACCCTGTTCGGCGTGGAAAACTGGAAGATCATGGCCCTGCTTTGGGCCCTGGTGCCCCTTTGCAACCTGGTGGCCTTTCTGCGGGTGCCCATTGCGCCGCTGCTGGCCGAGGGCGAGAAGGGCATGAGCCTGCGGCAGCTGTGCAGGAATCGCCTGTTCTGGGTGCTGCTGCTGTTGATGATGTGCGCCGGGGCCAGTGAGCAGGCGGTGAGTCAGTGGGCCTCCACCTTTGCGGAAAAGGGCCTGCAGGTCTCCAAGACCCTGGGCGACCTGGCGGGGCCCATGCTTTTCGCCATCCTCATGGGCACGGCCCGGGCCTTCTACGGCAAATACGGGGACCGGATGCGCCTGGAACCCTTCATGGCGGGCAGCGCGCTGCTGTGCGTAGGTGCCTACCTGCTCACGGGCCTTACGCGCCAGGCCTGGCTGGGCCTGGTGGGTTGTGGGCTGTGCGGCCTCTCCGTGGGCATTATGTGGCCCGGCTCCTTCAGCATGGCGGCCAGGGCGCTGCGGGGCGGCGGAACGGCCCTGTTTGCGCTGCTGGCCCTGGCGGGGGATCTGGGCTGCTCTGCAGGCCCGTCCCTGGTAGGCTTTGTATCCGGGGTGCTGGGGGATGAGCTCCGCCTGGGCATCCTGGCGGGGACGTTTTTCCCCCTGCTGCTGCTGGCTGGACTGTACGCCTGTCGCCGGATTCGAAAAGGAAGCCTGTGACCGTTCGCTGGAATGCCGCAGGAAGGCGCGTCGCGGGTATCCGCGCGGCATGCAGGCGCTGCGACGCGCAAAAAATCAAGGGAACCCTTCCGCGGCGCCACAAAAAAATGGCACCGCCCAGATTGTTGAAAAAGACACGTTTTTTCATGGGGCTGCAAGAAAAATGAAACTTCAGGTTCCCAAACTTGCAAGCATTTCATAACGTATGAGGGCCGAAGGTTTCCAAAGGGAAAGGCAGGCATAGCCGCCTGGAAGGTTGCCTTTTCCACTGGCAAAGGCAGTCCGCCTATGGCGGACCGGTTGGCTGCGCTTTGCGCGGCCGACCGGCCTCGCGGCTGAGCGTGCCTGCCTTTTTCAACCGAAACGAGCGGCGTAACGCTGCGACGATTAAGGTTGCGGAACGATCGGAAAGCCCTTTGGTCGCGCCCGCAGGCGCGAAAACTTTTGTATCTGCAAGAATGCATACAAAACTTGCAAAACGAATAAGGCAAAATATTTTGTCAACGCGCTGCGCGGCGCCACAAAAAAAGTGGCGCCGCCACTTTCAGACTGTTGAAAAAGGCACGTTTTTTCATGGGGCCGCAAGAGAAATGAAGCTTCAGGTTCCCAAACTTGCAAGCATTTCATAACGTATGGGGCCGAAGGTTTCCAAAGGGCGATCGGAAAGCCCTTTGGTCGCGCCTGTAGGCGCGAAACCCCTGCGCCTGCAAGAATGCAATGTAAAACTTGCAAGAATTTCGAAATCAAATACTTTGTCAACGCGCTGAAAGTGGCGCCGCCACTTTTTTGACACGCTGTGGACGGAAACCAGCTTCCGCCGTTTCAGAAACCGCATGGGACTAGATGAAGTTGCCGGTTATTCGCGGATGTGTTCCATCCCCTGGTCCAGCATGGTGCGCACGTGACTGTCCGCCAACGAATAGAAAACAATTTTTCCCTCCCGGCGGCTCTTGACCAACCGGGCCTGTTTCAGCAGCCGTAGCTGATGGGAAATGGCAGATGGCGTCATATTCAACAGCTTGGCCAGATCATATACGCATACTTCGGACTGAAACAGCACCAGAAGGATACGAATGCGCGTGGCGTCGCCGAAAATCTTGAACAGTTCCGCGAGATTGCCCAGCGTTTCTTCCGAGGGCAAGGCTGCCTGTACCTGGGCTACTACCTGATCATGAACATGCAGATACGCGCCGTTCAGGCTCGTTTCCTCCGCCATGGGCTGCCCTCCTCTCTTTTGAATACATAATAATAGTATATCATATTTACAGGAAAAACGCAAAATAACCTGGGAAAGATAAATCGCAACCTGGGAAAGATAAATCGCTGTGGCCATGCGGGCTGGATCAACTGTGCCGCAGGCAGGTGCGGCAAACGATAATGGTCCTGAGATCAAGGCGAATAGGCTGGATATTCGCGGTAAATCCGTCTACCCTAAGACAAGCCGGAACATCAAAAAAAGACCAGCGGCGCCTGGGAAAATTTATCCTATCGGTAACCTGCCTGAGTCAAAGGAAAAGCCGCTCCGACGCGGCAGGCAAGGGCGCGCCTCAGGGAGCGCCCTTGTCTGGAATGCTTCTGGGTCTGCGTACCGGAATGCGCAGCGTAAGTTCCACATAGTCCCCGAAACGGGTCTGGCTTACCTCCGGGGAGATCCCCGCTTCCCGCATCTGGGCAATGATGGCCTGGATGGCGTTGAGATACAGCCGGTGATCCCGCATGAGAGAGATGGTGCGGCCGCGAACGGGCGGCGGTACGGGCAGCCGCGCAATGGCCGCGGAAACCAATAGCTCCACGTCCCGCACGCAGAGTTTCTGTGCCGCCGCCTGCCGGGCGATGGCCATTCGCCCAGTCCGGTCCGGTAGTTTCGACAGCGCCCGGGCATAGCCCTCGGAGAGATTTTGCTCAATAAGAAAGGAGCGCAGCTCCGGTTCCAAGGCGGCCAGGCGGAGCTTTTGGGCAACCAGGGCCGGGGTCTTGCCCAGGCAGCGGGCCAGCTGTTCCCTGGTAAAGCCGTCCTCGGTAAGCCGGTGGCAGATGTCCGCCTCCTCCAGGTAATGCAGGCGCTCCCGGGTCAGGCGCGTGAGCAGGGCGCGGTCGGTACAGTCCGGCCCGGCAGCGGGAAGCACGATGGCGTCCATATGGGTAAAGCCCGCCATGCGGCAGGCCAGATAGCGCCGGTTACCGGATATAATGACATATTTTCCCAGCCCCTGGGACTGTACGGTAATGGGATTTTGCAGCCCATAGCGCTGGATGGACGCGGACAGCTCCTGCAGGGAACGGCTTTCTTCTTGACCGAAGGCGTGGTCGGTCCGGGGCGTAATGCTGCTCAGGGGCAGCCAACATACTTGCCGGCTGCACAGGGCCGTTTCCGAAAACTGCACGGAGACGCCGCCTCCTCTCCCGCGAAAACCGCGGCATGGTTTGGGAGCGGCGCCCTCCCGGCCCTTCCGGCCTCCCCCTGCCGCAAGGGCGGAAAGCGCGCCGCTCTTGACACAGGATTTCGCTTTCGAAAAGCAAACCCCTGCCTGGCCGGGAAAGGAATCGTTCGCCTTTCTTCGCGGCTGCGGCAGGGGGAAATACGGCGGTTTTGGGCTGTTCTTCGGGCATTCGGTCAGTTCCTGCCGTCTGCGCCCAGGGGCGAACGGCCGGGAGTGCCGGCTTTTCGGGGATATTGTCGAAGGGTTTTTTCACATTTGCGTATAGGCAGGAGCAGGTGTTCCCAGTCCCGGCCGGGGAAGCTCACGGGCAGCGGCTCCTCCACCTGGCCGCCCAGCAGCCGGGCTGCCGCCCTGCCCGCATCCAGTTCCTGACGTAGGGCGGGCCCCTTCCAGCAAAGGGCCATACCGCCCACCCGCACATAGGGCAGCAGATATTCTGCCAGCACCGGCAAAGCGGCCACCGCCCGGGCTACCGCCACATCAAAGCGCTCCCGCAGGGCGGGATTGCGCCCGCCGTCCTCGGCGCGGCTGTGGCACAGGGTCACATTAGCTAGTCCCAGCTCCCGAACCACCGCGTCCAGAAAGTTCAACCGTTTCTGCTGGGCGTCCAGCAGCGTCACCCGGAGTTCTGGGCAGGCGATGGCCAGGGGCAGGCCGGGAAAGCCCGCGCCGGTGCCCACGTCGATGAGCGTGCCCGCTCTGGGCAGCAGACCGGGTTGCGCCAGGGGGGCGAGCGCGTCCACATAATGACGGTCCAGCATTTCCGCTTCCTCTGTCACGGCGGTAAGGTCCATGCGGGTATTCCAATCCATGAGCAGGCGATGGTATGCTGCCAGATCCCGGGCCGTCTCCGGGGTGGCGGGTATGCCGCACTGGGTCAGGCGTTGATAAATCTCTTTGCTCTCCATAATGCTCCCATTCAATCCAGGGGCAGGTGCAGGTACTTCTGCCCCCAATACTTTATCCAGCTCAGCGCCTCCCGGAAATGGTTCTTGATCCAGTATTCCGGCAGGGTGGTGCTGCCGATGCCCGAAGCCTCCAGTCCCTGATCCCTGGCCAGGGCCAGCGCCCGGGGCAGGTGATAGTCGCTGGTGACGATGAGCACGCGCTGCACCGGGTAATCCCGCAACAGCGCCGCGGCATTTTCGATGTTCTGCCGGGTATTGTAGGAGTCGGTGTCCGCCAGGACCTGCCATTCGGGAATGCCGCGGCCGATGAGGTATTCCCGCATGACCTTCCCTTCGGGAGCGGGTTCGTCCAGGCCCTGGGCGCCGCAGGCTACCACCAGGCAGGGCGCGGCCTTCCAGGCGTCATAGGCGGCGTCCAGCCGCCATTGCAGCTGCACGGACAACTCTCCGTCCGCCTTCACCTGGGCGCCCAGGACAATAATGGCGTCGTAAGGTTCATTTTGGGGCACATGCTGTTCCTGCCAGCAGACATGCCCCACCACGCCCAGAAAAAATACGGCGCCCGCCAGCAGCAGGATCAAAAGCAGCATCAGCAGCCGGTATCCCCTTCCATGATGTTTTTGCATGCTACGTTATTCCTCCGATGTAGGATTCATGCGCTTCTTCCTGCGCGGCAGCAGCTTGCCGGAGCT
>CALVVZ010000152.1 GCA_944364075.1 uncultured Clostridia bacterium
GCGACCAAAGGGCTTTCCGATCGTTCCGCAACCTCAATCGTCGCGGCATTCTGCCGCTCGTTTCGGTTGAGAAAGGCGGGCATACCTTAGCCGCCACTGGCGGCTATGCCCGCCTTTCCCTTTGGAAACCTTCGGCCCCATGCGCTATGAAATACTTGCAAATTTGGAAACCGGATATTTCATTTTTCATGCAGTCCTATGAAAAAGCGAGTCTTTTTCAGCTGCCTGAGGCCCGGGAAACGTGTTTTCTCGGGCCGGTTTTTTGCCCTGCCGTCCAAGCATAAATAGCAATTTTGAGACAATTCACCGCAACTGCCCGTCTGGTACGGCGGCGAGCGGGCATGCTATAATATCCATGCACATACGGCCGGCGGCAGGTCGAGAGCGGGAGGTGAGCGCCGTGAAATCCCTGGAGAAACAGGTGCTGCCGTCTTCGGAATACTACAACTTTTCCCCCAGCGCCCTGGCGCGGAAGCATCTGCTGCATGTGGTGTGCGTAGGAGACTTCTGCTATGCGGCGGGATACGAGCTGCAACGGGATTCCTTCGACAGCTACCTGATGGAAGTCATTCTGGAGGGACAGGTGCAGATCGAAACAGAAGGAGAGCTGCTAACGGCCCGGGCTGGACAGGTGGCCCTCGTGGACTGCAACAAGCCCCACCGGTATGCTTCCCGGACGGGATGGCACGCCCTGTGGGTGCACTTTGACGGACCGGCGGCCCTGGGATATTTTCAGCTGATTACCCGGGAGAACGGCCGGGTTTTCGCCACCCATCGCCAGCAGGAAATCCATGCCGCCATTGGCGGCGTGTACGGGATGTTTCACCGGCATTTGCCGCTGAACGAGACGCAGATGGCCCTGTGCCTCACCCAGGCGCTTACCGCCATGGCGGACCCCGCCCGTCCGGCCGATGCCAATGACCGGGCACGCTTAATGGATAAAGCGGTGGCATGCATCAACCAGCGGGTAGGCGCGGAACCTTCCGTGGCGGAACTGGCACGGATGACCGGGTTGAGCGAGTATCACTTTATTCGCGTGTTCCGGGAGATCATGGGGGCAACGCCCAGGCAGTACATCATCGCCAACCGTATGAATCATGCCAAATACCTGCTCAAGACCACCGGGCTTCCGGTGGGAGAGATCGGCAGCATGGTGGGCTATGCCTCCGAAAGCATGTTCACCGCTGCCTTTCGCAGAACCCAGGGCATGGCGCCCAGCAAGTACCGCAGCGGTCAAGCAACCTAACGACCATCCACAGGAGGTAATCAGCATGTCCGGCATCGCAAGCGTCCGCGTAGAAACCGTCCGCATTCCCACCTATGGCATCGGACCGGCGGACAAGAACCCCATGTTCCTGGAGAAGCGCGTCTACCAAGGCTCCAGCGGCAAGGTGTATCCGCTGCCTGTGGTGGACAAGATCCTGGATGAAAAGACCGATCAACCCTATACCGCCGTTTTTCTGGAAAACGACTACCTCCGGGTCATGGTGCTGCCGGAGCTGGGCGGCCGCATTCAGCGCGCCTATGACAAGACCAACGGCTACGATTTCGTGTACTACAACGAGGTGATCAAGCCCGCGCTGGTGGGGCTTACCGGGCCGTGGATCTCTGGAGGCATTGAGTTCAACTGGCCCCAGCATCACCGCCCCACCACCTTTGCTCCCGTGGACTGGCGCGTAACGGAAAACCCCGACGGCAGCAAGTCCGTGGAGCTTTCCGAAGTGGATCAGATGTACGGCACCAAGGGGAAAATGACCTTTACCGTGTACCCGGACAGGGCTTACATCGAAATCAAGGGCCAGCTGTACAACCGCACGCCCCTGCCACAGACCTTTCTGTGGTGGGCCAACCCCGCCGTGGCGGTGAATGAAAACACCCAGTCCGTTTTCCCGCCGGACGTTACCGCCGTGTATGACCATGGCAAGCGGGACGTAAGCGCCTTCCCCATTGCCACGGGGGTATATTACAAGCACGACTACTCCGCGGGCGTGGACATCAGCCGTTACAGGAACATCCCCGTGCCTACATCCTACATGTGCGCGGGCAGCGACTATGATTTTGTGGGCGGGTACGATTACGGCGTGGAGGCGGGAATTCTGCACGTGGCGGACCATCACGTAAGCCCCGGTAAGAAGCAATGGACCTGGGGCTGCGGGGATTTCGGCCAGGCCTGGGACCGCAACCTGACCGACGCCAACGGCCCCTATATCGAGCTGATGACCGGCATGTACTGCGACAACCAGCCGGATTTCACCTGGCTCAAGCCCTATGAGGAAAAGACCTTCACCCAGTATTTCATGCCCTACAAGAAGTGCGGGTATGTGAAAAACGCCAGCCGGGAATGCGTTCTGGGGCTGGAGGCGGCCCAGGGCCGGGCGGAGCTGCGGGTATACGCCACCCAACCCTTCCATCAGGCGCGGGTGGTGCTCACCGCGGGGGGAGCGCCGGTGTACGATCATGTCTGCGACCTGAGCCCCGTGGATGTGCTGGAAGCCAGCGTGCCGGTGAACGTAGCGGAAAACGCCCTGGAGCTGACGGTATACGCGGCCTCCGGGCGCAAGCTGCTGTCCTACGCGCCTAAGGAAAAGAAGATCGAATCCATTCCCGACCCCATGCCCCCGGCCAAGGAGCCCCAGGAGATCATGACCAACGAGGAGCTGTACCTTACTGGAATGCACCTGGAGCAGTACCGTCACGCCACCTATCTCCCGGACCCGTATTATCTGGAGGCGCTTCGCCGCGATCCCGGGGACAGCCGGGCCAACAATGCCTATGGCCTGCTGCTCATGCGCCGCGGGCAGTTTGAACAGGCGGAAACCTATTTCCGCGCCGCCATTGCGCGCATCACCTCCCGGAATCCCAACCCCTACTGTTCCGAGGCGTATATGAACCTGGGGCTGTGCCTGCGCTACCAGGGCCGGGAGAACGAAGCCTACGACGCCTTCTTCAAGGCGGCCTGGACCGCCGCCGAACAGGAAACCAGCTATTACCATATTGCCTGCATCGACTGCAAGCGCGGGGAGTATGCCCTGGCCCTGGAACACGTGGAGCGCAGCCTGGTGCGCAACAGCCATAACCTCAAGGCCCGCGCCCTTCGGGGAATGATCCTGGACAGCCTGGGCCGGACGGAGGAAGCCGAAGCCTGGTTTGAGGAAAATCTGCGCCTGGACGCCTTCGACTATGTATCCCGCTTGGAGTCCGGGGATGTGGACGGTGCGCTGGCGCTGATGAACGGCCGGGTAAGCAGCTTTATCGAGTGCGCCATGGATTATGCCGAGGCGGGGTATACCGCCGACGCCGCCGGTATCCTGGACCGTTGCCCCGTGGAGCATCCCATGGTGTATTACTACAAGGCGCTGTATACCGGCGACGGGGAAGCGCTGAGCCGCGCCGCCGCATGCTCCAGCCTGTATTGCTTCCCCAACCGCCTGGAGGATATTGCCGCGCTGCGCTATGCCATGGCGCATGCGCCCCAGGACCCCAAAGCGCCGTACTATCTGGGTTGTCTGTGGTATGACAAGCGGCAGTATGACCAGGCCGTTGCCTGCTGGGAGCGCAGCGCGGCGCTGGACGCAACCTTCCCCACGGTATGGCGCAACCTGGCCCTGGCCTATTTCAACAAGCGCGGAGACAAGGAACTGGCCTGCCAGTGCATGGAGAAAGCCTTTGCCTTGGACAGTGGCGACGCGAGGGTACTGCTGGAGCTGGATCAGCTTTACCGCAAGCTGGGCCGGCCTGTTACCCAGCGCCTGGCATTCCTGGATGCGCACCGGGAAACGGCCTTCCGCCGGGACGACCTCTATGTGGAATACTGCACGCTGCTGAACCTGGAGGGCCGGTATCAGGAAGCATTGCAGCTGCTGCTGGAGCGCCGGTTCCATCCCTGGGAGGGCGGCGAAGGCAAGGTAACCACCCAGTATACGGTGGCGCTGACCCAGCTGGGACGCCAGGCGCTGGAGGCGGGCGACGCGGAGGGCGCAAAAGCGCTGCTGGAGCGCGCGCTGGTTTTCCCGCACAACCTGGGCGAAGGCAAGCTGGAAGGGGCAAAGGATAACAATATCCACTATTACCTGGGCCTGGCCGAGCGTGCCCTGGGCCATGAAGCAGACGCCCTGCGCCACCTGGAGCAGGCCGCCCAGGGCGACCAGGAGCCTGCCGGCGCTATGTACTACAACGACCAGCCCGCGGATATGATCCTCTACCAGGGCTTGGCCAACCGCGCCCTGGGCCGGGAGGAGCGCGCCCGCAGCCGCTTCCACAAGCTGATTTCCTATGGGGAAAAGCATTACTATGATCAGGTGAAGATTGATTACTTCGCCGTGTCCCTGCCGGACCTGCAGCTCTTTGACGAGAATTTGACGCTGCGCAACCGTGCGCACTGCGAATACCTCATTGCCCTGGGCAGCTATGGCCTGGGGGACAAGGAACGGGCGCGGAAGGGTTATGACGCGGCGCTGGCCATGGACTGCGCCCATCAAGGCGCGGTACTGCACAAGCTGCTGCTGTGAGAGAGGAGGACGACACCATGGCATGCATCGACCTGAGCGGCATATGGCAATGCGCCATTCCGGGTATGGAGAAACCCATCCGTATTCCCGGCACGCTGGATGAAAGCGGCATTGGCTTTCCGGACGTGGGCGGGAAGAAATGGCATCCCGACACCGATACCAGCCGGACGCTGTACCAGGTGGACCAGGGCATCCAGACCCGGCTGACCCGCGTGGTGAGCTATGAGGGACCGGCGCGTATTTCCCGTACCCTGGAGTGGAACGTGCCGGACCATAAGCGGCTGTTTCTGGAAGTGGAGCGCAGCCGGCATTTGCGCCTACGGCTCAACGGCAAGGAAGTATCGCCCGTAACGGAGGGTTCCGTCAGCACGCCCTGGGTGTTTGAGGTTACCGGGCGCATGACGGGCCGGGACGCCATCGAGTGGATTGCGGACAACAGCTATCCGGGATGGCCGCACGACGCCATTGTGTTTTCCTCCGCCGCCACGGACGAGACGCAAACCAACTGGAACGGCCTGCTGGGCTATGTGCGCCTGCGGGTGGAGGACGAAACTTACCTGTCCGGCCTGCGGGTTTATCCCGTGGGCGACCGGCTGGACGTGTGCGTGGAAATCAGCGCCCTGACGGCAGATCAGCATACCCTGAACCTGACATGCGGCGCGCTGGACGCGCCGGTGGAGCGCCCGGTGACGGTGCAGCCGGGTACGCAGGAGCTGTGGCTGCGGGGCTTGCCCCTGTCCGGGGAGGTTCGCCGCTGGGATGTGGAGGAAGGCAACCTCTATACGCTGGACGCGGTTCTGGATCGCAGCGCCCGAACCGTGCGCTTTGGCGTGCGGGACTTCCGTGCGGAGCATGGCTGCCTTACCCTGAACGGGCGGCGTATCTTTCTGCGCGCCGAGGCCAACTGCGCCGTGTTCCCCGAGGAGGGCCATCCGCCCATGACCGTGGAGCAATGGCGGGAAACGCTGGCCGTTTACCGGAGCTACGGGGTGAACTGCATGCGCTTTCATAGCCATACGCCTCCCGAAGCGGCGTTTACCGCCGCCGATGAAATGGGCATGCTCATGCAACCCGAACTCAGCCACTGGAACCCGGAAACCGCCTTTGAGTCTGACGAAAGCCTGGCGTACTATACCGGCGAGCTGCGCCAGACCCTGCGCTGCCTGGCCAATCATCCTTCCTTTGTGATGCTGACCCTGGGCAATGAGCTGGCCTCCGGCGAGCTGGGACACCGGCGCATGGAGGACCTGCTTTCCATGGCGCACGCCATGGACCCCACGCGCTTGTTTGCCTGCGGCTCCAACACGCACTACGGCTGGTACGGTTACCAGGGCGGCAGCGATTTCTATACTTCCTCCAACCTGCGGGAGCATGCGCTGCGGGCTACCTTCTCCAATATGGAGGGTTACCTGAATCACCGTTACCCCAATGCCCGGAACGACTATGAGTCCGCCATGGCTGTACTGCGCAAGGACTGCGGGAAACCTGTGGTGTCCTTTGAGGTGGGGCAGTACGAGGTTTTGCCGGACTTCGGTGAAATCGAAATGTTTCAGGGGGTTACCCGGGCGGTGAACTACGAACGCATCCGGCAGAAGGTGGAAACGAGCGGCGCTATGGACGGTTGGACCCGGCAGGTGGAAGCCACCGGAGAACTGTCCAACCTGTGCTACCGTGAGGAGGTGGAAGCTGCCCTGCGCACGGAGAGCCTCAGCGGTATTTCGCTGCTGGGCATTCAGGACTTTCCCGGCCAAGGCACGGCGCTGGTGGGTATGCTGAACGCACATTTGCAGCCCAAGCCCTATGCCTTTGCGCAGCCGGAGCGTTTCCGGGCATTTTTCCGGGATGCGCTGCCCCTGGCGCTGCTGGAAAAGTATACCTATGAAAACACGGAAACCCTTGCGGTAACCGTCAAGCTTGCTAACTATGGCAAAACGGCCCGGCAGGGCAAGCCCCGATGGACGCTGGAAGGCGGCGGACGCTGCCTGTGCGGAGAATTGCCGGAGGTTACCGCGCCGGCCGGCGGCCTGGCGGTGTTGGGGGAGGTGCGCGCTCCCTTGGCGGGCTTTACGCAGCCCGCACGGTTGACGCTGACGGTGGAACTGGATGGCGCGGTGAACGCCTATCCCCTATGGGTCTACCCGCCGGTGCATCCCCGGTGTCCCGATACTGTGCATGAGTGCCGCACCCTGGATGAAGCAGCCCTGGCGGTACTGGCAGGCGGAGGCACGGTTTACCTGGCTCCTGACAGTACCAAGGAGGCGCTTCCCAACTCCATCCAGGCGCAGTTCTCCCCGGATTTCTGGTCCGTGGGCACCTTTGCAGGCCAGGAAGGCGGCATGGGTCAGCTCATGGATGCGGAACATCCGCTGTTTGCGGGTTTTCCCACGGAAAACCACAGCAACTGGCAGTGGTGGCCCATGGCAAACCAGCGGGCGGTGATTCTCCCACGGCGCATGCAGGCCATCATTACGGAAATGGACAGCTATGCCTACCTGCGACCCATGACCAAGCTGCTGGAATGCCGCTGCCACGGCGGGCGGCTGCTGCTTTCCTCCATGGGGCTGCATCAGCTGCAACAGTATCCAGAGGCCCGCGCTTTGCAGCAGGCCATTTATGACTACCTGTATGCGCCTGGCCTTATTCCCCGGCAGGAACTGACGGTGGAGGAAGTGCGGGCTTTGGTGCGGTAAAGCGGACGAAGCTCATGGCAATCTTTCGAGAACGGATGCGCTTCAAGCGCCCCGGCGCGTAAGAACAACGCGCCGGGGCCAGAATGCTGACAAGGCCATGTTTCTTTATGTCCATGCAAAGGAAATGAAAGATCAGCTTTCACCACTTGCAAACTTTTCAATCGTATGTGACCGAAGGAGTCCAGGGGGCGATCGGAAAGCCCCCTGGTCGCGCCCGCAGGCGCGAAACCTTTTATATTTGCAAACACGCAAATCTGGCATGCAACATGATAAGGAACCATACTGATGCAAAAAAGGGTAAGCTTTCACCACTTGCAAACTTTTCAATC
>CALVVZ010000153.1 GCA_944364075.1 uncultured Clostridia bacterium
GTAGGGGGGGCCGGGGGGGGAATAGGGGGGAGGTCGGAATCCCCCCTGCCCCCCTGGCCGGCGGAGCCACGCTCCCAAAGGAAGGATGCGTAACACGTTCAAAATCCTCTTTTTCTTCTTGATTCATAAAAATATCCCCGGCGGGAATCCCGCCGGGGGACAGGCAACCAACCCCTGTTGTCAGCAGCTTGCGCCGCCCACCACTTTCAGGCCAAGGATCTGCGCCTTGCGCTGGAGCAGATCGTCGCTCAGCAGCTGCGCCTGTACGTTCTCAAAGCCCAGGCGGGCCACGGTGTCCGCGAAGCGCTCGCCGGTGTTGCCCTGCTCGCGGAAGAGCAGAATGGCCTTTTCCACCACCGCCAGCACCTCTTCCTCGCTGGTGAAGAGCTTGTCCAGGGCGCGGCCCTGGGCCACTTGCTTGCCCCAGCGCCCGCCGATGAAGATCTTGTACCCGTTCACCCCAGCGCTTACCGCCTGGAAGGGGCACTTGCCCACGCAGCGGCCGCAGTGGTTGCAGCTTTCGCCAAAGTCCAGCTTGCCGGCCTCCAGATGCGCGGAGTGGATGGGACAGGCTTCCTCCACCTGGCACTTTTTGCAACCGCGGCACTTGTCCGCGTCCAGCGCCGGAACGCGTTGGCCGATAATCCCCAGGTCGTTCAGGTCGGGCTTGACGCAGTTGTTGGGACAGCCGCCCACCGCCAGCTTGAACTTATGGGGCAGGGAAACGTTGTTGTACCCCTCGAAGAACAGATAATGCAGCTTTTCGGAAAGGGCAAAGGTGTCGATGAGGCCGTACTGGCAGGTGGTGCCCTTGCAGCTGACCACCGGGCGCACCTTGCTGCCCGTGCCGCCCACCTGCAACCCCGCCTGGGCCAGGTCCGCCATGAGCGGCTCCACGTTTACATAGGGCACCGACTGAATCTCCATGGTCAGGCGGGTAGTCATGGCTACCTCGCCGTTGCCGTACTTGCGGGCCGCGTCGGTAATGGCCTGCATCTCCGGGCCGGTGACCTTGCCGTTGCGGGTGATGACCCGGGCATTGAAGCAGTCCGTGCCCTTGCAGTGCAGGAAACCCAGCCCCTTGACCCGCTTGATCTCTTCCGCGGAGACGGTAACGCCTTCCGCCACGGCGGGCTTGGGCGCGGAAATGCCGCAGGGCATCACGGCCGCCTTGGGGGCCTGGGGTTCCTCCGCCGCGGGATGGGTCAGGCTGTACCAGCGCCAGCCGCCGGAGAAGTTGTAGCAGTCATAGCCGTTCTGGCTGAGAATGCGGCAGGCCAGATAGCTGCGCAGGGCGCTCTGGCAGTTTACATAGTAAACCTTGTCCTTGGCCAGCTGGTCCAGGCTTTCCCGCAGCTCGTCCAGGGGGATATTCACCGCGCCTTCAAAGTGGCCGCGCGCGAATTCCTCCCCGGTGCGCACATCCAGCAGCACCGCCTTGGGGTCCTTCGAAACCTGGGGCAGGTCCGCCGCGTGCCACTGTTTCACCAGGCCCTGACGGATATTCTCCATGACCAGCCCGGCCACGTTCACCGGGTCCTTGGCGGAGGAGAAGGGCGGGGCGTAGCTCAGGTCCAGCCGGGCCAGGTCCGCGCTGGTCATGCCCGCGGCCATGGCGGTGGCCAGCACGTCCATGCGCTTGTCCACGCCGGCGCCGCCCACGGCCTGCGCGCCCAGGAGCTTGCCCGTGGCCGGGGCAAAGAGCACCTTGAGCACCATGTTTTCCGCGCCGGGATAGTACGTGGCGTGGGAAGCCGCCGCAGGCAGCACCACCGCCTCGTAGGGAATGTTTAGCTGGGCGGCGGTGCGCTCGTTCAGGCCCGCCACGGCGCAGCTTAAGTCAAAGAGCTTGAGGATGGACACGGCGTTGGCGCCGGGGTAGGCCACGTCCCGGCCGCAGATGCTGTCCGCGGCCAGGCGGCCCTGCCGGTTGGCCGGCCCCGCCAGGGAGACCAGCCCCAGCCCGCCCGTGGCCCGGTTGGGAATCTGCACCGCGTCCCCGGCAGCGTAGATGTCCGGGTCGGAGGTCTGCAGCTTTTCGTTGACCACCAGCGCGCCCTTGACGCCCAGCGCCAGCCCGGCCTCCTTGGCCAGGGCGGTGTCCGGGGCTACGCCCAGGGCCAGCACCGCCATGTCGCAGGGCAGGCGGGAACCGTCGTCCAGCAGGGCGGTGAAGTTTTCCGCGCCCTCAAAGCCCGCAATGCCCACGCCCAGGCGCAGGGCGACCCCGTGCTTCTCCAGCTCGGTTTTCAGCAGCGCGGCCATGTCCCCGTCCAGGGGCGGCATCACCTGGGGCAGCTTTTCCACCAGGGTCACGGAAAGCCCCGCTTCCGCCAGGTTCTCCGCGGTCTCCAGGCCGATGAAGCCGCCGCCCACCACCACCGCGGTCTTGGCCTGCAGCGCGGCCTCCCGCAGGCGCAGGGCGTCCTCCACCGTGCGCAGGGTGTACACCCGGCGGTCGTCGATGCCGGGCATGGGGAAGCGCAGGGCCCGGGCGCCGGGGGTCAGCACCAGCTTGTCGTAGGACTCCACGTAGGTTTCCCCGCCGTCCAGCTTGCGGATGGTCACGGTCTTGGCCGCCCGGTCAATGGCGATGACCTCCTGGCGCACCCGGGCGTCCACCCGGAAGCGGTTGCGGAAGCTCTCGGGGGTTTGCAGGGTCAGGTTCTTTTTTTCGGTGATGGTCCCGCCCACGTAATAGGGCAGGCCGCAGTTGGCGTAGGACACATAGCCGCTCTTTTCCACCATGATGATCTCGGCCTGCTCGTCCAGCCGGCGCAGCCGCGCCGCGCAGGACGCGCCGCCGGCAACGCCGCCCACAATGATGACCTTCATGAAATGTTTTTCCTCCCTTTGCATGTTATGGGGCAACCACCAGATAATCGTTGTCCACGCGCCGGACGCGCACGCCGAACGCCCGCTCCAGCGCCCCGGACGCGGCGGCTTCCCCCGGGCAGGCGTCCAGCAGCAGCCTGCCCCCTTCCACCAGCAGCACCCGATGCCCATAGCGCAGGCTTTGCCCGATGTCGTGGGAAACCGCCACCACCGTGCGGCCCTGGGCGGCCAGTTCCCGGCACAGCTGCCAGGTTTCCAGCTGACAGCCGATGTCCAGGTAGGTAGTGGGTTCGTCCAGGAGCATCACGGGGCTGTCCTGGCACAAAAGCAGGGCCAGATAGACCTTCTGCCGTTGTCCGCCGGAAAGGCGTTTCAACGGTTGGTCCGCCAGCTCCGGGATGCCCACCCGGCGCAGGGCCGCCTCCGCCCGGGCCTGCTCTGCCGGGCCGTAGCGCCGGGGATAGGCCAGGTAAGGGAAGCGTCCGTGCAATACCAGCCGCCTGGCGGTGATGTCCGGCACGTCCCGGCCCTGGGGCAGGGTGGCCAGGAGCTGAGCGCGCCGGGCCGGCCGGTACGCGCCGATTTCCTCGCCGTCCAGCAGCACCCGCCCCGCCAGGGGCGGCAGCAGGCCGCCCAGAGCGCGCAGCACCGTGCTCTTGCCGCAGCCGTTGCGTCCCAGGAGCACTGTGACCTCCCCCGGGCGGAAGGCGCAGGAGAATGCCTCCACCACCGGGCGGCGGCCATAGCCCGCGGAAAGATTTTCCGCCCGCAGCGTTACCTCGCTCATGCGCCCCGCCTCCGTATCAGCAGTCCCAGGAAAAAGGGCGCGCCCAGGGCCGAGAGCAGGATGCCCACCGGCAGCTCATAGGGCGCGAAAAGCGTGCGGGCCGCCAGGTCGCACAGTGTCAGGAAGGCCGCGCCCAGCAGCCCCGACAGGGGCAGGAGCCGCCGCCCCTCGCTGCCCGTGAGCAGCCGGGCCATGTGCGGCACGATTAGCCCCACAAAGCCCACCAGCCCCATCACCGCAATGGCGCTTCCCGCCATCAGGCAGGCCAGCATCAGGAAGGCCAGGCGGTACCGTCCCGGGCGCATGCCCAGGGAAAAGGCGGTTTCGTCCCCCAGGGCCAGCAGGTCCAGCTCCCGGCTCAGGGCCAGGATGCCCGCGCCCCCCGCCAGCACCGCCAGGGCCAGGGGCGGCAGCGCCGATGCGGAAGCCATGGCCGCGCTGCCTTGCTTGAACTGCGTGGCGGAAGGCAGCACATCCGGCACAAAGGTGGTGATGGCGTCGATGCCCGCCGTGAGCAGGGACCCCAGCGCCACCCCGGAGAGCACCAGCGTCAGCCGGGAGGACCCCGCCGCCCGGCCCACCAGATACACGCAGCGCACCGCGCCCAGCGCCCCCGCAAAGGCGCACAGGCTCACCTGCATGGCCGCCGCGCCGGGGGCGAGGGCCATGCAGGCCACTGCCCCCAGCCCCGCGCCCGCGTTCACGCCGATGATGTTGGGCCCGGCCAGGGAATTGTGTAGCACCGTTTGCAGCACCGCCCCCGCCATGCCCAGGGCGCAGCCGCACAGCAGCGTGGTCAGCACCCGGGGCAGCCGCACATGGAACAGAATCCGCCCCGGAATGCTGTCCGGGCAGGTCATCCCCTCCCACAGCTGGGGCAGGGTAAGCCCCGCCGCGCCCAGGCACAGGGCCAGCAGGGCGCTGAGCAGCACGGCCAGCGCCCCCAGGCTCATCGCCCGTCCCGGATGCTTATTCCGCGCCATAGAGCATCTCCGCAAGCTGTCGGTAGCTTTCGCCCCAGCGTTCGCAGGGCTTGTAGTGGAACAGGTCCTTGGGCAGGACGAAGCAGCGCCCTTCCTTCACCGCGGTAAGCCCCGCCCAGGCCGGGCCGCTTTGCAGCTGTTCCGCCAGGGCCGAAAGGGCCTTGTCGTCCGCGCCCATGGTGGTGATGAAGATGAAGTCCGGGTCCGCCATGACGATGGCCTCCAGGGTCAGGTTTTCCAGCAGGGTGTCCTCTCCGTCGGCGATGTTTTCGCAGCCCAGATCCCGGAGCATGGCGCCCACCATGTTGTTGTCGCTGTTCTTGGCCTTCACGCCGGTGGAATAGGCCCGCAGGAGCAATACCCGCGGGGCGTCCCCGCGCCCGGCGCTCCGGGCGACGGCCGCCTCCGCCTCCGCCTGCACCGCCGCCCCGTACTGTGCGTAGCGCTGGGGCTGCCCGGTGAGCCGGGTGCAGAAGTCCAGGCAGCGCAGATAGTCCTCGAAGGTTTCCACGTCAAAAAACGCCGTGCGCACCCCCGCGGCCCGCAGGGTTTCCCCCAGGGCAATCTGCCCCGCCAGGGTGGGGGTCAGCAGGGCGAAGTCCGCCCCCGCGGCCAGGATCAGCTCCGCGCTGGGGTCTTTCAGGCTGCCTGCGTTGACCACGCCGTCCTCCAGACCCAGGTCCCGCTCCTCCAGGGCGTCCTGGGTGACGCAAGCCACCTCACCCCCGGCCAGCAGCCAGATCTGCGCCAGGGAGCCGGACAGCGCCGCCACCCGCGCGGGAGGCTCCAGGGTCACCTGCAGGCCCGCGTCGTCCATAAAAATTTCCTCCCCCAGGGCAGAGGAGGAGAAAAGCAACGCCAGCATCAGGGCAAAGGCAAACAAACGGCTCATGACAGCCTCCTTTCTCCGGGGTCCATGCCATTTTTTACACGGAAATCGTCCGCGTGAAACGGGGAGGCCGCGCCTTATTTGGCCGCAGGGGTCAGGGGCGCGGGCTGTTCCCGGCAAAGGGGGCTGCGCCGGTAGTACAGCGCCAGGAGCGAGCTGCACATCACCCAGCCCATGGGATAGGCCAGGGCCACGCCCACAAAGCTGCCGCCCAGCAGCTGGTTCCCCAGCAGGAACAGCTGCCGGAACAGCACGAAGGCGAACAGCATGATCATCATGGGCGCCTTGGCGCTGCCGATGCCCCGCAGGGCGCCGCCGTAGATCTGGTTAAAGCAGATGGTGATATAGAAGGGGGAAATCAGCAGAATGAACCGCTGCCCGTAGTCCAGCATGGCCTCGTCGTTGCCGAACAGCTCCAGCAGCGGCCGGGCCAGCAGAATCAGCGCCACGGCCAGCAGGGCCGTAATGCCCAGGGACATCAAGAGGGTCTGCCGCACGCCCTGCCGGGCCCGGGCCAGTTTCCTGGCGCCCCAGTTCTGCCCCACAAAGGTGGTGGAGGCCAGGGCGATGCTCTGCACGGGGATCAGAATAAAGGCGTCCAGCTTGTTGTAGCTGCTCCACCCCGCCATGCACGCCGAACCGAAACCGTTGATGTAGGACTGCACAAACACGTTGGAAAACGCGGTGATGCCCTGCTGGATGCCCGAGGGAAGCCCCACGCTGAAAATGCCCCGCAGTACGTCCCGGCGGATGCACAGCTGCCGCCAGCGGATGCCATAGGCCGCGTTGTCATGGGTCAGGGAATAGAGCACCAGCAGCGCCGACAGGAACTGGCTGAGGATGGTGGCATAGGCCACCCCCGCCACCCCCCAGCCGAAGGCCAGCACGAACAGCAGGTCGAAAATAATGTTGTTCACCGCGGAGAAGCACAAAAAATACAGTGGACGGCGGCTGTCGCCCACCGCCCGGAGAATGGCCGAGCCCATGTTGTAGATCAGCAGCCCGGTGATCCCCGCAAAATAAATGACGAGGTAGGTTTTTGCCTCCTGGAACACATCCTCGGGGGTGGACATCATGCGCAGCATGGGCTCCACAATCAGAATGCCCACCGCCGTGGCAAACACGCACATGATCAGCGTGGAAGCGATGGCGGTATGCACCGCGTCCCGCAGCCCCCGGTCGTCATGGGCGCCGTAGCGCTGGGAAATCAGCACGCTGGCGCCGGTGGAAAGCCCGGCGCTCAACCCCACCAGCATGTTGATAATGCTGCTGGTGGAACCCACCGCCGCCAGGGCTTCCTTGCCCACGAAATTACCCACCACCACCGCGTCCACGGTGTTGTACATCTGCTGAAACAGCAGCCCCACTGCCATGGGAATGGAAAACTGGAGCAGTTGTTTCCATATGACGCCCTCCGTCATGTCCGAGGCGCCCCTGGACAAGATGCGGCCCGTAAGCTTGTCCCCCTTTATCCTTTTCCTGCCGCGCCGCCCTGGCGCGCGCAGATACAGTGTAGCACAATTGGCAAAAGAATGTAAAGGTTGGTCAAAGAATTGTCAAAATCGCAGGAAAAACGCTGGGGAGCGGCGCTACCTCCGCGCCGCGCGCTGAATGCTGCCCCAGGAATACAGCCCCAGCCCCGCCAGCACCACCGCGCCCCCCAGCAGGAGCAGCGGCGTGGGAATCTCCCCGAACATGAGCATGCTCCACAGCATGGCCCCCACGGGTTCCCCCAGCAGGGCAAAGGAAACCACCGTGGCCGACACCTTGCCCAGGGCCACCGTGAACAGCAGATGCCCCAGCAGCGTGGAACCCGCCGCCAGCCCCAAGATGTACCACAGGGATACCGGGGTCAGCTCAAAGCCGCCGGTGAGCGGCGCCAGCAGCGCCAGCAGCAGCGCGGTCTGCCCGTAGACCAGGTAGGTGTAGGGCAGAGCGTCCACCGTGCGCCGGGCGTAGCGGGAGCACAGCCAGTGCCCCGCCATGCAGGCGGCCCCGGCCAGGGCCAGCAGATCCCCCG
>CALVVZ010000154.1 GCA_944364075.1 uncultured Clostridia bacterium
CAAAGCCGGCTTACACGAATGAAAGTCGGAGGGGCTGCGGCCCCTCCGACACCTCCCTGAGGTTTTTTGACAGTCTGTCCGGCGCGTTTGCAACGCGCCGGTTTTTATGGTTCCGTCAACCGCCACTGGCAAAAGCATACCACCGTGCTATTCACATATTTTTCAAAGGTGGATGCGATGATTTTCTTTTTCACGGGGTTGAAGCGTATGGCAAATACATGCACCTTGCCGCCATCCTTGCTGTTCCCGGCAGGGTCCACCACCCAGAAGCCGTTTTCTTTTTCCGTGCGCGCAACGATGAGCAGCGCGTGGGCCGCGCCCGTATCCTTGCGGAAATACATGTAAACAGGGGAATAGCTGCTGTCCTGCTCGTATTGGGCATACATCTGGTCAAAGATAAACTGGCTGAAGGTGACCCGTTCCAGCCCGCCCAGCGCTTCCGTCACCATGTCGTAGGGTTCCGCCAGATCCCGCACGCCCATCAGGGCGCTCATGTCCCCCGGCGTGCAATCCACGCCCAAATAGGACAGCGCCATGGAATAGACCGCCCGGGTACACATGTTGCCGCAATAGTACCGGTACTGCTGGCCCACGCCGTAGGTGCGCTGGGTCAGGTCCAGCTTGCTTCCTTCCTCGCCGCCCAACCAATACCAGCCAATAAAGGTGGGGTCCTCGGCCATATCCTGGGCGATGTGCCGCACACGGCCGGCTTCCACCGCCTTCTCGGAGGGAATGCCGTCATCTTCCTCCTCCAGGCCGAAGTCCACCCACGCCTCCACGTCCTCCTTGGTGGCGCACTGGGGAAGGCTCTGAGGCGTTTCCGCCATGGCGGAGGCAAGCATGGCCAGCACCAGCGCCAACACCGTGAGGCAGATCCTCCCGATGCTCATGACCTTTCCCCCCTCTCAAAATACATTGGCTTTTTTTCAGCATATCCGGCCAAAATAGCCATGTCAAATATTTTTCCCGATTCCATTCATAAAAAGAACAACGATTGCCTGCAAAAAAAACCTGCGTTTTCTACCGGATTGACAGGAAATTTTCAAATTCTTCATTTTTCGCCGAACATTTCCGCTCCCATATTCGTCTAATATGGTGTAAAATAGGTTATCATCGTCAGGAAGGAGTGACGTGGCATGGGGAAGCGGCTGGCGCAGGGATTGCTGCTATTGGCTTTGCTTGCGCTGCTTATGCCCGCCGCCAGGGCCGAAAGCGTTCGCCGGGCGCTAGTCATGGGATTTGACTCCTTCCTTTCCCAGCCCTCCACCCTGCCCTCCTCCGCCAACAACGTCAATCAGGTGGCAGAAGCCCTCAGCGGCGGGGCCATGAACCTGACGCAGCTGGTTACGCACCTGGACGACATCGCTTCGGTGGACGCTTTTGCGCAAGCCGTGGAGGAAGCCTTTGCCGGCGCCACGGAGGAGGATGTCAGCTATTTCTATATCAGCACCCATGGCGTGTGGGAGCAGGGGATGGATAACGGTGATCTACGGCTGCTGCTTTCCGACGGTGTTGCCGAGGCAGGCATTACCGCCCGGGAGATGCGCCGCATCTTTGACCGTGTGCCGGGAACCAAGGTGTTGCTGATCGACGCCTGCCGCAGCGGCGCCATGCTGGGCAAGGGCGTGCATGCGCCCTTTGATAATGTGTTTCAGGGCGAGGATTACAAGGTGCTGTGTTCTTCAGGCGGGGCGGAGGAAAGCTGGTTCTGGGCCGGCAATGCCCGGGGGGGCGCGCTCACCGGCGCAGGATACTTTTCCGGGGCGCTGGTCAACGGCATCAGCCCCAAGGGCAGCTATGGCGCGGACATCAACGACGACGGCGCGGTAACCCTGGCGGAGCTTGCCGCCTATCTGTTGGAAAACCACGGCGCATCCACCCCTCAGGTCTACCCCGAGGAGGATGACTTCGTCCTGTTCACCTATGACGCGGCTTCCTACTCCGGCAGACGGCGGGACGCGGCCATGGAGGGGATCACTTTTAATTCCGTGGTGCTCAGCGCCGGACATCCTCAGTTGGACTTTTCCTTTACCATGCTGCGCCCGGTGCAGGTGATTTACCAGATGGTGTACTACGGCGCGGACGGCTGGCAGTTTGACAAGGCGCAGTTCATCTACGACAACACCGAGCGCTACGGCGTCTACGGCGACCAGCAAGGCGTGCTTTCCCCCGGCTACAAGAAGCGCAGCCTGACCCTGAAGGTACCGGATGGAAACGCCTACGGCTATGTGCTTGTGCAGATTCTGACCCGGGAAGCGGACAAGCTTACCGTTCAGTCCTCCCGGGTGATTTGCGTACCTCCGGCCAGCGGCGACCCGCTGCTGGAGATTCTGCTGCCGGAAGCTTTCTCCCCCCAGGTGGGCCAGGAGCTGAACATGGTGGTGCATCACCAGTATCCCTGCGAGCTTACCGTATGGATCGAAAACCTGGAGGGCGAGGTGGTCTACCGCCTGGCGTCCCGTCAGCCGACCCGTCCCCAGCGCCTGTTGCCTTTGGGCAGCACCCTGTGCTGGAACGGCAAAACCCGGGATGGAACCTACGCCCCGGAGGGCAGCTACCGGGTACGGGTCCAGGCGTACATCGGCGACGCCAGCTACGAGATTCTCTCCGAGCCTTTCCTGCTGCTCTCTCCCCAGGGATGATTCCCGCCGCCAAAACCATGCATGGCCGGGGCAGGCTTCCCTACCCCGGAAAAAACATTTTCATCGGCCTGTTCCTGTATTTTTATGGAAAGCTGTGTGTCAAAAAACAGCCGCTTCCCTTCCGGCCGTTAACAAAGGCATGTTTTCTGGTGATGCAAAGAAAATGAAGGATTTGGTTTCACAAACGTGCAAAGGATTCAGCAAGAAAGAAATGCGGAGATTTGACTATCGAAAAACATCTGGGGTCTTTGATAGTCCGAGGGCGCAATCTTCCTCAGCGGAGGCTTGCGCCCTCTGTTTTGTTGATCCCTGTTCATGTTTTCATGCTTCCGGGGGCTTTTCTTTCCGGCCGCCGCCTTTACTGCGCCCCGTCCCCGCCGGGGGAGACCAGCTGCAAAACCCTGGTCACCGTGGACAGGCTCTCGTCGGACATCTGCGGCACGGTAAGGGCGTACACGGCGTCGTTGGCCTGGGCGTGGAGACGGATGTGGTCCTTGTCTTCCATGCGCACGGCAGTCAGTCCCGTAAGGTTCTGCGCCGCCGCGCCGGTGAGGGTGAAGTCGCCCTTTTCCAGCAGGCTCAGGGCGCGGGCGGGGTAAATGGTAGTCAGGGTGAAGGAAAGGCCGCTGTCTGTGGTGTATTCCAGCCGGGTGAGGCGGGCAAAGCCGTTTTCAAAGGCCAGGTCATAGCTTGTCCCGGATTGCAGCGTGGGTCCCATGCCCTCCATAAAGGCCAGAATAGGCACGGGGAAGGCCTCCGACAGGGCGGAAAGCTGCCGCTCGCTCTGGATATTCAGGGCAGGGCTGGCGGCCAGCAGCGGCTGGTCCTGGGAGACAGTCACGGGATTTTCCGGCTCCTGGGGCTGTCCCAGCACCACCGCCAGATAAAACAGCGTGATCAGCAGCAGCGTGGCAAAAGCCATTCCGATGAAACGAAAGCACTTTTTCAGCCGCGGATGGGTCTTTTTTACCCGTTCCTCCCGATGCTTCCGCCCTCCGGCGGCGCGCTTGGCTGCGGTCATGGATTCATCTCCTTTTCGGTTGCGCCCGCAAGGGCGGCGCCATGCCGCCTGCCGGGCAACATGTTTATTATAGGATGCCACGGCCGGCTTGTCAAACATGCGCCCCCGGTGTGCGAAATCCCGCGGCGTCGCGCTTCCCCTGGAGAAAAAAACATGCTATAATGAGGCGGATGAAAAATTTTTCCTGGAGCCACGCGCGGCTGGGGGTGAAAACTGCCGGCGCGCTTTTCCATGGACGCGAGGGGGGAAAGCCATGCGCCGCTACGCGCTGCTGGGGGAACGCCTGGGGCACAGCTATTCCGTGCCCATCCATCAGGCGATTTTCCGGGTGCTGGGGCTGGAGGCGGACTACCGGCTGCTGGAAATTCCCCGGGGAGCGCTGGGAGCGCGCTTTCCGGCCCTGTGCCGGGAGGTGGACGGCATGAACGTGACCATCCCCTACAAGGAGGAGGTCATGCCCCTGCTGGACGGCGTGGAGGATTTCGCCCGGCAGGTGGGCGCGGTGAACACTGTGCTTTGCCGGGAAGGCGTTTCCTGGGGCTATAACACGGACGTGGCGGGCTTCATGGCCATGCTGGAGCATTACGGCATCCCCGTGGCGGGGCAAATGGCCTATGTGCTGGGCACGGGCGGCGCGTCCCAGGCGGCGCGCACGGCGCTCAAGGCCCTGGGGGCCGCGTCGGTGACCCTGGTCTCCCGCCATCCCGAACCGGGGGAGCTGGGATACGGCGAGCTGGCGGAGCGCTTTTCCGGGGTGCTGGTGAACTGCACCCCCGTGGGCATGTATCCCCACGGGGAGGGCTGTCCCCTCACCGTCCAGCAGCTGCGGGTCATGCTGCCCCAGGCCCGTGGGGTGGCGGACATGATCTACAACCCCGCGGAAACCTGCCTGACCCGGGCGGCCCGGGAAGCCGGGGTGCCCGCCTGCACGGGGCTGTATATGCTCGTCCACCAGGCGGTGGAGGCGGAAAGCATCTGGCAGGGGCAGGCGCTGGGCCGGGCGCTTACGGATCAACTGATGAAGGAGCTGAAGCTGCCATGAAGCGTTTCCTGGTGCTTAACGGGCCGAACATCAACTTCACGGGCATCCGGGAGGTTGGGGTATACGGCGCGGAAACCTATGAGGCCATCCTGGACTACATCCGCGGGGAAGCGGAGCGCCTGGGGTGCCAGGTGCGGTTTTTCCAGAGCAACCACGAGGGCGCGCTCATCGACGCCCTGCAGCAGGCGCATATGGACCGGCTGGACGGGGTGGTATTCAACCCCGGCGGCTATACCCACACCTCCGTGGCCCTGCACGACGCCATCGCGTCCATTGCGCCGCCGGTGATCGAGGTGCATTTTTCCAATATCCAGTCCCGGGAGGGCTACCGGCACGTATCCTATACCGCGCCGGCCTGCCTGGGGCAGATCGCGGGCCTGGGCAAGCAGGGCTATGTGCTGGCCCTGGAAGCGCTGATGCGCCGCGGCAACTGACAGGCAAAGACTATCATGCATGAAGGAGGCCCTTTCCCTTGCAAGGACATACCATGAAAAGCTCCACCCTGGTGCGCCGCTTCCTGCCCTATTACAGGAAGTACGGCAAGACCGTGGCCATCGACCTGTTCTGCGCGGCGCTGACCACCGTGTGCGAACTGGTGCTGCCCCTGATCGTTTCCGCCATTACCGACCGCGCCACCACCGACATCGCCAGCCTGACCACCTCCTTCGTGCTCAAGCTGGGGGGCGTGTACCTGGTGCTGCGGCTTATCGACGCCGCGGCCAACTACTACATGGCCTCCATCGGCCACATCATGGGCTCCTATATTGAAACGGACATGCGCACGGAGCTGTTCGCCCACCTGCAGCAGCTGTCCTTCAGCTATTACAGCGAAACCAAGGTGGGACAGATCATGTCCCGGATGACCTCCGACCTGTTCGAGGTCACGGAGTTCGCCCACCATTGCCCGGAGGAATTCTTCATCGCGGGCATCAAGATCATCGTCAGCTTCGTGATTCTGTGCGGCATGAACATCCCCCTCACGCTGATGATGTTCGCCGTGCTGCCCCTGATGCTCATCACCACCCGCTACTTCAACAAGCGCATGCGCTTTGTGTTCAAGGAGCGCAACAAGCAGGTGGGCGAGATCAACGCCCAGGTGGAGGACAGCCTGCTGGGCATCCGGGTGGTGAAGTCCTTCGCCAACGAGGCCATTGAGGAGCGCAAGTTTGACGAGGGCAACCAGAAGTTCTTGAAGTTCAAGAAGATGTCCTACGAGTGCATGGCGGCCTTCTCCACCTCCAACCGGATCTTCGACGGGGTGATGTACATCGTGGTGGTGGTGGCCGGCGCCCTGCAGATCAAGGCCGGACACCTGACCGCTTCGGAATTCATGGCCTATCTGCTCTACGCCAACATGCTGCTGACCTCCATCCGGCGGATTGTGGAATTCACCGAGCAGTTCCAGCGGGGCATGACGGGCATCGAGCGGTTTTACGAAATCATGGACGCGCCCCGGGAGATCAAGGACAAGCCCGACGCCAAGCCCCTGGGCCAGGTGCGGGGCGCGGTCACCTTCGACAACGTGAGCTTCCATTACGCCGACGACGAGCACAGCGTACTCAGCCATTTGAACCTTACCGTGCATCCCGGCGAATCCGTGGCCCTGGTAGGCCCCTCGGGCAGCGGCAAAACCACCCTGTGCAACCTGATTCCCCGCTTCTACGACGTGAGCGGCGGGCGGCTGCTCATCGACGGCAAGGACATCAAGGATGTGACCCTCAAGAGCCTGCGCAACGCCATCGGCATGGTACAGCAGGAAGTCTACCTGTTCTCCGGCTCGGTGTATGACAACATTGTCTACGGCAAGCCGGGAGCCAGCCGGGAGGAAGTCATCGAGGCCGCCAAGCTGGCCGGCGCCCACGACTTCATCTCCGCCCTGCCCCAGGGCTACGACACCTTCGTGGGCGAGCGGGGCGTGAAGCTCTCCGGCGGGCAGAAGCAGCGCATTTCCATTGCCCGGGTGTTCCTGAAAAATCCGCCCATCCTGATCCTGGACGAGGCCACCTCCGCCCTGGACAACGAGAGCGAGCGGCTGGTGCAGCAATCCCTGGAAAAGCTGGCCCACGGGCGCACGGTGTTCACCATCGCCCACCGGCTCACCACTATCCGCGGGGCGGATACCATCTGGGTGCTTACGGAAAAGGGCGTGGAGGAAATGGGCTCCCACGCGGAGCTGATGAAAAAGGGCGGGCTGTACGCCCACCTGTACGAGATGTACACCGAAAAGGGGGAGGAGACCGCATGATGCTGGAAATCGCCGGTATGCAGGACCTGGAAGCCGTTTGCGCGCTGTATGAAAGCACCTGCGAGCAGATGCAGGCGTCGGGGGGGCTGAACCAGTGGAGCTGGGGGGAATACCCCTCCCGGGACATCGTCCGGGAGGACCTGGAGGCCGGGCGGCTCTATGTGGCGCGCCGGGAAGGCAGCCTCAGCTGCGCCGTGGCCATCGACCGGGAGCAGGAGGAGCAGTACGCCCGGGTGGACTGGCTTTTCGGCACGCGGCCGGGGAGCTTCCACCGCTTTGCCGTGGCCGCGGAGCTGCGGGGGCAGGGCCTGGGACGCAAAGTGCTGGAGGAGATCATTGAGATCCTCCGGGGCATGGGCTGCGACTGCCTGCGCTGTGACACCTCCGCGGAGAACGCCCGGGCGCTGCACCTGTATGAAAGCCAGGGCATGCGCCGAGCTGGCGCCGTACACTATCCCCCGGACCTGACGAAGGATTACCCCTGCCTGGAGATGCCCCTTACGCCGGACTGCCCCCTGCTGCCCGTACCCATG
>CALVVZ010000155.1 GCA_944364075.1 uncultured Clostridia bacterium
AACGACCCGCCCCGCCGGCAAAGCCGTCGGATACGAATGAAAGTCGGAGGGGCTGCGGCCCCTCCGACACCTCCCTGAGGTTTTTTGACAGTCTGCAACGCCCCTGCCGGGAATTCTCCCGACAGGGGCGTTTGTTTTCCGTGGCAATTATGACACCTGATCCATCAGCATTTCCAGCACGCCGTACTGCTCCAGGAACTGGAACAGGCTCTGATAACTGGAGGCAGGCAACTCCACCAGCACGGGGAAAATGCCCTGAAGCATGGGCTCCTGAATGGACTGAAGGAAGGCGGAAAGCGTATCCTCATACACGGAGAAGAGGTTTACCCCGGCATTGATCAGCTCTCCGGCCTCCCAGCCCAGGGCGACGTCGGGCATGCACTGGGTAATCGTGCCGGAGAGGACCAGCATCTCCGCACCGGTTTCCGCGTTGGTTTGCGCGGCGCGTACCTCCCACGCGCCCAGGCCGTCCGCCTGGGTGGTTCGGCTCCAATCCGCCTGCCAGCGCAGGTGCTTCTCTTCAAACATGTAGCCGGTCCGGTCCAGGGAAAGCATCGCCGTACCAGCGCCATCCTCGCCAGTGGGCAGGCCGGTGGCGCTCAGAGAAAGATCCAGCACATCGGCTTCCTCTTCCAGGCCGAAGCACAGGCGCAGGGTACGGCTGTCCGCCGTTTGCGTCATGGCGGCCCGGGCGGTATAGCCTTCCCCGGTGGCGGGCAGGGTCAGCGTCCAACCGTTCTCGTCCTGATGAAACAGGGTGATCTCTCCGGTGGTCCAGGTTTCTTCCCCGTCCTGCACCGTGACCCGGATACCCTCCTGGGCCAGGAAGCCGTCCGCCCAGTCCGCGGCGGAGTACAGCGCGTCCATGACCATGCTGTCATAGCCCGAAGCCAGCAGCAGCGCCTGCAGCCAGTAGGAGAAGGCGCGGTCCGCCTGCGCGGTTTCCGCCAGTCGGGGCAGCATATCCAGGATGCTGTCCCGGTCCACGGTTCGGGTCCCCTGACCGGCGTTCATCACCGGGTCCCAGACCGCGGCCAGGGCCTCAAAGGCGCTGGCATGGGCATAGGTGCTGGTACACAGCGCCACGTTCTGCAGGGGCAGGTCCAGGTAGAAATAGGCCTTCATGGAAAATTCCAGCCAGGCCAGCATATTCAGCATCACCTGCTGATCCCCCAGCAGGTTGCTGCCGGCCACGATATGACTGGGCGCGCCGTACAGGTGAAGGCTCACGGCGTCCGCCTGCTCACCTACGGAAAAAAACACCTGAGAATCGAAGCTGGTATCCTGGGACATTAGGTTGCCGGTCCAGGCCAGGGTGGAGCGCACCTGCAGCATATTAAGCAGATCCGCGACGCCCTGGAGCATCTCCTGCTCTTCCTGGGGATAAGCGGAGGGGTCCATATGGAAGCTCAGTTCCATGCGCAGGCCGTGCATTTCCTCTTCCTCCGCCCGCGCGCCCAGGGGCAGGCAGAGCGTCAGAATCATGAGCAGCGCCAGCGCGCGCCGTAGTCGGTTCATGGGGAAGCCTCCTTCATGTGGCGAAATGAATAATTGATTATAACATGTTTTCCGAAAAAAGAAAATCGCCCCGGGCTGTCAAAAATTGCAGCCCGCAGGCAAAGAAAGGCCCCGGAGGGCGGACGGCCTTCCGGGGCGCGCGGGTTATTCCTGATAGCCGTTGGGGTTCTGGCTCTGCCAGCGCCAGCTGTCCCGGCACATGTCTTCCAGGGTCTTTTCCGCCTGCCAGTTCAGCAAGCGCTTGGCCTTGGAGGGGTCGGCGTAGCAGGTGGCGATGTCGCCGGCGCGGCGGGGCGCGATGACGTAGGGCACGTCCACGTGGTTCACCCGGGAGAAGGTGTGGACGATGTCCAGCACGCTGTACCCCACGCCGGTGCCCAGGTTGATGATCTCGCAGCCCGCATGCTCCGCGGCGTAGGCGCAGGCGGCCACGTGGCCCTTGGCCAGGTCCACCACATGGATGTAGTCCCGCACGCCGGTGCCGTCGGGGGTGTCGTAGTCGTCGCCGTAGACGCTCAGGCGCTTGAGCTGCCCGGCGGCCACCTTGGTGATGTAGGGCATCAGGTTGTTGGGGATGCCGTTGGGGTTCTCGCCGATGCGGCCGCTTTCATGGGCGCCGATGGGGTTGAAGTAGCGCAGCAGCACCACGGACCATTCGGGGTCCGCCGTAACCACGCCCTCCAGGATCTTTTCGATCATGTACTTGGTCCAGCCGTAGGGGTTGGTGCAGCCCTTGCAGAACATGTCCTCCCGCAGGGGCACCTCGTCGGGCACGCCGTACACCGTGGCCGAGGAGCTGAACACCAGCCGCTTGCAGCCGTGGTCCCGCATGACCTCGCACAGGGTCAGGGTGGAGTCCAGGTTGTTGCGGTAATATTCCAGGGGCTTGGCCACGCTCTCGCCCACGGCCTTGAGCCCGGCGAAGTGGATCACCGCGTCGATCTTGTTTTCGTCAAAGATGCGGGTCATGGCCCCCTTGTCGCGGCAATCCGCGGTGTAGGCGGGGATTTTGCGCCCGCACAGCTCCTCCACCCGGCGCAGGGCTTCGGGCTGGCTGTTCACGTAGTTGTCCACCACGATCACGTCGTGGCCCGCCGCCACCAGTTCCACGCAGGTGTGGGTAGCGATGAATCCGGCGCCGCCGGTGAGCAGGATGTTCATGGGACATGCCTCCTTCTATGTTCGGCCCCGCCCTGGGGGCGGAGCAGGGGAAACGTTGCGGGCCCTCAGTCCAGCGCCGGGGGATAGGCTCCGGCCTGATGGAGCTTTTGCAGCTCGGCCATGACCTGGGCCTTGTCCTGGGGATTGGTCACCCCGAACCACACCGCGTCGGTGGAGAGCACCTCCACCCGCAGGCCGGCTTCCTGCATCAGGGTATCCACCAGCTGCGGCAGGGGGTATTCCTTTTTCATCTCGTCCCCGGGGGCGCGCAGGAAGGTCTCCAGGGCGCTCTCCGCCTGTGGGAACAGCCAGGGCGTAAAACCCCAGAAATTCATGGACACCAGCGCGTCCGCGGGCAGGGGCGTTCCCGCGGGGTCCTCCGCAAAGCTGCGGATGATGCCGTCCGTGCAGGGCTTGATGCCGTAGGTCTCCGTGACCTTGGTCAGGAAGTTTCCGCCGTCCTTCCGGCATACGCCCCGGGTCACGTCCCCGTTTTCGGAGACGGTGTTGCGCAGGTAGTACGCCACCATGGAGGCTTCGCCCTCCCCCCCGGCCATGCGCGTTAGGGAGTCCGCCATCACCCGGAAGGCGTCCTTGCCGTAGTAGTCGTCGGCGTTGATTACCGCAAAGGGTTCCTGTATGGCGTCCCGGGCGCAGAGCACCGCGTGCACGGTGCCGTAGGGTTTCACGCGCTCCGCCGGAGGGACGAAGCCGCCGGGCAGGCTGTCGTATTCCTGGAAGGCGTAGCAAACCTCCACCTTGCGGGCGATTTTATTCCCCACCTGAGCGCGGAAGGACGCTTCCATGCTCCGCTTGATGACAAAGACCACCTTGTCAAAGCCCGCGGCCATGGCGTCGAAGATGGAGTATTCCATGAGGATCTCCCCGTTGGGGCCCATGCGGTCCACCTGCTTGGCGCCTCCGCCCCCGTAGCGGGAGCCCAGGCCCGCGGCCATAATCAGCAGCGTTTTCTTCATGATGGGAAGCAGACCTCCTTTGCAACGCCCGGAGCGTTTTGTTTTTTTATACGGCCAGGTGATCCCCGGGCTGGGGCGGCTGCTCCTCGGGGGGGTGCGCGGCCTGCGCGTCAAAGCCCTCGGTGCTGTCGGCGCGGAAAAACACCGTCAGCGTACGGAACAGCAGCTTCACGTCCAGCCAGATGGAAAAGCTCTCGATGTACATCAGATCCAGCATGAGCTTATCCTCGGGGGTGGTGTTGTATTTGCCCTCGATCTGGGCATAGCCGGTAAGCCCGGCTTTCATTTTTTCCCGGTAGACGAAATCGGGCAGCTGCAGCTTGTACTTCTCCACGTTTTCCAGCATCTCCGGCCGGGGGCCCACCAGGGTCATGTCCCCGCGGAAAATGTTCACCAGCTGGGGCAGCTCGTCCAGGCGAAAGCGGCGCAGCCAGCGGCCTACCCGGGTAATGCGCGGGTCGCTCTTGGCCGCGGAATGCTGCGTCTGCTGGGCGCAGGCGTCCTGGCGCATGGTGCGGAACTTGTAGATGGTGAACACCCGCCCCCGGATGGTCACCCGCGGCTGGCGGAAGATCACCGGGCCCCGGTCCTCCAGATAGATGCACAGGGATATGATGCCCATCAGGGGGCTGAGCGCCACCAGGGCCAGCCCCGATATGCCCAGGTCCATCAACCGCTTGATAATGCGCTGGTTCAGCGTCATGTGCGCGGCGGTGATCTCCAGAAAGGGGGCGTCGTCCACGATGACCTGCTTGCCGTTGCTGACCATGATGTCCTCCAGGGCGGCGCGGCACAGCACGTTCTTGCGCTGGGCATAGCAGCTGCGCAAAAGCCCGGAGCGCTTTTCCTCCGGCACATCTCCCAGGATCACCGTATCCGCCGCGGCGATGCGCTCTTCCAGCCCCGCGTCGCCGATGAGGGCGGTGTCCGTCACCTGCCATTGCAGGCGGTAAACGTCCAGCTTGCGCAGGAGCAGGGGTTCCTCCTCCGCCCGGCCCAGCACCAGCAGGCACCGCTGGGGCGGATTGATGCGGAAATACATGTTGTTCCCCAGCCGCACCCAGAAGGTGATCACCAGCACCTGCAGCAGCATGCACAGCAGCAGCAGGGGGAAATCCGGGCCAAAGAGCACCAGATGGTCGTTGTTGTTTTCGTTGACGTTCATGATCTGCAATTGCAGATAGGTAATCACGTCCGTGGCGATAATGGCCAGGGACATGGAGGATATGACGGGCTTGCTCTTCTTTTTACCCACGGCGTAGCCGCCGTAGACGGCGTTCATCACCACGGCCATGCTCACGAAGGTGAGCAGCGTGGTGGCCAGGGTACGGGAAGGGTTCAGCAGATACCAGTTGTGGATGGACATCAGCCCGAAAAACAGGCAGAACAGACAGCCATAGGTCAATAAGCGGAAAAAACTGAGCAGCAGCGCCGAACGGTGCCGGATCAGCCGCTGGTGCAAGGACTTCATCCCGGACAGACTTCCTTCCCCTTTGCGTTCTTGAGCATGCAACCATGATACCATGCCCCCGGAGGGCTGTCAAGGAAAGGGACGGTCCAGCAAAGCGCCTTGTTTTCCCAGCGGGTCAGGCCAGACGCCGGACGCCTTCCCGGCTCATGACGGCGTAGCACAGGGGCGCGGGAGGCACGGGAGCGTCCTGGATGGTCACCGCCGCGCGGATGGCGGCCTCCGCCCGCGCCGCGTCCGCCTCGTTGCGGGCGTACAGGGTACACAGCTCCGTATCCGCTTCCACCCGGTCGCCCAGGCGCACCGGCAGCACAAAGCCCACGCTGTAGTCCAGCCGGTCCTCCTTGCGCATGCGGCCCGCGCCCATGGCCTGGGCCGCCAGGCCCAGCGCCTGGGTGTCCATGGCGGCCACGTACCCCGACCGGCCGCAGCGCGCTACGCGCTTCACCGCCGCCTGGGGCAACAGGGACAGGTCCTCGCATACCCGCGGGTCGCCGCCCTGGGCCGCGATCATCTCCTGGAACTTGCGCAGCCCCGCGCCGCTGGCAATGGCCTGCTCCAGCAGCCCGCGGCCCTCTTCCGGCGTTTTTGCGCGTCCGGCGCATACCAGCATCTGGCTGCCCAGCAGCAGAGAAACCTCCTTCAGGTCCCCCTGGGTGCGGCCCTGCAATACGTCGATGGCGTCCTTGACCTCCAGGGCGTTGCCCACATGGGTGCCCAGGGGCTGGGCCATGCCCGTGACCAGAGCGGTGACAGGCTTGCCCGCCAGGGCGCCGATCTCCACCATGGCCTTGCCCAGGGCAATGCTGCCCTCCAGGTCCTGCATGATGGCGCCGCTGCCCGTCTTGACATCCAGCACAATGGCGTCCGCGCCGCTGGCCAGCTTTTTGCTCATGATGGAGCTGGCGATCAGCGGCAGGCTGTCCACGGTGGAGGTCACGTCCCGCAGGGCGTAGAGGGTGCCATCGGCGGGGGCCAGGGCCTTGGTCTGGCCGATGACCGCCAGGCCGATGCGTTGCACCTGGGCGATGAAAGCTTCCTCGCTCAGGTCCACCCGCATGCCGGGAATGGATTCCAGCTTGTCCAGGGTGCCGCCGGTGTGTCCCAGGCCCCGGCCGCTCATCTTGGCCACGGGTACGCCGCAGGCGGCCACCAGCGGGGCCAGGATCAGCGTGGTGGTGTCCCCCACGCCGCCGGTGGAGTGCTTGTCCACCTTGACGCCGGGAATCCGGGAAAGGTCGGCGGTCTCCCCGGAATGGGCCATGGCCAGGGTCAGCTCCGTGGTTTCCTCCGGGGTCATGCCCTTGAGGCGGATGGCCATGAGCAGCGCCGCCAGCTGGTAGTCGGCGATGGAACGGTCCGCCGCCCCGCGGACGAAGTAGGCGATTTCCTCCGGGGTCAGGGCCTGCCCCAGCTTCTTTTTCGTGATGATCTCCACCATGTTCATTCCTCGCACGCTCCTTTTCTCCTGGCGTTTGCCTTCCTGATGGCCCCCGGCCTTACTCCAGCAGGAACATCTGCCGCAGCTTGGGCTGCGCGCCGGTCTCCGGGTCCATCTCCAGCTCCAGCACGTCCTCCATATAGGCGTTCCAGCGGTCCACAATGGGGCTGCCGGCCTGGGTGCGCTCGGCGAAGGCCACGCCCTTTTCGCACTCGTAGTAGCCGAAAAGCTCCTCCCCATCGGACCAGATGGTATAGTTGCGGATGCCCGCTTCCTTGAGCAGGGCCTTCATCTCGGGCCAGATCTCGTCGTGGCGGCGCTTGTATTCCTCAGTCATGCCGGGCTTGATGCGCCCCTTCCAGGCAAAACGTTCCATATGGATGCCTCCCTTGTAAAAAAATCAGTCTGCCAGCATCTGCCAGCGTGCCCGCGCCCTCCATGGGGAATCCTACGCCTGCAAACGCATGGAAAGGAGCGAAGCCATTTCATGGACAACCGCAAAGACGTGGAAAAGTATTACCGCCTGGAGCGCGTCTCCAGCGCCAACGAGTGTACCGGGCTCATGCCCGCCGCGCCGCAGAACGCCGAGGAGGCGCAGAGCGAGGCCGGGCTCATGGACATTCCCTGTCCCCCCGCCGGGGCGCAAGCCCCAGCATACGCGCCAGGGGAGCATGCAGCCGCGCGTCCTTCTGATGCACATAATCCACCGAGGAGAAGACGGTGCGACCGTCATCCCACGTTAGGGAGCCAAACCCCGCCGCGTCCAGGCCAAAATCCGTAAGGGGCAGGCCCGCCGGGGGCCGCAGCACCGTCAGGCGGTTCAGCACCCGG
>CALVVZ010000156.1 GCA_944364075.1 uncultured Clostridia bacterium
TTTCCGAATTCAGCGCAAGGCCCAGTTGACCGTGTCGCTCAAATACCTTATACTGGTTTTGCTTTTTCATCTTAAGCGAAAGACGAGGTTTGGATACCCTTTTAGGGTTCCTTGCCTCGTCTTTTTTTCGGTTGTTTTGCAACGCGCCCTTTTCTTTATATTTTCACTGGTCGAATACACCGTCCCAGCCTGTTCCGCCCATTCCTTTACAGCAGCGACGCAGCTTCCCGGTCCAGCAGGAAAAGGGTGTTGGGATGATAGCGCAGAATCGAGCAGGGCACCTGGGGCGTAACGTTTTCCAGTACGGAATCGTGGATGGCCTGCGCCTTATCCGCGCCGGTGGCAATGAGCACCACTTGACGGGCGCGCATAATGGCTCCGATGCCCAGGCTTACCGCCTGGCGCGGCACTTCGTCCGCGCTATGGAAGAAACGGGTATTGGCCTCAATGGTGCTCTGGCTTAGGGTAACCAGATGGCACCCGTCAATGAAGCAGTCCCCGGGTTCATTGAAACCGATGTGTCCGTTGCGGCCGATACCCAGCAGCTGAATGTCGATGCCGCCTGCCGCCTCGATGGCTGCATCATAGGCCCTGGAGGACGACGCCAGGTCTCCCGCGTTGCCGCTGGGCACATGAATGGCTTCCGGGCGCATGTTGACATGGTTGAACAGCTCTTCCATCATAAAGGCATGATAGCTGCAAGGGTGCTCCGGGGACAAACCCACGTATTCATCCAGATTGTAGCTCACCGCCTGGGAGAAATCCACCGCGCCCTGCTCATACAGGTAGATCAGCTGCCTGTATGTGGGAATCGGGGTCGAGCCCGTAGCCAGGCCCAGCACGCTGTTGGGCTTACGGGTCAGCTGCGCTGCGAAGAGTGCCGCCGCGGCCTGCCCGGCCTGGGCCGCATTGTCAAACACGCGAATTTCCATGGTATCCTTCCTCCTTGCGAAGCTTGTCGGATGTTGTCATACATTATGAAACGTATTATATATTTTTCTTTCTATACAAACGTTTCTTGTATATTTGTCATATATACATTATAGAATTTCCAGGCAGCGTTGTCAAGGCGTTTTCCCTGGAATGCGGCATAAAAAGCGCCCCGCCGGCAAATCCGGCGGGGCTTCAGGATGTCAAAAAACCTCAGGGAGGTGTCGGAGGGGCCGCAGCCCCTCCGACTTTCATTCGTATCCGACGGCTCTGCCGGCGGACGGTTGGCTTTTCTCTGGAAAAGCCAAGTCGCTTCGCGACCGCTGTTTTCATATATGAAAACAGCGCCTTGCTGGGTCGTTGATTTTGCTTGCAAAATCAATTCCTTACACCTTCGGACGACCTCTGGTTGGCCGAAGGTGCTTCCTCAAAAAAGTGGCGACGCCACTTTTTTGACACGCTGCCAGCGGCTTTCGGGCCGCTGTTTTTTTTTTGCCCGCGAACCTGCAAAAAATGGTTGACAACCGGACGGATAATGCGTATAATCTATTTCCCTGTTTTTTTTTCGACAAACGCATAGGAGGACAGCATGGCGTACATGGAAGCGGAAGACCTGACCCGTTTTTTTCTTCGCAAGAAACGGGTAAAAGAAGGCGGATTCCGCCGGTGGGTTGCCCGGGAGCGGGAGACGGTCAAGGCCCTGGACCATGCCAGCTTTCAGGTGGAGGCCGGGGAGCTGGTGGGGCTCATCGGCCCCAACGGCGCGGGCAAGTCCACCACGGTGAAGCTGCTCACAGGCATCCTGACGCCCACGGAGGGCGCCTGCCGGGTGGCGGGACGGGTCCCCTGGGCGGAGCGCAAGCAGCACGTCCGGGAGCTGGGGGTGGTGTTCGGCCAGCGCACCCAGCTGTGGTGGGACGTGCCCATCGCGGATTCCTTCGACCTGCTGCGGGAAATCTACGACCGGCCGCGCAATGATTGGGCGGAACGGCTCCGGCAGATCAGCGCCGCCCTGGAGCTGGAGCCGTTGCTGCGCACGCCCCTGCGGCAGCTGAGCCTGGGCCAGCGCATGCGGGCGGAGGTCTGCGGCTCCCTGCTGCACCGGCCCCGGCTGCTGTTCCTGGACGAACCAACCATCGGCCTGGACGCGGTGAGCAAGCTGGCCCTGCGGAGCTTTCTCAAGGAGGAAAACCGCCGGGAAGGCACCACCATTCTGCTCACCACCCACGACATGGAGGATATGCTGGCCCTGTGCAGCCGGGTGCTGGTGCTGGGGCACGGGAAGCTGCTTTACGACGGCGCGCTGCAGGAGCTGCTTCGCCGGTACGACACGGTGCATACCCTGCGCTGCACCTTTGCCGGGGAGGTCACGCTGCCGCCTCCGCCGCCGGGATGCGTCCTGCGCCGGGACGGGGACGCCGTCGAGGTGGATTATCCGCCCGCCCAGGTGCCCACCGGGGACATGCTGGACTGGGTCCGCCGGGCGGGTCCCCTGCGGGAGATGACCCTGAAGGAACAGAACGTGGATCAACTGATCGCCCGGATGTATCAGGAGCTTGCCCTATGAAAACGCTGCGCTTACGGCCTTATCTTTCCGCCTTCCGGGTGCGGGCGCTGCTGGAAACCCAGTACCGGGGCGCGGCCCTGGGCGGCCTGGTGACCCAGATGTTCTTCGGGCTGGTGTACATCGCCCTGTACCATGCCCTGTATGCCTCAGGGGGCGCTCAGGAGACGCCCCTGGCGGAGGTGGTGACTTACGTCTGGCTCCAGCAGATGGCCTTTCGGGCGCTGCTGTCCGCGGACGGGGAACTGAACGAGCGGGTGCTTTCCGGGGGCATCGCCTATGACCTGTGCCGTCCGGTGGACCCTTGGGGATGGTGGTTCAGCCGGGCGGTGGCCCAGAAGCTGGTGGGCATGCTCATGCGCGGCGCGCCCATGGTGTTTTTGCAGTTTGTGCTGCCAGTGGGCTATCGCATGGCGTTGCCGCCCACCTGGGGGGCCGGGGCAGCCTTTGCGGTGTCCCTGATGGCGGGACTGGCGGTGATTGCCGCGGTGGACGCCATACGCTCGGCGGTGGTGATGCGGACCCTGGATGCCCGGGGCGTCAGCGCCATGATTCAGCTGCTGATGATGATTTTCGCGGGGAACGTGATTCCCTTGACGCTGTTCCCCGCCCAGGTGCAGGGGCTTATCCGCTTCCAGCCCTTTGCCCAGGCCCTGGACGCGCCCATCCGCCTGTACCTGGGCGGCGGGGATTTCCTGTTGACCCTGGGGATGCAGCTGGGGTGGCTGCTGGCCCTGGGCTGGCTGGGCCGGGGCATGTGGCGGCGGCAGCTGCTGCGGGTGACCATACAAGGAGGCTGACCATGAAAACCTTGCGGTATATGGGCCGTGCCATGGGGCTGCTGCTTCGCTCCGCCATGCAGTACCGGGCGTCCTTCCTGATGCAGACCCTTTCCCAGGCGGTGATGACCGGCGGGGAGCTGCTGGCCGTGGAGGTGCTACTGGGGCGCTTCACCCGCCTGGGGCAGTGGAGCGGCCCGGAGGTGCTGTTCTTCTTCGGCGTGATGCAGTGCGTGTTTGCCCTGGTGGAGTTTGTGGGGCGCGGGGTGAGCACCTTTGCCACCTATGTGGGCAGCGGGGAATTTGACACGCTGCTGGTGCGCCCGCGCAACCTGCTGGTGCAGGTATTCTGCACACGATTGGACCCCCGGCGGCTGGGGGGCATCCTGGTGGGGCTTTCCGCCCTGGCCCTGGCGGCGGCGGGCCAGCCCCTGGCCTGGTGCTGGGGCAAGGCGCTGCTGCTGGTGGCGAGCTGCCTGGGCACTACGTTGCTGCTGGTGGGGCTGTTTCTCATTGAGGCTACGGTGAGCTTCTTCTCCGTCAAGAGTATCGAAATGGTCAATGTGCTTACCTATGGCGGGCGCACTGCCTGCCAGTATCCGGTGGATATTTATCCCACTCCCCTGCGGCTGCTGTTTACCTTTGTGGCGCCCTTCGCCCTGTGCATGCATCTGCCCGTGAGCTGGGTGCTGGACAAGCCCCTGTGGGGCGCTTCCTATTGGGCGGCGCTGATGGCGCCCTTGGCCGGAGCGGTCTTTTTTGGGATCATGGTGCGGGTATGGTACTGGGGCGTCAGGCACTACCGCTCCACGGGCAGCTGAACCGGCAGGGTTTTCCAGGCGCGCGGGTAATCGCCGCGCGCCTCCCTTGCTTTTTTGGCGCAAATGCGATAGGATAAAGCAGACTATCCGATGAGATCAAAGGGGGTGCGCCTGTGCAAACGGGGAAGGAATCGTTCCGGCGGGCGATGCTGCTGATTGCGTTCGGGGTGATCCTGTTTGCGGCGGTGACGCATTTGCAGGATCTGTGGCAGGGCGTTATGGGGCTGCTGGGCCTCCTGTCGCCCATCCTGCTGGGCGGGGCCTTTGCGCTGATTCTCAATGTACCGGTGCGCGGGTTTGAACGGATTCTTGCCCGCATGGACGGGAAGGGCCGGATGAAGCCCAGAACCCGGAGCATGCTGGGCCTGACGCTGACGCTGCTGCTTTTGCCTCTGGTGCTGGTGGTGGTGGGGCAGTTCATTCTGCCGCAGTTTTTCAGCGCCGTCAACGGCCTGGTGAATCTGATCCGGGAGAATTCCGCGCAGATTGAATACCTGGCCGGGGAGATCGGGCTGGACCCCCAAATCGTTTCCCAGAAGCTGACGGAGGTTTCCCAGTGGATCTCCCAGAACCTGGGCAATCTGGCGGGCACGGCGGTATCCACCATCGCCAATGTGTTCAGCTCGGTGGCCAGCATCGTTATGTCGCTGATTCTGGCCATCTACCTGCTGGCAAACAAGCCGCGGGTGAAACGCCAGTGCGAATCCCTGCTGCGGGCCTTTGTCCCTGAAAAAATTTCCGGCGCCTTGCTGCGCGTGGGGCGCATGTTTATCGGCACCTTCAGCGTTTATTTATCGCGGCAATGCCTGGAGGCGTGCATTCTGGGCAGCATGCTGTTCCTGGGCATGCTGATTTTCGGCCTGCCCTACGCCATTTCCCTGTCCTGCCTGACCGCGGTGATGGCGCTGGTGCCCTTCATTGGCGCGTATATGAGCTTCTTCATCGGCACGACCATGATCGTGATCATGGATCCGGGCAAGGCGCTGATTTTTGCCATTTGGTTCCTGGTGGCCCAGCAGGTGGAAGGAAATGTCATCTATCCGCATATCGTGGGCGGCTCGGTAGGCCTGCCCGCTTACGTGACCCTGGCGGGGGTGTTCCTGGGCGGCGCCGTGGCGGGCATTCCCGGCATGGTGCTGATTATTCCCATTGTTTCGGTGGCGTATCAGCTGCTGAAGGAAGCGGTGGACCATCGCGTCCCGCTTACGGAAGATCAAACGCGGCCCTCGCCGTAAGGCAGGGTCCGGCGTACGAAAGAGGACGGTGTCGCGCGGTGGCAAAGCTGCTGGTGATTATACCGGCATACAATGAAGAAGCGGCGATTCTGGGCACCCTGGCGGACCTTAGGAAAAACTGCCCCGAGGCCGACTGGGTGGTGATCAACGACTGTTCCCGGGACGGCACCCGGGCGCTGCTTCGGGAGCATCACGCCTCCTATCTGGATCTGCCGGTGAACCTGGGCATCGGGGGCGGCGTGCAGACGGGCTACAAGTATGCCGTGGAGCACGGTTATGACCTGACCGTGCAGTTTGACGGGGACGGGCAGCACCGGGCGGACTGCATTCACGACCTGATCGCCCCCATTGTGCGCGGGGAAGCGGACATGACGGTGGGTTCCCGCTTTCTGCCCGGGACGGAGGAAGCGGAGAAGGGCTTCCAGTCCTCCGCGGCCCGGCGGATCGGCATTCGCTGGATCAGCGCGCTGATTCGCCTGACCACGGGCCGCACCATCCACGACGTGACCAGCGGCTTCCGCGCCTGCGGCAAGGAGCTTACGGCTTATTTTGCCCAGAACTACGCCCAGGACTATCCCGAGCCCGAGGCCATTGTGTCGGCCATGTATCAGGGCATGCGGGTGCGGGAGGTGCCCGTGCGCATGAATGAGCGCCAGGGCGGCGTCAGCTCCATTCGCGCCCTGGGCTCGCTGCACTACATGCTCAAGGTATCCCTGGCCATTTTGCTGGCGGGACTGCGGCTTACGGGCCGCAGAAAGGAGCGCAAGGCATGAGCGAACGTTTTCGGCTGCTGCTGCTGGTGGTGGTTCTGGTGTATGTTTTTGTAGCCATCAAGCTGATTCATCGCAAGCGCCTGAGCCTAAACTATTCGCTGCTGTGGCTGGCCATGGCGGCGGGCATGCTGGTGATGGTGATGTTCCCCGGCCTGGTGTATGATCTTACCAGACTTCTGGGCATTGATTTGCCCATCCATATGATCTTTACGGGCTTTGCCTTCTTTGCCCTGGTGATGCTTTTTTATCTCACCTGCATCGTTTCCCGGGACAATGAAAAAAACCGTGCCATGATTCAGCAAATGGCGCTGCTGGAACGGCGCGTGCGGGAGCTGGAGGACCGACTGGCGGCGCAGGAATCCACGGCGGAGCAAACGGCGGCGGTGACAGAAAAGGAATCGGCATAAACGCCAACCCCGGGCACCAGCGCCCGGGGTTCAAACTGTTGAAAAGGCACTTTTTCACAGGGTTGCAAGAAAAACGCCCCCTCAGGCGTCTAAACTTGCAAGCATTCCATAGCGTATGGACCCGAAGGTTTCCAAAGGGCGATCGGAAAGCCCTTTGGTCGCGCCCGCAGGCGCGAAATCCTCCGTGCTTGCAGGCATGCAATATGCGACTTGCAAAAAATAAGACCCCATGCTTTGCCAACGGTCTGAACCCCGGGCATCCGCGCCCGGGGTTGCATTGATCTACCGATCCCCCTTGACGGCCTGGAAGCATGCATGGCCCGCCGGGTATCACGGAGGTTACAAGATCCCCGTAAGGTCTACCAGAATCACGTCGTCGCCGATTTTGCAGATATTTCCCCAGGGAATCACGATGCCGCATTTCTCCCCCCGGAGCAGATTGAGTAGGCTGAAATCTCCGGGCACCACCAGGGCGGTAACCCGTCCGTCCACGGGGTCAAACTCCAGGTCCATGGGTTTGCCGATGCATCGCCCGTCCACCGTATTCACTACATCCTTGGCCTTCAATTCACTGAGGGTCATGCGCCGCACCTGCCTTTGCCCTGACAGCTTATGCCCAGGCAGGCAAAACCATACCATTCCCGGTGGGCATGCAGCCGCAAAAGCGTGCGGTAACAAGGTGGCTGAACAGAGGCCGTCCGAAGCCGCTTCCTCCCAAAGTGGTGTAGCTACTTTTTTGACGTGCTGAAAAGCCGGAGGGACCGTAGTCTCTCCGGCCAGCGTGTCGAAAAAGTGGTTTTCACCACTTTTTCGAGAAGGCACCTTCGGCCAACCAGAGGTCGTCCGAAGGTG
>CALVVZ010000157.1 GCA_944364075.1 uncultured Clostridia bacterium
GCCCTGGAAGCGGTGCTGAACACTCCCCAGGCGCGCGGCGCGGACCGCGTCGTATCCGCCGGGGACCATACGGGCTTTGGTCCCTGTCCCCGGCAGGTGACCGAGCGGCTGCTGTCCCTGGGGGCGGTGCTGCTGGCGGGCAACCATGAGGAGCGGCTGCCCCAGGCGGATACCCAGGCCTTTGCCGGGTACAACTGGAGCCTGCTGCGCTGGACAAGGCGGGAGCTGGCGGGGCTTGCGCTCACATGGCCCCGTACCTTGACCCTGGGTAGCCTGCTCTTTGCCCACGGCACGCCGGACGATGCCAACCTGCTGATGTACCCCGAGGACCTTCCGGCGCTGCTGGCGGGGCTTCCGGCGGAAATCCGCTGGTATTTCAGCGGCCACAACCATCACCCCTGGGATGTGTCCGCGGCAGGCAGGCGGGCGGTAAACCCCGGCAGCCTGGGCATGCTGGAGGACGGCAGGGGCGGCACGGCGCCCTTTGCGGTGATTGACGTGGAAGGGGAGCGGGTGACCTGCCGGGTATACCACGCGCAATATGATCCCGCGCTGACCCGCCGGGCCTATGTGGTGGGCGGCGCGGCCCAGGCGGCCCCGGAAATGTGCCGGGCGGCCATGTATACCATGGAGACGGGAACCTATCAGGCGTGCCTGAAGTTCGTGCGCCTGGCCAGGGAACTGGGAGAATCGCGGGGCTTGACCCTGGCGGACCCCGAAGCTTTTCAACTGGCCGCCGCGGCCTGGGACTGGGGCGACGGCATGAGCTGCGCGGAATACTGGCGCAGGGCGTAAGGAGAGAAAAACGGCATGAACGACACCATTGCGGCCCTGGCTACGGCGCCGGGCCAGGGAGGCATCGCCATTGTGCGCCTGAGCGGCCCGGAGAGCGGGCGCATCCTGAGCGAAATCTTCCGCCCCGCGGCGGGCAGGCATCCCCTGGAAAGCCACCGGCTCACCTACGGTCACCTGGTGAACGGGGCGGGGGAACATGTGGATGAGTGCATGGCGGTCATCATGTACGCGCCCCGGAGCTATACCCGGGAGGACGTGGCGGAGGTGCAGCTCCACGGGGGCCTGTACGTGGCCCGCAAGGCCCTGGAGCTGTGCTTTGCGGCGGGGGCGCGACCGGCTGAACCGGGAGAGTTTACCCGCCGGGCCTTTGAAAACGGCCGCATGGATCTGGCGGAGGCCGAGGCGGTAATGGGCCTGATTTCCGCCACGGGGGAAAAGGCGGCCCAGGCGGCCCTGCGGCAGCTGGAGGGCGGGGCGTCCGCCTTTATTCGCAAGGCCCAGGAACGGCTGTACGCCCTGGCCGCCGGGGTGGAGGCCGCCCTGGACTATCCCGAGGAGGTGGACGAGGAGGAAGCCACCCGGGAGCTGGCGCAGGGCCTGGCGCAGGTGGCCGGGGCGCTGGAGGGCGCCTGCGACGAGCGCGCGGCCCGCATCCTGGAAAGCGGCCTGCGGGTGACCCTGTGCGGGCGGCCCAACGTGGGGAAAAGCTCCCTGCTCAATGCCTTGCTGGGGGAGGAGCGGGCCATCGTCACCGAGGTGGCCGGCACCACCCGGGACGTCATCACCGGGGAAATCACCCTGGGGGGCATGCATGTGCGCTTCTTTGACACGGCGGGACTGCATGATTCCGGGGACCAGGTGGAGCGCATCGGCATGGAACGTGCGGAAAAGGCCCTGCGGGAGGCGGACGTGGTGCTGCTGACCCTGGACGCCAGCCGCCCCCTCACGCCGGAGGACCGGGCGCTGCTTGCCCGGGATTACCCGGGGGAACTGCTGGTGCTTTTGAACAAGTCCGACCTGCCTCCCGCGGTGGACGCGGGGCAGGTGCGCCGGCTGCATCCCGCGGCAGAGGTGCTGACCCTGTCCGCCGTGCAGGGGGTTAGCCTTGCGCCGCTGCAGGCGCGGCTGGCTGCCTTTGCCCAGGGGCTGGAGCAATCCCCCCTGACCCAGCAACGGCACCTGGACGCGGCGCGGCGGGCGGCGGCTGCCCTGCGGGAGGCCCGCGCCTCCCTGGAAAACGGCGCAGGCTTGGAGCTGGCGGCGGTGGACCTGCGCCAGGCCATGGCCTGCCTGGGGGAGATTACCGGCGACCAGGTGGAGGAACGGCTGCTGGACGAGGTGTTCGGCCGCCTCTGCATGGGGAAACGAGACCGAATATCTACGGGGGGCAGCAGACGATAACACAAAAGCAACGGTTCAAGTAAAAAAACGATCCTGCGGCACAGCGTCGCAGGATCGTTTATACATTTGTTTCATGGGGAAGATGGTAGAGCGTACCGCATTCATCTATGATGTGTTCGATAATGCGCACCTGCTGCGGCGAAAGCTTTCGCAGCTTGCCGGCCAGAATCAGCAGGTCCTTGTCGATGATGTCGCCGGTGAGCAGGTAATCGGCGCTGACTTCCAGGGCGGCGGCGATTTTCATGAGATTTTCGGGGCGCATGGCACGCTTTCCGGCCTCGGCGTAGGAGACAAACTGCGCGGTTACGTCGCCCTTTTCGGCCAGTGCTTCCTGGGTCAGACCAAGCTGCCTGCGGCGTTCCATGATTCGCTGCCCGATTTCCTTCAGGCACAGTTCTGCATCTGCCATGTGCTCACCTCTGCTTCACTTGTTAAATTATATCCACAATAAGCGATAAAAAGAATCGCGCATTGTTGACTTATAACAACAATACACGATAAAATAGAGGTATCCATCGTGTGGAGGGAACGTATGAGAGCGCAAACCGTATGCTTTACCGGACACCGGAAAATTCCGCTGGAACAGTATGCGCCATTGCACCAAAGGCTGGAAGGCGTTGTGATCGATCTAATTGACAGAGGATATTGCTTTTTTGGTGCAGGCGGAGCCATGGGATTTGATACCATGGCGGCACAAGTGGTATTGACGTTGCGACAGTGGCATCCGCAGCTCCGGCTTTTTTTGGCATTACCCTGTTTGCATCAGGCCAAATATTGGCCGGAGGCAGACCAAGCAGTCTATGAGCACATCCAAGCGCAAGCGGACCAAGTAGTGTATTTGGGGCAGAACTATACAAGGGGATGTATGTACCGCCGAAACCGGTACCTGGTGGATTGCAGCAGCGTGTGCGTGTGTTACCTCACAGAAGCAACGGGTGGGACGGCATATACTGTGAAATACGCCAGGCAACAAGGATTGCAAATCATCTCGCTTGTATAAGCGAAGATGCCTTTTACCTCACCAAACACAGCGAAAAAATGGTTGACATCCGCATCCAAATAGCGTATCATAACGCCTTGTGATAAGGGAGTAGTGAGCGCCGAGGGCGCGGGGGATGTCAACATACTGGCTTTGGCCTGGCATTCCATGAAATCATGAGACTTATCCGTGCATAAACTTGCGCGGAAAAGTCTCTTTTTCTTTTCCGCTGAAAGGAAGATGCCTATGGAAATTTGGGGAACGGTTGCGCTGTTCGTGCTGGGCATTGTGCTCACGGTCAAGGGCGGGGATCTGTTTGTGGACGCCGCCAGCTGGATTGCGGAGGTTTCAGGCATACCGAAGTTTATCATCGGGGCGACCATTGTGTCCCTGGCCACCACCATGCCGGAGCTGCTGGTGTCCCTGCTGGCCGCGGCCCAGGGCAAGGCGGACATGGCCATCGGCAACGCGGTGGGCTCGGTAACGGCGAACACGGGCCTCATCATGGCCCTGGCGCTGCTTTGCATGCCCGTGACCTTTCTGCGGAAAACCGGCTGGCGCAAGGCGGTGCTGCTGCTGTGCGCCATGGCCGCCCTGTGGGTTTCCAGCCTGAGCGGCCGGTTCGGCTGGGAGGGAATCGTGCTGCTGATGGCGGTGTTTGCTCTGGCCCTGTGGGAAAACCTCCGCGGCATGCGCCAGGAGAGCGAGCAGACGGAAAAGCGCCAGGCCGACCGGCGGGACAAAATCGAAAACGTGCTGAAATTCCTGCTGGGCGCGGCGGCTATCGTAGGCGGCTCCCAGCTGCTGGTCAACGGCGGCAGCGATTTGGCCCTGTGGCTGGGGGTGCCGGAACGGGTCATTGCCGTGACGCTGGTGGCGGTGGGTACCTCGCTGCCGGAGCTGGTCACCACCCTGACGGCCATTGCCAAAAAGCAGGACAGCCTCAGCGTGGGAAATATCATCGGCGCCAACATCATTGACCTGACGCTGATTCTGCCCCTGTGCGCGCTGATTTCCGGGGGGACGCTGCCCGTGTCCGCCCAGTGCCTGGCGGTGGATTTCCCCGCTTGCATGGTGACGCTGCTGGTGGGGCTGATGCCCCTGCTGCTGCGGCAGAAGGGCGCGCGCATCCAGGGCGCGGCCATGCTGGCGCTGTACGCAGGGTACCTGGCGCTGGTGGTCTGAGCAGGGAAAGCAGGAATACGCCGCCTTTGCCGCGAAATATGCGAAAAAACAGCCAAGGGAGGAAAACACCATGGAAAAGATACAACGCGTCGCCCGCCCGGGGGATGAACCTCTGCGCCCGCTGCCGGACGGCAGCGCCCGCCGGGTGCTGTGCCGGGACGAACACATGATGGCCGTGGAAGTCCATTTTCCCCAGGGGGTGCAGGCGGCGCTGCACCATCATCCCCATAGCCAGATCAGCTATGTGCTTTCCGGCAGCTTCCGCTATGTCATCGGGGACGAGGAAACGGTGCTTGCCGCCGGGGACTCCATCGTGGTGCCGCCGGACGCGCCGCACTGCTGCGCCGCTGTGGAGGAAGGCGTGCTGCTGGACGTATTCGCTCCCGCCCGGGAGGATTTCTTGCAGGCGTAAGGGGAGCGGGCGCAATGCGCCCCGGTGTCCATTCCAAAGGAAAGGCATAGCGGCCACGGGCGGCGACGCCTTTCTTTTTTTGGCAAAAAAAGGCGTTTTCGTGAAGGCGGCCGGCAGGAAGGTATGCCTGCGCGGAGAATATACTACACAAGTTCGCAATGCTTCGATGAGATACAAACTAATTTACAGGAGGCTTGTTATGTATCATTCCCGCCTGCACGTGACCAACGGACTGGTGTCCGCGGCCCTGGACGCCCTCACCGGCGAGCCCCTGGAGCTGGTGCTGGAGGAAAACCGGGAGAACATCCTGAAAAGCAATTTCCGTGCGGAAGCTTCCCCCTTGAAGGTATGCCTGCGGGACGGACGGGAGCTGCGCCCGGCCAAGTATGCCGAGATTCGCCGGGATGGTTCCCTGCGCCCGCAGGTGACGTTGCGCCAGGAGACAGACCAGGGCCGGGCGGAGGTATCCTGCCCGCGCCTGGTGGACATGGAAAGTGGCGCGCCTGTGGAGGTATCGGCCGTGTGGACGCTGGAGCTTCCCCGGGGCGACCGGCGGATGCGCTGGCGCGTGCGCCTGGAGAACTATGCCGGGGAAATGCTGGAGAAGTGCTATTTTCCTTACCTTAACGGCATCTGGCTGGGGGACGACTGGACGGAGGACGAGCTGTACATGCCCGTCCACTCCGGGGATAAAACCGTCAACCCCACCCGGACGCTTTCCGCCCAGCCCCATCAGGTTTCCTGGAAGTGGCAGGAGTATCAGTATACCTTCACCCTGGGCGGACCCTATGGCGTGAAGAACGAGCGCTGGGGCTGCTGGGAGCGGGAATGCGGCTATTCCGGCCCCTGCTCCATGCTGTACATGGTGCTGGGCAATCCCCGGCTGAACACGAGCGTATACCTCACCTGCCGCAACGACAACCTGCGCATGAAGTCCATCCGCGCGGCCACCTATGGGGAAAGCTGGCCGGGGGTGGGTCTGGCCCTGGGGCACCTGCCCTGCCTGGAGGAAGGCGCCTGGGACAGCGAGGAATGCGTCCTGATGCTCTATCCCGGAGACTGGCACGCCGGCGCGGACGATTACCGGGCCTGGCGGCGTTCCCTGGGACGGCCTGCCCTGGAGCGCTCCCACCGGCCGGAATGGTTCATGAAGAGCCCGGGCCTGGTGGCGCACTATGATTTCCAGTACCAGGGCGGGGGCGTGGTACACCGCTTCCGGGACATTCCCGCGCTGTACGAGCAGGCCCGGGAGATGGGGCTTTCGCATCTGCTGCTCTCCGGCTGGAATGTGGACGGCTTCGACAACGGCTTCCCCATGTATACGCCCTCCCCGGCCCTGGGCACGGAGGAGGAGCTGCGGCAGGCGCTGCGGGAGGCCGGGGGGCATGTGGCCTTCTACATCAATTCCCGGCTGTGCAACCTGAAATATCCCCAGCTGGAGGAGCTGCGCCGGGAGGGCGCGGTGATGGACCAGCATGGGGAGCCTGTGGTGGAGAATTACGGCGCGGAGGACCTGAACTTCGCCTGCATGTGCGCGGGGGCGGCGCCCTGGCAGCAAAAGCTCACGGATACCGTGGCGTACCTGACCCGGGACATCGGCGCGGACAGCATGTATCTGGACCAGCTGGGCATGGCCCGGGGGCTGCTGTGCTACCGGGCGGACCACCTCCACGGCAAGGACGTGGGCGGCTGGAACCAGGGCTATGAAGCGGTCCTGACCCGCATCCGCGAAGGCTACCCGGAGGAGGGCGTGGCGCTGCTCTTTGAAGGAGCCAGCGACATTCATGCCCCGGGCGCCTCGGGACAGCTGGTTTCCACCATGTTCTTCAACGGCGCGTTCCCCGAGCTGTACAAGTATACCTTCCCCGAGGACGTGCTGGTGGACATGATGTGCCCGCCCTCCCACAGCGCCATGCGTCCGGCGCATCTCGCCCGGCAGAGCGATTTCCTGCTGCACCGGGCCTTCTGCGTGGGCTCCTATCTGTGGGTGTACGACCTGGAGGAGGACAACACCTTCCGCTGGGATGAAGGAGCCTACCGGCACCTGAAGCAGGTGATTGCCCTGCGGCAAAGCTGGCTGAACCGCTACGGCCACGGCACCTTTACCGACGATTGCGACGTGCTGGAGCCTTCCCGGCAGCCGGGAAGCATCCTGAAAACCTTCCGCCTGGAGCGCGGCCTGCTGGCCGCCTGCGCCAAGGACGCGGGTCCCCTGGAAATTTTCCTGCGCTGGGAACGTCCCGAAGCGCCTCGGGCCAGGCTGTATACCCTGGAGGCGCCGGATACTCCGGCGACGCCGGCGTTGCGCCCCGTGCCCGGCGGCTATGCCGTGACCCTTCCGGCAACCGGATTGTGCTACGTGGTATTGCAGGAAACAGAGATACAGTGAACAAGATAGCCCCCGCTGCATGCAGCGGGGGCTTCAGCGTGTCAAAAAAGTGGCGCCGCCACTTTTTTGAGAAAGCAACTTCGGCCAACCAGAGGTCGTCCGAAGTTGT
>CALVVZ010000158.1 GCA_944364075.1 uncultured Clostridia bacterium
GGTGAAAACCACTTTTTCGACACGCTGACGCCGGAGGCGTTTGAAATGCCTCCGGCGCTTTTTTCTATTGCTTTCTTTAGGATGCTTCGCCCGGCGTGTGCCCGGCAGTTGCCTCCGGTGCTTTGCCAAGACCCATGAGGCGCTGCACCAGTACAAATACTCCTGCGCCCAGGAGCAGGTCGCCAACGCTGGCCATACCGGGCAGCACATAGGGGACGGGCAAGACGTCGCCCAGAAACCACAGGGGCGCGTCATAGCCGACAATAACGTATTCAGGCAATTCTCCCGCAGCTACCCGTGCCACAAAGGAAGCAAAGACCGGGTAGTCATATACGGCGGGGGAGATAGGCATACGAAAACCATTGCAGCACATGGCGGCCAGATTGCAAAGGGATGCGGCGCCGATGAGCAGCATGCTGACGCCAAAGCAGCGGTTACGGTAGCAGAACAGCAGCAGCAACGCGTACTGCGCCAGCACCATGCAGCCAAGCCATAATGTCTGCGGCACCGGCAGACGCTGCCACAGGGGAATCATTGCCTCCAGGGCAAAGGCAGCGATGGGGCAGGCCAACCAATGCAGCGGCCGGCGCAGGTAGTGCCGGAACCGTCCTCCGCGAAGATATCCTACCAGGACCGCTATGACCAGAACCCAAACTAGAATCATTGCTTGTGCTTCTCCAATACATGTACAAAAGCATCCACGACTTTGGGGTCGAACTGTGTGCCGCTGCCTTCCTGCAGAATGGCGATAGCCTTGTCCTGGGAGAAATGCTTGCGATAGGCGCGGTCGCTGGTCATGGCGTCGTAGGCATCGGCCACGCCCATGATCATGGTATACATGCTCGGCGCTTCATCGGAATCCCGTGCAGGGTATCCGCCGCCGTCATAGCGCTGGTGGTGATTGCGTATGATTTCCAGCACTTCCGGTTTGAAACCAAGACCGGAGACAATATGCACGCCGATATCCGGATGGCTGCGCATGATCTGCCATTCATCATCTGTCAAGCGGCTTGGCTTGCGTAGAATACTGTCGTCTATGCCAATTTTGCCCACGTCGTGAAGTAGGGCGCCTGTTCCAAGAATTTCCAGCTGCTTGCGGGTCATGCCCATGGCCTGGCCAATTTGCAGCGCATATTCGTATACCCGGCGGGAATGGCCTTCGGTATATTTGTCCTTTGCTTCCATGGCGGAGATGATGCCGTGAATCAACAGCATTTGCTGCTTTTGCGCATCTAGGTACAGTTTCCAGGCGTAGCGTGCCAGCAACAGGGGCAGCAACATCAACAGCACCAGCCATACGCCGTAATTCATGTTATAGATCAGCGCAATCACGATACCAATGGGCATGGCGGCAAGTACGTTGGGCATCAGGCCTACCACCTGACGGAGCGCATCCGAAACAGACGCCATGCCCATCAGGCAAAAAAGCGTCATACTCAGCAAAGCGTTGATTAAGTACGTACCCACAGAAAACACGACCGCCTTTGGCAATGCCTCGGGGAGCAGAAGCCCCGTGTCGGAATACCCCAGGGCCCGGCATACCAGCCCCGGAAGGGCAATGGATAGAACGATGTTCGAAACATTGAACAACGTTTTTTTCAAATCCATGTTGTACAGGGACTTGACCGTGCCGTCAGCGCATTTCTCAAAGGTCACCAGCGTGCTGACTACATAGACAATGATGGCGATGCGCGTGCCGCAGTACAGATAAATGGCCACCGTGGAAACCACGGAAATGTCAAAAGCCTGATCATTGCGCAGATATAAAGGGCAGGAACGACTGATCGCGCTGAGCGTCAGCATGCTGAACAGCAGGGGAAAACGATACTGTACAAGATGAACCAAGCTGTCCCAACTGTATACAATACTTTCAATAAAGGCTGCTGTTCCTGCCAGGATCACCAAAATCATATAGACCCGGGCTCGTTTTCGCATGGTAGTTTACCCATTCCTTCTTTCAACGGATCCGGCTGGTGATGGCGCCAATAAGAGGGAAACGGGTTCACCCGGACCTTAGATCAGGTTAACGCCAGGTGAAGTAAGCGCCAGCAGACAGCACCAGAGCAGACAGGGCCATCAGAGCGGTCATGATCTTAGCCTTCATGAATATAGCCCTCCTTCTTCGAATTCTCTGTCATCCGCTAACAGACAGGCTATATTCCGCTCCGCTATTTCAGGGACATCAGATCAGTTGTGGTACTCACGTGGAGTGATCGGATGAACCCGTTTCCTTTCGTTTATATGCGCGCCGATGCGCCAATTCAGGTTGCGATTAATGGCGTCCAGGGTTGCGCGTACAATGCCGTGCAAGCCATGTTCGTCCAGTACCGCGGCGCCCGTAAGCAAAGCGTCGTCATCCAGGGTTTGCACCAGCACCACGCATAGGGGGATCATACCCGTCTGAACACGCTGGACATTCATCAGCGAATAGACATCCGCGCCCCCCATAAGCGTGCGCACGGCGTTCAGGGTTGCCTGCGCCACGAGCAGATCCTGCCATTTCCGGCCGGGCTTGCCTTCTGCATGTCCCTGATATTCCGCGCCGTTGTATTGTAGCGTGACCTGAATAGCGCAGCGGTCCGGCATATCCTGGTAACCCAGGCCGCAGAATTTTACCCGGCATTCGGTATAGGGAGTGTCATCGCCGACGTTCCCCTTTTTTGCGGTGGGGTCCACGGGCAACTGCGCGACGCTAATAATGCGGTGATCGACATCCAGCGCATAGGCGGCGGACAAGGCGGCCTGCACATCGCGGACGATCTGCTTGGCGTTTCGCGTGGTATCGGCAAGAATATGGATCGCCTCCAGCGTAGAAGCGTCGCCATCCTCCAAGAAACGCACTGCGAAAACACCGGGGAGCTGTTGCAGCAGCTTCTCAGCCTCCTGCATCCAGTCCTGCGTAAATGTCCGCATTTCATCCGCCCCCATCCCCAAAACATTCGGCATTTATGATGATTATAACGGAAATATCACGTAAAATCAACAAAAATTGCATTTTCCTTATCCCATAGGCTTTTTTTCATAAATATTACAAAAAAGCTAGCTTTGCATAAGGCTATGTGCTACTTTTTTTGCCGCTCAAGCGTGGCTGAACGCCACTATATGCAGCGTAAAAACAGAAAAAGAACCAATTTGGGAAAAATTCCCAATGTGCGGCGCACTGACAAAATGCTTTTTTCAGAAAAAAACCGGAATTAAGGCCGAATGCTGTCCATGTACTTTTTCGGGGTAACGCCCTTATGCTTTTTGAAGCAGCGAATGAAATAGTTCAGCTCGCTGTATCCAAGATCCAGGGCGATTTCCGTGACGTTTTTGTCCGTGGTGGCCATTTCCAGGCATGCCTGTTCGATGCGGTAATAACCCAGGTATTCCATGGGCGTTTGATGGGTGGCAAGCTTGAAAAAGCGGCAGAAATACTTAGGGGACATACCGATGCTGGCGGAAAGTTCCCGCAAGGTAGGCGGGTTGTCCAGGCGGCTTTCCATCAGCTCGAATACCGTTTTCAGCTTGAGAACATTACGGGACTCCCGGTCCGGAGGGGCGGCGTTCAGCCGGTATGCGCCCAGCCGGAACGCGCCGCCGAAAAAGGCGAAAAGGCAGCCTACGGTGGTCAGCGCCCATCCTTCCTGCCGCTGCCGGACCGCTTCGAACAGCTGCTCCAGGGTCGGGCGCAGCTCCTGATCCATGGCCGGAAAACGCGGAAGAATGTCCACCCGTCGGCTTTCCACATCCGTTATCAGCGGACGGCAGAAGGCGTTGGTCTTCAATAGCTGGTGCGCGTCGAAGACAATGCATGCATACACGCACTGTTCCGGCTTGCCGCCATGGAGACGCCCGGGCGCAATGTAAACGGTGTCGCCGGCGGCAAGCGAAAAGCTTTCTTCGTCGATGGTGAGAAAAAAACGGCCGGATATTACATGCAGCAGCTCCATTTCCGCGTGCCAGTGATAGGGCATCTCGTACCGGGGATGATTCCGGTCGATGAAATAATCCTCCAGGGGAAAATCCGGGGAACCGCGCTGCAAGCTTTCATGGTCGCGAAGAGAACGCATGCCTTTTCTCCTTAAAAAGTGAAAATTGTGCTACTTTTTGCCATGATAACACAGGCGCGGAAGCTTGGCAAGCCGTATGATAAAGAAAAAAACGGGATTGAGGTGAGCGCCCGTGGATACGGCAATGGTCAAGGAACAAATTTGCGATGTATGCCACAAAATGTGGCAACTGGGCTGGGTCGCCGCGAATGACGGCAATGTGTCGGTGAAAATGGGGGATGGTACCTGGTGGATCACCCCTTCGGGGATTTCGAAATCCTTCATTACACCGGACAAGCTCATTCGCGTGAATGCGGCAATGGAGGTGGTGGAAGGCCCGGCGGGGTATCGCCCTTCCAGCGAGATGAAAATGCATATGCGCTGCTATGCGGAGCGCGCGGATGTGGGCGCGGTGGTTCATGCGCATCCGCCTACGGCTACAGGCTACGCCGTGGCAAACAAGCCCTTGGATGCTTACAGCATGATCGAAACGGTGATTGCCATCGGCTCCATTCCCGTAACCCCATACGGTACGCCCTCCACATACGAGGTGCCCGACGCCATTGCGCCCTACCTGCAGGAACACGATGTGCTGCTGCTGCAGAACCACGGCGCGCTGACCGTTGGATGTGACCTGATTACCGCCTACTACCGTATGGAAACCCTGGAACTGTATGCCAAGATCAGCCTGACGGCTCATTTGCTGGGCGGCGCCCAGGAAATCCCTCGCCCGCAGATCGACAAGCTGCTGGAACTGCGCGAGAACTATTATCACGTTACCGGTAAACATCCTGGCTATAAGAAATACGCAAAGGAGGAAAAATAATATGTTGTATCCGAAAATCGGCATCCGTCCCACCATCGACGGCCGCTGGGGCGGCATCCGCGAAAGCCTGGAGGAGCAGACTATGGGCCTGGCCCAAGCGGCCAAGGAGCTGATCTCGTCCCTTCGGTATCCCGACGGCATGCCCGTGCAGGTGGTAATCAGCCCCTGCACCATCGGCGGCGGCGCCGAGGCAGCCAAGTGCGAGGAGTTTTTTGCCACGCAAAACGTGGTGGCGACCCTCACGGTAACGCCCTGCTGGTGCTACGGCATGGAAACCTTTGACATGAACCCCAACACCATCAAGGCGGTATGGGGGTTCAACGGCACGGAACGCCCCGGCGCGGTATACCTGGCGGCGGTGCTGGCTGCGTACGCCCAAAAGGGGCTGCCTGCCTTCAGCATCTACGGCCGGGATGTCCAGGATATTGGTGACCGTACCGTACCCGCTGACGTGGCGGAAAAGATTCTTCGTTTTGCCCGTTGCGCCGTGGCTGTGGGCTGGATGAAGAACAAGGCCTATGTGAACGTGGGCGGCGTCGCCATGGGCATCATGGGTTCCTTCTGCGATACGCAGGTGATGCAGAAGTACCTGGGCATCCGCGCCGAGTGGGTGGATATGACCGAACTGCTCCGGCGCATGACCCTGGAGATTTACGACAAGGAAGAATATGAAAAGGCCCTTGCCTGGATACGCGCCAACTGCAAGGAAGGTTTCGACTGCAACGCAGGCAAGGATTTCATTGAGATTGTCCGCCGCAGCAAGGTGGTTCCCCCGGAAAAAGACTGGGAATTCATCGCAAAAATGACGCTGATCGTCCGTGATATCCTCTATGGCAACCCCAAACTGGACGAGCTGGGCTGGCATGAGGAAGCCCTGGGCCGCAACGCGGTGGCGGGCGGCTTCCAGGGACAGCGCCAGTGGACGGATTGGCTGCCCAACGGCGACTTTACCGAAGCCATCATGGCTTCCACCTTTGACTGGAACGGACCCAAGCAGCCTACGGCTTTTGCCACCGAGAATGATACCATGAACGGTGTGGCCATGCTCCTGGGCACCCTGGTGACGAATACGGCGCCCTGCTTCCATGATGTGCGCACCTACTGGAGTCCCACGGCGGTAGAGCGCGTGACCGGCTGGAAGCCTGAAGGCACGGCGGCGAACGGTTTCATTCACCTGATCAACTCCGGCGCCACGGCGCTGGACTGCACCGGGGCGGCAGAGGGAAAAATGAAACCTTTCTGGGAGATGACCCAGGCGGACATGGACGCCTGCCTGGCGGCCACCGACTGGTGCCGGGCCAATTACCAGTATTTCCGTGGCGGCGGATTCTCCAGCCACTTCAAGACGCAGGCGGAGATGCCTGTGACCATGCTGCGTACCAATATCGTGGAGGGCGTGGGGCTGGTGCTGCAAATTGCCGAAGGTTCGACGGTCACCCTGCCGGATGCGGTGCATGATACCCTGGACCAGCGCACCGATCCCACCTGGCCCACCACCTGGTTTGCGCCTCGGATCACCGGGGAAGGGGCTTTCAAGGATGTATATTCCGTTATGGCCAACTGGGGCGCGAACCATGGCGTAACCGTGTACGGCCATGTGGGCGCGGAACTGATTACCCTGGCCTCCATGCTGCGGATTCCGGTGGCTATGCATAACGTGCCTGCGGAAAAGATTTACCGTCCCCACAGCTGGGCCGCCTTTGGCACCCAGGATCTCCAGGCTGCGGATTATGCCGCCTGCAAGCATTACGGTCCCTTGTACGGAAAACTGTAAGGAGAGGGGAGCAAAGCGGTGCTGAAACTGATACCTTCCATCATTCCGCCTGAATTGATGAAGATCATGATGGAAATGGGCCATGGGGATGAACTGCTTCTTTGCGATGGAAATTATCCCAGGCAAGGCTCTCCTGAACGCTGCGTGCGTATGGACGGCCATGGTATCCCGGAGCTGCTGGACGCGATCCTGCGCTTTCTGCCCCTGGACGCCTATGTGGAGCATCCGGTTATGCTGATGGCGCCCGGCCCGGATGAACCTGAACCGGAGATATGGCGCGTCTACCGGGAAACCGGCATACGGTATGAATCCCAAGGCTTGCGGGAGGCCCGGCTGGAACGCCACGCCTTTTACGAGCGGGGACGCAAGGCCTACGCCTGCGTGGCGACCGGAGAAACAGCGCTGTACGCCAACATTTTGTTAAAAAAGGGTGTTGTGAAGCCGTAACATCGGCTGGCGTCATTCAAAACAGATCAGCCGGAGAAGCAGGATGCTTCTCCGGCTCAGGCTGTCGAAGAAGTGGCTTACGCCACTTCTTCGAGGCAGCAAATTCGGTCAACCAGAGGTCGCCCGAATT
>CALVVZ010000159.1 GCA_944364075.1 uncultured Clostridia bacterium
AAGCCCTTTGGTCGCGCCCGCAGGCGCGAAACCTTTTGTATCTGCAAGCATACATACAAAACTTGCAAAAAGGATGAAGCAAATTACTTTGTCAGCAGTCTGAGGCCCGGGAAAACACGTTTCCCGGGCCTACATTCATTGGCGCAGCGCTTTATGGCGCTTCCATCCGGCCTTCCCTTTGATGCTTGTCCTGATACATAGCGGTATCCATGCTGCTGATAAAATCGTCCAAGGATTCCGCGCCTTCCTGGAACAACGCAATGCCCATGGAAAACGCCAGCGTATAGGGGCGCTGCTTCCGGTTATTGAATTCCTCCGCAGCCTTGCGCAAAGCATGTCCCATTTCTTCCACCTCGGAACGATCAGACACCGAACGCAGTAAAATGAATTCATCTCCGGCAAAGCGAACTGCAATAGCCTGATGAGTGTCCGCCATACGATACAAAAGCCTGCCCACGTCCTGAAGCGCCTGATCGCCCATGGCGTGGCCGTAGGTATCATTGATGGATTTGAAATGGTCAATATCCAGCATGATGCCCGCCAGGCACTGCCCCTTCCCCGGGCGAATTTCACGCAGGTGACGGTTCAGATAAAGGCGGTTGTACAATCCGGTCAGCGCGTCCACATAGGCGTCCTCATTCTGGATATTGATGTACAGGCTCACCACCGCTACGGCCACGGATACCCACACCAGGGACAGGCCGTAGAAAAAGAATTGACACAGGCTGCCGATCATAATGGGGATCATGAAAACCATTACCGGAAGAAAGAGGTATTTGCGTCCCTGGTTTTTCCGTCCATACACCAGCGTCATGCCATACAGCAGGTATCCGTAGGAGCACAGATAGGTCAGCGGTACCAGGGATGTGCGGCTGTAGACATTCTCGGCAGAAATGGTAAAGAACACATCGGAAAACAGGTTCAGCAGGCTCATAAGCACAATGGCTGCCGCCGGTAAACCAATCCACACATACCGCCGCCGCAGCCTCTGCTGATCGCCATATACTTTGAAGTCCACATATACCGTCCAGATAAACGCAAAGCTGATATTCGCGGCAAACAGAAGTGAATTCAAAATGCGGTTGAGCATCATGGCGCCGGGGAACGTGGCGCCATCCACCAGAAAAGACAGGAACTCCGCCGTGCACAAGGAAAGCGTCAGCCATACCATAGTCAGGAAGATTTTTTCGTCCACAAATACAGTGCGGGCGTGTGTACGACTGCTGATTAGCAGAATAATCATCAAAACCGCACCAATTGTATTGCCTATGAAAATGGCTCCTAGATTAATCACGAAATTCGTTCCCCTTTCCGCCTGTGAACGGACGGTGCATGTAAAGTCTTCCGTGGGAGCGCGTCACAGCTTAAGGTCCTTGTAATTTCCCAGTTCTCCCTGGCTCCAGTGTTTGCGGCACAGGCTGACGTACTGGCTGTCTCCGCCCAGGAGAATCTGGTCTCCTTCCTTAATAACCTTGCCCCCGGAAATCCGGGCATTGCAGATGGCCTTCTTTCCACACCAGCAGATGGTCTTAACCTCCTCGATGGTATCGGCCCAGCACATCAGCCACTGGCTTCCTTCGAAGAATTCCCCGCGGAAATCTGCCCGCAAGCCGTAGGCGATGACCGGTACGTTCAGGTCATCCACGATATGCACCAGCTCCTGCACCTGCGCTTTGCTCAGAAACTGCGCCTCATCCACGATGACGCAATCATACGCGCGGATATCGTACTGCCCCAGTTCCTCCATAAAAACACACTCGGTAGACAGTCCGCACCGGGATTTCAAAATGCGTTCCCCGTCCCGGTTTTCCAGGGCCGGCTTCACCATCAGCACCCGCTGATTGCGTTCCAGGTAGTTATATTGCACCATGATCGCGTTGGCCGTTTTGCTGGACCCCATTGCGCCATAGCGAAAATACAGTTTGGCCATGCGAGGTTCTTCCTTCCTTTCAAAATAGGCGATGGATTATCCCAGCACGCCCAGGTGCTCCAGCAGGATCTTGACCCCCATCAGCACCAGTACCGTACCGCCAAAGCGCTCCGCCAGCGTTTTGAACCGTGCGCCGAAAATATTTCCGATCTTCAACCCCATCGCCGACAATGCGAAGGTTGTTACCCCGATAAAGACTACGGCGAACACAATGTTCACCCGCAAAAATGCAAAGGTCACACCCATGGCCAGGGCGTCAATGCTGGTCGCCACAGCCAGGGGCAGCATGGCTTTGGAGGTGAAGCAGGCATCCAGCTGCTCTTCTTCCCCAAAGGATTCCCGGATCATGTTGCCCCCGATCAGCGCCAGCAACACAAACGCAATCCAGTGATCCACGCTGGTAATCAGGGACTGAAACTGCGTGCCCAGCAGATAGCCGATCAGCGGCATCAATGCCTGAAAGCCGCCGAAATACGCGCCCACACACAGCGCGTTGCGCAGCTCCGCCTTCTGCACCGAAAGTCCTTTGCATACGGATACCGCAAACGCGTCCATGCTCAGACCCACCGCAATGATAAACAGCTCTGCCAGCGACACGGCTTTGCATCCTTCCCTTCCAACTTGTTAAGACATACGTATCCATTGATGGTAAGTGCATCGTGGCAGCGCCGATTTTCCCTACAGGCCACCCTCCAGATCTTTTCCATTATACGATACAGGCACGCACAAATCAATGTTTTTTTCCTGTACCACTTGGAACGCTCCCCTGCCGGGCGTGGAACGCTCCCCTGCCGGGCGCGGCTTGCATTCCTGCATGGCACGTGGTAAAATGAATTGTTCATCGGTCTCATACGCTATCATACGGTACTTCAAAGGAGGCTCCCCCACATGCGAATTTTCCTGGACGCCATGGGCGGCGACAATGCTCCGCAGGCACCGGTGGCCGGGGCGTTGGAGGCGCTGCGGCGCTTTCCACACCTGGAGATCGTCCTGGCAGGCGACCCGGCAGTCATTGAACCCCTGCTTACGGAGGGAGGAGACGTCCGCAGCCGGCTGACCGTGCTGGACGCCCCGGAAGTCATCACCAATCACGAAAGCCCCGTTATGGGTGTGCGCCGCAAGACCAGATCCGCCACGGTCATGGGTATGCTGCAGCTGCGGGATAAAGAAGTGGACGGTTTCGTATCCGCCGGGTCTACCGGCGCGGTGCTGGCAGGCGGTATGTTCCGCCTGGGCCGCATCCCGGGCATTGAGCGCCCGGCGCTAGCCCCTTTGCTCCCTAACGGTAAGGGCAACTTCCTGCTCATCGACTGCGGCGCCAACGTGGACTGTCAGGCGGAGTGGCTTAACCAGTTCGCCGTAATGGGCAGCGCCTATATGGAAAGCGTGATGGGCATTGCCAAGCCGCGAGTGGGGCTCATCAATATCGGAGCGGAAAGCGAAAAGGGCAACGCCCTGGTGAAGGCCGCTTATCCGCTCATGGAGCGCGCCCCCTACAACTTCGTGGGCAATGTGGAGGCCCGGGACATCACCGCCGATCAGGCGGATGTGCTGGTCTGCGACGGTTTTGCGGGCAACCTGGTGCTCAAGTTCATGGAAGGCGTAGCCGGCACGCTTATGGGCATCATCAAAAAGGAACTGATGGCGGACATACGTGGCAAGCTGGGCGGATTGATCTCCAAGCCTGCTTTCCGCCGGGTAGCCAAGCGCATGGATTACACCGAAGTGGGCGGCGCACCCTTGCTGGGCGTACAAGGCGCGGTCATCAAAGCCCATGGCTCCAGCAACGGCCATGCCATTGCCTGCGCCATCGGTCAGTGCGTAAAAATGATCGATGGCCGGGTAGTAGATCTTATTTCGGCCAATTTGGCAGGCATTCTCCCGAAAGAATAATCTTTTCGGGTTCATGCATAAACCGTCTGCGATAAGCGCAGCCTGTATAAGGAGGAACACGTACCATGGTATTTGAAGATGTCAAAGCAATGATCGCCAAGCAGCTGAAGGCCGACGAAAACTCCATCACCCGGGATACCCGCCTGGTGGAAGACCTGAAAGCCGACTCCGCCAACGTCATGGTCATGATTATGGATCTGGAAGACAAGTTCGGCATCATGGTCGAGGATGACCAGATCATGAAGATGAAGACGGTCGGCGATGTGGTGGACTACATCGAAAAGCATCAGTAAGGTTGCCGGCTGCTTCCGTCCTTCGCTTCCGGCCAGCGCGGGGCGTTTCCTTTCGAAACGCCCCATGCGCCGGCAGCAGGACGGAACGCCGGTTTTTTTGCGAGGTGTCACATGGAAACTTTCATGCATGCCCTGGGGTACACCTTTCACGATCCCGCGCTGCTGCAGCGTGCGCTGACCCATCCTTCCATGGGCGCTGAAGATAACCAGCGCCTGGAATTCCTGGGCGATGCGGTGCTTCAGTATGTGATGAGCGATCTGCTCTTCCGCAAGCATCCTGACGAGCAGGAGGGCGGCCTGACCCACCAGCGGGCATTGCTGGTGTGCGAGGCCGCTCTGGCCCAGGTGGCCCGCAAGCTGGGCGTGGGCCGCGTCCTGCGCATGGACAAGGGCGAGGAGCTTACCGGCGGGCGGGACAAGCCCAGCGTACTGGCCGACGCCATGGAAGCCATTCTGGCCGCGGTATACCTGGACGGCGGAATGGAAGAAGCCCGGCGCATGGTACAGCTTCACTGGCCCCGGGCGGAGGAAGTCCAGCGCCCCATGCAGGACAGCAAGGGCGCGCTTCAGGAATTTCTGCAGAAAGATGGCGGCGAAGCCCCCTCCTACCGCATTATCGCCCAGGACGGACCGCCCCATGACCGCCGCTTCACCGCACAGGTGCTGCGGAACCAGCAGCCCTTAGCCCAAGGCACAGGCCGGACCAAGAAGCAGGCCGAGCAAGCTGCCGCGCTGGCGGCACTACGCGCCCTGGAACATCATCCGTAACCGCAAAAAAGCGGCAGGAAAGCCTTTTTCTTTGGCCTTCCCGCCGTGCTTTTTATTTGTCCGTCAAAAAGATAGATCAATCAATATTCATGCCCGGATATACGGTGCTGACGCCCAGCAAGCGGCACTGGAAGGATTCCATCAACCGCTTCTGGGGAATACTCCGGCTCAGAATGCGTGTTGTCACCTTGGTAACGCCTTCGGCAGCCATCACCGCCATGGAACGATGCAGCAGCGCCCGGCCCATGCCCTGGCGGCGGTTGGGAGGCGTGATATACATGCTGATCAGTTCGCAGTTCTCGCCTTCGCCAGCCATGACGATTTCTCCGATCAGATCGGTATTGCGGTACAGTCCCAAAGCCAAGAAATGAGGCATGCGCATAAGTCCCTGCAGGTAGTTCGCGTCCATAAAGGTAATGTCGTTCATCACCAGACGATAAATGAAGGCATTCTGCTCCTCCAGGGTATTCAGGGGCACCGGCGCTACCGCACAGCTCATAGGGATCTTGCCGTCTCCGGCAGGAATCTCCAGGCGGAGCATGTCCTCCGTATCCTCACAGGTGAAGCCGTTATGCAGGTAGAACTCTTTGGTCCGGGCATCCCCGGGCGTAATGGCCGTGTACACCCGAGCCTTGAGCTGGGGGTTTTCATCCCGCATCTGCCGTGCTCGGGCCACCAACGCTCCAAAGAGCATATACCGGGCCACCGGCTGGCACTCCATGGAAATAAACAGATTCACCGGCCGGTCGGGAAATATGTTCGGCTGCATGACCCGGATAATATACCCCACGCCGATTTCGTTGCCCATTTCGTCCGCCGCCAGAAACACATTTTCCGGGGGCATATTGTTATACATCCCTTGCGGATGATACACGCGCATGGCGTTCTTCCTTTCAACAATCCGATCGCTTTTTTTGTCCGGCATTGCCGAACATCTTATTCTACCATGGATTTCCTTCTTCCGCAAGTAGCGCGCCGGGGTTTGGCGCAGACGAAATTGTAAATGATCAACCGAAACAAATATCGCGCTTATCCGTCGTCCCCCCAAGACAGCTTTGCTTTCTTGGGGGGACGATACGGGGGCTGTTTTATTTGGGCAGGCTTTCCATTGCGCGTTCATGCCGCCGTGAGCTGCCGGCAGCGGCAAGCGAAAAGCAGACTTTTCGCCAAATCCTTTCGTCAGCCGTCCCGGCAGTTATGCGTTGCGCAAAAAACCTGTCTACCATGTTCAAAGCATCCGCTTTTTCCGGGCTACATGCCCGGAAAGCAAAATAGCGCCGCTGCCGAGAAGCAGCATCAGCAAGGGAAGCAACGGGAATTGATCGCCGGTCTGCGGCGCCAGTTGAACAATATCCAGCCGCGCAGAATCGGAAACAACCTCCTGCCCGACGGCATCCCTGACCGCGCAGTAGTACCGGTTGCCGTTGAGCTGCATACCGGCCGTAACCGTCAGCGTATCCGCCACGGCCCCTGCGATGGGTGTACCCGTTTCTGCCAGAGCAGACGGGAACAGGTTACTGCCCCCGCGCACCGCCTGGATGACATACCATTGGTAAGCATACGGTTGCACGCCACCAGACACGGAGACAGTAAAGGATGCTGTCTCCCCAACCATACGGGTAACATTCTGAGGAGAAGAAAGCAGCACCAGCGCCGGGCTGGATACCTGCAGGATAGCGGCATCCGAAGTTACCTGCTGGCCGACGGCATCCTCCACCCTGCAATAGTAGCGGTTACCGTCCAAAGTATAGTCCGCGGTAACGCTCAGCGTGGCCGCGTTGGCCCCGCTGATAGCCGTGCCCGCCCCGGTGGCCCCGGCGGGAATCAGATACCACTGATAGGTTAGGGGCGCCTCGCCACCGGACACGCCCACGGCGAAGCTCGCCGTCTCCCCCTTCTTCAGGGATGCGTTTTCGGGAGAGAACAGCAGCACCAGCGGCGATTTCACGACCCGCAGGGTCGCGGCGTCCGAGCTTACCTGCTGCCCGATAGCGTCCCCTACCACGCAGTAGTAGCGGTTCCCGTCCAGGGTGTAGTCCGCGGTCACGGTGAGGGTCGCAGCGTTCGCGCCGGAAATGGCCGTGCCCGCGCCGGTCTGCCCCGCGGGAATCAGGTACCACTGATAGGTCAGGGGCGCTTCACCGCCGGACACGCCCACGGCGAAGGCGGCTGTCTCGCCCTTCTTCAAGGATGCGTTTTCGGGAGAGAACAGCAGCACCAGGGGCGATTCCACGACCCGCAGGGTCGCGGCGTCCGAGCTTACCTGCTGCCCGATAGCGTCCCCTACCACGCAGT
>CALVVZ010000160.1 GCA_944364075.1 uncultured Clostridia bacterium
GATTACCACGGAAAAAGGCGCGCAGGCGCTGGCGGTCTGGACTCCCAGCGCCTGCGCGCCTGATTACCACGGAAAAAGGCGCGCAGGCGCTGGGAGTCCAGACCGCCGGAGTGGATAGCGCGGCGGTTATGCTCGACGCTGATCCGGCACTGGCAGTGGAGGAAAGCCTGGAGGCCAGCCTGAAGCGTATTGCCATGCGCCGGGACATGACATGCACCAACCTGTTGAAAAGCGCCCGGGAGGCATGGGCGGAGCTGTACGAAACCGTACTGCTGTTGGGCGGCATTCTGGCACTTTTCTTTGCGGTATCTGCGGCCATGCAGATTTCCGAAGCCTCCCGGCGCATCCAGGCCGACGAGCGCATGATCGGCACTCTTCGGGCCGCCGGTGCGGACGAGCATGCGCTGCTGGGATGCTATCGCCTGCCGGTATTTCTCTCCGCCGGGACCGGTCTGCTGATCGCCCTGGCGGTTACCGTGGGCATGGTGCTTGCGGAAATCTATCCGTTATCCGGCGCGCTAACGATGGTGCTCCCCGCCATGGTCCTGTTGGCGGCACTGAATGCCCTGTGTGCTTTGGCGGGCATCCGCGCGCGCCTGCAGCAGGTAACCGGCAGAAGTATCGTAGAAAATATCAGGGAGTTATAAGCATATGAAAAGAATATTCTTGTTTGCGGCTTTGCTGGCCGTGCTGTTTCTTGTACCCATTTTCTCTGCGGGCGCAACGAAAGAAGCGGCAGCCTTTGCCATTGACCAGCGGGCGGTACTCACCGGCATGGGCCGCTCGTGGCTTCAGGGATATGCGCCGGAAATAACACGCAACCGCCTGTCCCTGGTGCTGCCCATCGTTTCTCCGGTGGCGCAGGGCGCCATCCAAGGGGAAGTTCTCCTACAGGATGATACGCTGTCGCCTTTCCCGCTCCAGGCCATGACGGCTACGGCGCAGCAGACCAGGGAAGGTCTTTGGGCCCTGCGCTTCTCCCTGAATCTCCACAAGGACCGGCAAAACGGAGACTACCCTGCCCTTTTGCGCATCACCGGCACGGACGCCCAGGGGAACCCATTGCAAACCGATATTCCTTATGTTTTCCGCATTCGGGACGGCCAGCCCAACACGGAGGCTATCCGCATCCAGCTCACGGAGGTGCAAGCCGCCTTCCGCCTGGGAGAGGACGCCTCCCTCACCGCTACGCTGGAAAATCCTTGCAAAAGCATTGCCTTTGAGCAGATTTCCTTACGCATCACAGACAGTAGTGAAGACATTCTACCCGCTGGCGCAGGAACGCTGTACCTGGATGGACTAGCCCCCGGAGAACGCGTTCAAGTCTCTTTCCCCATGACAGTGCTTCCCACCGCTTCCGTGTCACCCCATATGTTGAATTTTTCCCTGGAATGGACGGCACTGGGGAAACAGGTCACACAATCAGAAAACTTTACCTTCCCCGTAGTTCAGGATATACGCCTGGAACAAGGCGGTCTGAAAATGCCTGCCAGCGTCGTGGCCGGTGACAGCGCTACCCTATCTCTACCACTGATGAACATGGGGAAAGGCAACGTAGTGCAGGTATTGGCTACGCTGACACTTCCCGGCATTGTGGAGCGGCAAAGCGTACTGGTAGGAAGCATCGCCCCCGGTGAAACCAAAAACGCGCAGATGACCATTGTAACAGACAAAAACTGCACCGGCTCGTTTGACGGTACGTTGTCGGTCGCCTGCTCGGATCAGGACGGGAATGCCTTTTCCTTCTCCATCCCGGTATCTCTTGCCGTGGAAACTCCCCCGCCAGCACTTGCAAGCGCCTTGGAGCAGGAGCAACAAGAGCCGTCCCGCATGCTTGAATTGCTGGGCGGCGGATGCGGCGTGCTATTGCTGTTTTGCATCGTTCAAGGTACCATGTTGCGGCGGAAGATTCGCCACCTGGAAGAAGATCGTCTGTAACCGCTCGCATCTATCCAATCATTGCATCCCTTGAAAAAAGTTTTTCTGTTCGCTTTTCCTAAGAGCAATATGGCACAAATGGGTTGGCGCGGTATTGCTCGTGGTTTCAACGATCCGCGTTCATGTTTTTTCCGCGCCTGATATATTTCCGGTAAGTAGATATCGGAAAAGTGTATTCTTATCGTATCATCGCGCACAGGTAAAATCCAAAAGAGTCAGGCACTATACCATATCCAATTTCATCGGCCCGGTAATTCCATCGCAGCGAATATTCCTGTAGCTGAGACTCAGGCAAGGCATAGTATATTTGCTGCCGTTTTACAAACATTCCCCCGGTTCACTGAGCAAGAAAGGTGCCCTTTGAGCACATCAGCCATTTGCTTCCGTGGTGGACGTACCGTGCTTCTTGAAACATCTGCCGGCTAGCCCTGTACATTGTCCTTTCCCATGGAAATCGCCAGGGATGAGGAACGTCCAAGCCTGGCTCAGCCCTTACCATGGCATCTAAACCGACAGATGCAAAAAAGTCCGCGCCAGCATATAGGCGGCGCAGACAACAATACTTGCATAATACCGGTCCACTCAGACTGAGCTGACCCGCAGCACATCCATCAAAGCGCTTACTGCTGCTTCCGTCAGGACCTGACAGGGTTCACACCGAAGGATCGCACGGGACCCAATCGTCATCATGAACACGGCTTGATTATTATACGGTATTTCCCATGAAAAAGCAAGCAAAAAATCTGCGTATGAAGAAAACTGCGTTTTTGCGGAAGGCAACATTCCCCGATGATCCGTCTTTTGCTGGATTACCAGAAATCATACCGTTGCGATCAGGAATCCATTTGGGCAAGGTATGCAAGCCGGTGATACAAGCAATCGCACCCACTGCAAAGCCGACGGATGCAAATAAAAATTGGAGGGGCTAATCCCTCTCCAACCATGCTTTCAAAACCTTCCATGGAAGTGTCGGGAGGGCTGTCATTCCCTCTCCGACACTTCCATTTATGCAAGCCTTTTCCTGATCTGTATCCCGAATCAGGAAACTGCTTCAGATTGTCAGACTGCCTCGGCAAGTTTGCCTAGCTTTTCTTCCATGACCTCCAGGGCCTTGTTCAGCTGCGGATCAGCCAGATCGCCGAATTCATACATGCCGTTGTCTCCCTCCGGCAGCGCAATCTCCACATCCGGTGTAATGCCGATGCCATGCACCGTATTGCCATTGGGCGTGAAATACTGGGCAACCGTTACCTGCATCCCCGCACCTTCATCGCCGATGGGCAAAACATACTGCACAACGCCCTTTCCGTAGGATTGCACGCCTACCACCGTCGCACCCGCACAATCTTGCAGCGAACCGGCGAGGATCTCCGAGGAACTGGCGGAGAATTCATTGACGAGGATGACCAGCTCCAGATCTTCCTTGCCATCCTTGGAGTATTCGTACTCCCTGGTACCATCCTTATATTCTAGGTAGCAAATAATCCCTTCGTCCAAAAAATGATCCGCAATGGAAACAGCATCATCCATCCATCCGCCAGGATTATCGCGAAGATCCAGAATCAAGCCCCTGGCGCCCTGCGCAATAATATCCGCAATGGCGGCATCCACCTGTGCGGCACAGTCTCCGGAAAACTCATAGAGATAGATGTAGCCCACATTATCCGTAAGCATGCCGCTTTCCACCCAGTTGACACTGACCTGCGCACGGTTTACCGTGAAGGTCAGTTCTTCGCCATTCCGGTCCACCACCAGGGTCACCGGTTCGCCGGGATGGCCGCGCATAATATCCACCGCGTCGTTCAGGGTATAGACCGTTACCTCCAGGTCATCCACCTTGCGTAAAATGTCTCCCTTGTGAATGCCTGCCTCCCGGGCCGGGCCATTGTCAAAAACGCGGCTGATGGTACAATCCCCGGTCAGATACGACCCGGAGATCTGGATACCCACACCGGCGTAGTTCCCCTCATCTTCCTCCCACAGCTCGGCATACGCCTCTGCGTTGTAGTAGAAAGTGTAAGGATCTTCCAAGGCGTAGAGCAATCCCTGTGCTGCGCCGTCCAGCATCGTTCTCTCATCGGTATCCTGATAATAGTAGGTATCCACTACGTCCATGATTTCCAGCAACTCGTCCATCTGCTGATACCGTTCATAGAGGGCGCGGGGAATAGTGACGGTATCTCCGTTTTCCGTGACGGTTTGATCAGGGGAAACGGGCAGTTCTGGAGTCATGGTCAGCAAAGGCAGGTAAGCGCAACCGGCGGCAAGGCTTGCCACCAGCGCCAGCAAAAGGATCAGTTTGGCTTTTTTCATGATTCACGCTCCTTTTCCGGCGGCACGGCTCACTTCCGCACGATTTTGTCTCCGCCGCACTTTTTTAGCTCCATCAGAATCTTGAACGTCACTGCGTCCTCGAACTTACGCAGATCAAGCCCCGTCTGCCGCTGTACCTTATCCAGCCGGTATACCAACGTATTGCGATGAATATACAGTTGTCGCGCCGTATCCGACAAATTGAGATCCTTTTTGAAGAACATCTCAATGGTGTAAAGCATTTCCTCGTTGAAAAGGCGCTGCGTCCTACGATTGAACAGCAGGCTATGGTAGTACGCGCTGATCTCCTGGGGAAGCTCCATCAGGAAGCGCTCCAGCACTAGCTTGCTGAACATATAGATGCTGCTCTCCGGCTGGAAGATGCGGCCAACCTCAATAGCGCGCCGCGCCTCGCTGTAGCTTTCCCGGATTTCCTCCAGGGTATTTCGGCTGCTGCCGATACCTACGGTCATCTGATGCGCGGTTTCGCTCATAAGCGTTTCCTGCAATGCCTCGCTGAACTGAATCAGCTCATCGCTGCTCTCCGCGTCGGTCATGTCGCGCACTAGCGCTACCGTATGGCGGTCCATGTCGATGAGAACATCCCGCTCCTGCATGGGCACCAGATCCCGCAAGAGGCTAAACGCCCGCTCGTTTTCGGTTTGCACCATGTGAAAAACCAATACACAGCGCTTAAGCTCCGCAGGAAGCTGATGCTCATGGGCCAGCGCCTCCAGCTCCGCCCCTGTAAGCTCCCCGCGAAGGGTGCGGCGGTAAACGTCAAAGGCGTTTTCCTCCCGTCCGCCGCCTCCGGCCAGGGTTGCTACCAGCGTTTCCGCCAGGGTAAGCACATCCCGGGCGCCGGGAAGGCGTTCTTCACAGCACAACACCACGGCAGGTTGGGTAATACCCAGGTATAAAACCCCGTGAATGCTCTGCGTCATGCCATCGCTGATTTGCTCCAGCGGCGGATGCTCCGCGGTAGTCCAAGTTTCCGGGTCCTTATCCATGATGGTCACCGGTATGGTCAACCGGCTCAATATGTTCTCCATCTGATCCATCAGATGCTTATCTACCATGTCCAAGTCGCTCCTTCCATATAGCACGTCCTATGCATTATAGCACAGCTTCCAGGGGATGAAAAGAGAAAGCAGGCCTAGAAATGGAAATTTTTTGTGACTTTTTCACAAACATGTCCAAGCAAAAGGCCAGGATTGCAGAGCAGATACGCCCGCAGATCCTGGCCCGCACCACGCGAATCGCCTTCTGACCGTTCAGGGAAGCGCCAGTGTCAGCTGAATCAACAGGTCGATGCATTCCGGGGGAATCGCCTTAAAAACGCGCACGGTCAACTGCTCAAGCCCAAGGTCCAGCGCTTCAAGCATCTCCGGGCATAGAAGGGTATCCGGCGTCAGGACTGTTAACCCGGCAAAATCAGGCACCGGGGCAACCTCTGTCAGCTCGCTACCGTAAGTTTGCGTGCATAGAAGCGCACCGTCTGCCAAGTAGAACTGCGAAATTCCGCTCATGGACAAGTCCTGCAAGTTCAGGGAGCTTTCACCATCCTGTCGGATCGTCAAGTCGATCCCCGCGCCGCGCAGGGTAGCACTGCCCTGGTACAGTGTCTGCTGAACCGGGCCTGTGAGCAGAAAGCGTGTTTCCCCCTCCATAAGCAGTTCCTCCGCGGCATTTTCCGCCGCGGCGTCATATCCCTCGCCTGCTGCCGCATTGAGTACATGAAGCCGTTGGAACAGCGTTTGTGCATCCTCCTGCTCATCGGTCGACAGCGTATACCGGAGTAGAACATCCTCCATATCCAAGGGCAAGGTCGCCAGTGCGTCCACGCCACGATCATCCCACCCCAGGGACAGCATCCAGGGCCGCTGCGCGGAATCCTGCAGGCTGGCGGCAATCACCGTGCCCACAGGCTCCCCCGTCTTGTTCCAAAGCACGCTCGCGTCATATCGGTACAAATTGTCCCGCGCTACCTGATAGTTAAAATCCTGAGCCATGTCGAGCCAGGCGTCCCAGTATCCTTCCACCAGCAGCGTATCCGCCAGGGCGGCTACATCTTCACGGCTACGCAGCGTATCCACCCAAGCATCCACCAGCGCCGACAGATCCTGGTCTTCCACCACGTATCGGGTGCGCGCGTTGGCTGAAGGGATCACGTCTCCCCAAAAAACGCCTTCTTCATACTGCGCCTCCAGGGATTCCGCCCACGCTTCCGTTTCGGTTCCCAATTCCTGCCCAAGGCTTGTCCAGTCCGTCCGCCAAAGGGCCTGTGCCACATCCCAGACTTCGTGCTGAGAAATGGCAAAGGCTACACCCGGAAACAGGTTGGAGGTCACATAGCGCCTGCCACCGTAGACATCCTCCTGAAAATAGAGGATTTCTGACCCTGACAGCATCAGAGACAGGCGTGTTTGCTCGCCGTTCATGCCCAGTTGGAGGCGCACTTCCGCCGCATTCAACAGCGCGATCACCGCATCCAGGGCCTGCTGCTCTTCCGTATCCAGATACACATCCAATGCGCTTAATGCCGTGAAAAAAGCATCTTCCTCCACGGTCCATGCAATACCCAAGCGCAGGCTGTCCTCTGCCTGGGCGTGGGAAGCGCAAACAGGCAGCCATGCCAGCAGCAGCGCCAAGAAAACCATGAAACACCGTTGCCAGCTTTTCATGAGCAGTCCTCCCTCCCAGGGTCGTTTTTCATTCATCCTGGTCTGCATCCGCCGCCATCCCGTCCTCAGGCTCCGCGGTGGCTTCCGTTTCAGGGCTGGGCGTTGCCGTATTCTCCATGTCGGGACTGGTTTCTGCGGTATGCTCCGCATCAGCGGTTGGCTCGGAGGTAGTCTCTGCATTGGAATCCGGCTGCGTAGCGGCTTCCGTTTCAGGGCTAG
>CALVVZ010000161.1 GCA_944364075.1 uncultured Clostridia bacterium
CACCTTCGGACGACCTCTGGTTGGCCGAAGGTGCTTCCTCGAAAAAGTGGTGAAAACCACTTTTTCGACACGCTGACCGGCGCGTTGCAAACGCGCCGGAATTTTCTCTTCCGCCACCTTTTCGGCGGCGGACCTTTGTGATATACTAAAGGCCGCGCGCTTTGCGCGCGGGGAAGGCGCGCCGGAAACGCCGGCGCTGCGGTCGAATGTTCAGGAGGAACGAAGGGGAAACTTTGTGGATCATGTAAAAATAACGGCCAAGGCCGGAAACGGAGGAAACGGCAGCGTTTCCTTCCACCGGGAGAAATTCGTGCTCAACGGCGGGCCTGATGGCGGCGACGGCGGCATAGGCGGGGACGTGATTCTCTTCGCCGATCCCAACATGCACACGTTGCTGGACTTCCGCTTCAAATCCAAGTATACCGCGGAAAACGGGGCGGACGGCTCCGGCGGCCGCTGCACCGGCAAACGGGGAGAAAACTTGACCATCAAGGTGCCCGTGGGCACCGTGGTACGGGATGAGGCCACCGGCGTGGTGGTGGCGGACATGTTCGAGCCGGGTTCCTCCAAAACGCTGCTGCGGGGCGGCCGGGGCGGCTGGGGCAACAGCCATTTTGCTACTCCCACCAGGCAGGCGCCCAACTTCGCCAAGCCCGGAGTCAAAACCGAGATGCATACCTTCCTGCTGGAGCTGAAAACCATTGCGGACGTGGGCCTGGTGGGATACCCCAACGTGGGCAAGAGCACCATCCTTTCCGTGGTCACCTCCGCCAAGCCCAAGATCGGCAACTACCACTTCACCACCCTGACCCCCAACCTGGGGATTGTGCGCCATTATGGCAAGGATTTCGTGCTGGCGGACATCCCCGGGCTGGTGGAAGGCGCGGCGGAAGGCGTGGGACTGGGCTACGATTTTTTGCGCCATGTGGAGCGTACCCGGCTGCTCCTGCACGTGCTGGATATTTCCGGCAGCGAGGGCCGGGACCCCATTGCGGATTATGAACAGATCAACCGGGAGCTGACCGCCTACGGGGAGCTGAGCCAACGCCCGCAGATCGTGGTGTGCAACAAGATGGACCTGCCCGATTCCGCGGAAAACCTGGAACGGCTCAAGGCCCATCTGGCGGGGACGGATATTCCCGTTTTCCCCGTGAGCGCGGCCACCCATCAGGGCTTTGAGGCGCTGCTGGATGCTACGGCCAAGCGCCTGGACACGCTGCCGCCCCTGCAACCCTTTGCGGAGGAAGAAGTACCCCTGCCCACCCCCGCCATTGATTCCTTCGCCGTGGTCAAGGATGGCGAAGTTTACGAGGTGGACGGTCCCGCCATGCAGCGGCTGATTGACAGCGTGAACTTTGAGGACGAGGAAAGCATGAACTGGTTTCACCGCACATTGCGCCGCTGGGGCGTCATCGACGCCCTGCGCCAGGCCGGGGCGGGGGAAGGCGACACCGTTCGTATCGGCGACATGGAATTTGACTTTGTGGAATAACGCGAAAGAAAGGAAACCTGCCACATGACCAGCAAACAGCGCGCCATGCTTCGCTCCATGGCCAACACCATCGAAACCATCCTCTATGTGGGCAAAGAGGGCGTGACCCCCGGCACCGTAAAGGAGGCCTACGACGCCCTGGAAGCCCGGGAGCTGATCAAGGGTGCGGTGCAGCCCGGCGCCCCTGTCACCGCTCGGGAAGCCCTGCAGGAACTGTGCCGCCAGACCGGCGCGGAACCCGTGCAGCATATCGGCCGCCGGTTCGTCCTCTATCGGCCCAGCCGGGAGAATCCCCGCATCGTGCTGGAATAGTTACGTTTTTTTCGGATACTGGACGGAACACAGGAAAACCTGTCTGGCATTCCCCCGCGCTTGCCGCTGTATGCCGCTGTGCGTGGCGGCATCCCCGCAAGCGCAAACAAGCCCCCCATTTGTCCGGCCAATGGCTGCCGCAAATGGGGGGCGTCTTTTTACGGAAAGACCGGTTCAGGCCGGTATGGACGCATCTGACCGCGGACTCAGCTGCGGATGACCGCGCCGTGCTTGTCCGCCGCCGCCTTGAGGATCTTGTCCATGGCGGCGGTGATCTCCTGTTCGGTAAGGGTGCGGTCCGCGCCGCGGAACACGAAGGCGAAGGCCACGGACTTCATGTCCGCGCCCAGGGCGGCGCTGCGGTACACGTCGAAGAGCTTCACATCCTCCAGGATCGCGCCGGCGGCCTTGGCCATGTCCGCCATCAGCGGGCCCACGGAGGTGCGCTCGGGCATTACCAGGGACAGGTCGCGGCTCACGGCGGGGTAGCGGGGCATGGGCTTCACCGCGCCCATGGGCTGAGACAGGGCGGCGATGGTTTCCAGGTTCATCTCCGCGATGAGGGCGCGGGCGGGCATGTCGAAGTTTTCCCGCACGGCGGGGTGTACCTCGCCCAGGGTACACAGCACGGTTTCGCCCTGCATCAGGCGGGCGCAGCGGCCCGGATGATGGTAGCTCTCCCCGCCGGGCACAATCTGGAAGGCGATGCCCCGGTGGCGCAGCAGCTGCTCCATCGCGCCCCGCAGGGTGTAGAAGTCCTCCTCCTTGCCGTAGACGCCCAGGCACAGGATCTGGGTCTCGGTGGGCAGGCCCTCATCCGTGGGATGCAGGGGATCGAACACCGCGGCGGCCTCGTAGAGGCGGGCGGTCTCGTTGCCGTGGTTCATGTTCAGGGCCAGGGTTTTCAGCATGCCGGGCGCCAGGGTGGAGCGCATGACGGAGGTATCCTCGCCCAGGGGATTGCGAATCTGCAGGGGCTGGAGGCGCTCGTCTCCGGCGGGCAGGTTCAGCTTTTCAATATCCTTGGGGCTGAGGAAGGAGAAGTTCATGATCTCGTAGTACCCCATGCCCTGGAGCTGGCCGGCCAGGTCGTCCTTGAGACGCATACGGTCGTTGCGGCCGCCGGGGGTCGTTTCGCCCCGGAGCAGGGTGGAAGGGATCTTGTCATAGCCGTAGATGCGCAGCACTTCCTCGGAGAGGTCGGCCTCGCCTTCCACGTCCTGGCGGAACTCGGGCACCACGGCGGTCAGGGCGTCGCCCTCCCGCTTCACGTCAAAGTACAGCGCGGAGAGGATGCGCTCGATTTCCTCGGGGGGAATGTCCACGCCGGTGCGCTGGGCAATGCGCTTGCAGGAGCCGGCGACCACCTGCTCCTTGGCGGGGTCGGGATACAGGTCGATGACGCCGCTGACCACGTCCCCGGCGTCCAGCTCATTGATGAGCTGGCAGGCCCGGTCCATGGCCTCCATGGCGGTGCGGACGGAAACGCCCTTCTCGAAGCGGCCGGAGGACTCCGTGCGGATACCCAGGGCGCGGCTGGTGACGCGGGTGGACGCCCGGTCGAACACCGCGCACTCGAACATCATGGTGTGGGTCTTTTCGGTGATCTCGCTCTCCTCGCCGCCCATGATGCCCGCCACGCAGGAGGGCTTGCTGGCGTCGCAGATGACCAGCTGGCCGGGGGTGAGGGCGTGGGCCTTGCCGTCCAGGGTGGTGATGTGCTCGCCCTCCACGGCCCGGCGCACGATGATGTGACGGCCTTCTACCATGTCCAGGTCAAAGGCGTGCATGGGATGGCCGGTTTCCAGCATGACGAAGTTGGTGATGTCCACCACGTTGTTGATGGAGCGCATGCCCGCCCCGTGCAGGTACTTGCGCAGCCACATGGGGGAGGGCCCCACCCGCACATCCTTGATGACCCGGGCCACGTAGCGGGGGCACAGGTCGGGGTCGCGGACCTCCACCTGTACATAGTCGTGAATGTCCCCGCCGCACTCCTTCACGGAGATTTCCGGCTTGTGGAAGGTGGAGCCGCAGGCCACGGCGGTTTCCCGGGCCACGCCCCACACGCTCAGGCAGTCGGGGCGGTTGGCCAGCACCTCGAAATCCATCACCGTGTCGTCGATGCCCAGGATGGGCCGCACGTCCGCGCCCAGGGGATAATCCTCCTGGAAGATCAGCAGGCCCGCCGCGCCCACGGAGGGATACAGCTCCACGGGCACGCCCAGCTCGTCGGAGGAGCAGAGCATGCCCTCGCTGGCCACGCCCCGCAGCTTGCCCTTCTTGATTTTCACGCCGCCGGGCAGCCGGGCGCCCACCTTGGCCACGGGCACCAGAATGCCCGCCTCGCAGTTGGGCGCGCCGCAGACGATCTGCAGGGGTTCGCCCTCGCCCACGTCCACGGTGGTCACGTGCAGATGGTCGCTGTCGGGATGGGGTTCGCAGGTGAGCACCCGGCCCACCACCACGTTCTCTACCTCGGCGCCCAGGTTTTCATAGCCCTCCACGCCGTCGCCGCACATAATCATGCGGTCCATGTACGCCTGGGGCTCCAGGGAAATGGGGGTATAGGCCCCGATCCATTGCATGGGAATTTTCAATGTCAAACGCCTCCTTGCGGCAGTTACGGTTGTATGCTTGGTTGAACGCGGGCCGCCGGCTTACCGGAACTGGCCCAGGAAGCGCAGGTCGCCCTCGTAGAGCAGGCGCATGTCGGGGACGCTGTAACGCTGCATGGCGATGCGCTCCAGGCCGATACCAAAGGCGAAGCCGGAATATACGCTGCTGTCAATGCCGCACATCTCCAGCACCTTGGGGTTGACCATGCCCCCGCCCAGCACCTCGATCCAGCCGGTGCCCTTGCACACCCGGCAGCCCTTGCCGTGGCAGGCCGCGCAGGTGAGGTCCACCTCGGTGGAGGGCTCGGTGAAGGGGAAGAAGCTGGGGCGGAAGCGGGTGGTGATGCCCTTGCCGTACAGCCGCTCCGCAAAGGCGTTCAGGGTACCGCGCAGGTCGGCCATGGTCACGTCCTTGTCAATGACCAGACCCTCCATCTGATGGAATACGGGGCTGTGGGAGGCGTCCACCTCGTCGGCCCGGTACACCCGGCCGGGGCAAATGACGCGGATGGGGGGCTTGCGGGTGAGCATGGTGCGCGCCTGCATGGGGGAGGTGTGGGTGCGCAGCACCACGTTGTCGTCAATATAAAAGGTATCCTGGGCGTCCCGGGCGGGGTGGTTCTTGGGGATGTTCATCAGCTCGAAGTTGTAGTGGTCCAGCTCCACCTCGGGGCCTTCCACCACCTCAAAGCCCATGCCCGTGAAGCAGTCCACCATTTCGTTCATGCACAGGGTGATGGGATGGGCGCTGCCGCGGGGGGGCAGGGCGCAGGGCTGAGTCACGTCGATGGCTTCCCGGCGCAGGGCCGCCTCCTGCTCGATGGCCTTGAACTCCCGCAGCTTTTCGTCCAGCAGGGCGGTGAACTCCTCCCGAGCCTGGTTGATCAGCTGGCCCGCCTGAGGACGCTCCTCGGGGGTGAGCTGTCCCATGCTCCGCAATAGCGCCGTGAGCTCGCCTTTCTTGCCCAGGACCTTCACCCGCAGGCTTTCCAGGGCCTGGGTGCCGTCCAGGGCGCGCATTTCCTCGGTGACGTGCGCCCGGATCTGGGCGATTTGTTCCTTCATATTCATGGATGTCCGCTCCTTCCTTCGTTACGGGCGGCGGCATAAAAAAAGCCTTCGTCCCCGGTGCATGGGACGAAGGCGTATTGCCGCGTGTTACCACCCAACTTCCGCACGGGAATCCACCCGGTGGATTCTGATGCGCTCGATGCCTTTCACGGGGCCGAATCGTCGCCGCCTAGTAGGTATGTGCCTTTCAGCGGCGCAGCTCGGGAGGGAATTTCCTGCGCTCCGCCGGGCGGCTCGCACCAAGCGCCGCCCTCTCTTGGGGCCGGAGGGGAATGCAGGCGTTGTTCTCCGTCATCGCCTTTGTATGGTATAGCGGGATTATAGCACGAACCCCCGCCCTTGTCAAAGGGAAAAAACGAAAAGCTTGCTGGACAAAAAAACGAAAAGCTTGCTGGACGGCGCGGCGTCCGGCGGAGCATCAAAGCGCCAGCAAAGGCGCGTGCAGGGGAAACGCTGCGGGAAGGTTGTCCGTTTCTCCGGGGCATGGTACAATCGGTGTGTCACAGCCTGACGAAAGGGATGACGCTATGGAACTGCGCGTGCTCAGGTATTTCTTGATGATTGCCCGGGAAGAAAACATCACCCACGCGGCACGGCTGCTGCATGTGACGCAGCCCACCCTGTCCCGCCAAATGCGGGAGATGGAGGAGGAGTTGGGCGCAAAGCTGTTTGAGCGGAGCAATCACCGTATTGTCCTGACCCAGGACGGTATGTTGCTTCGCCGCAGAGCCCAGGAGATTGTTGAACTGGTGGACCGTACCCAAAGGGACTTCGGCGGAAAAGAGAAAGATCTCTGTGGCGAAGTTGCCATCGGCAGCGGAGAAACGCGGAGCGTAGCCGTGCTGGCAGAGATGCTCTCTTCCTTCCGGCGGCGCCATCCACGGGTGCGCTACCGCTTTTACAGCGGCAATGCCGATCACATCAAGGAACGCATGGAAAACGGTACGCTGGACATGGGACTGCTTTCCGAGCCCGTGGATATTTCCAGGTATGCCTTTCTTCGCGTGCCGGTGCCGGAACAGTGGGGCGTGTTGACCCGGGAGGACTCGCCCCTGAGCAAGCTGGACGCTGTCCGGCCGGAGGATCTGGCTGGACGAACGCTGATGCTTTCCGGCCGGGAAGCCGTTGAAAACGAACTGGCCAACTGGTTTGGCGCCAGTCTGGACCAGCTGGACATTCCGATCCGCTATAACCTGCTGTATAACGTAGCCATGCTGGTCAGAGCCGGCTTTGGCGACGCCTTGTGCATACGCCTGGACTGCGCCTATCCGGGATTGCGGTTTGTGCCGCTGGACCCGCCGCTGGCCTTCGGCTCTGTGCTTGTATGGAAAAAGCACCAGGCGGCCTCCTCGACGGCGGCCGCTTTGATTGCGCATGCGAAGAAATGCTTTTCGAGCATTTCTGATTATAAGGAATAAGTATTTTACATGCCGGTGGACGCTGCGGTACAATACGGGTATCCGGAAGGGATGCCCGTCAGCGTGTCAAAAAAGTGGCGTCGCCACTTTTTTGAGGAAGCACCTTCGGCCAACCAGAGGTCGTCCGAAGGTGTA
>CALVVZ010000162.1 GCA_944364075.1 uncultured Clostridia bacterium
GCGGAGGCGACCAAAGGGCTTTCCGATCGCCCTTTGGAAACCTTCGGTGCAGATGTGCGAAATCTGACACAAATAACGGATTTTTTTGGAAGGCAGGGGAAAGTCCCCTCTTTGCTTTCCTGTTTCGCAGGGTTTCGCCTCTGCGGAGGCGACCAAAGGGCTTTCCGATCGCCCTTTGGAAACCTTCGGTGCAGATGTGCGAAATCTGACACAAATAACAGATTTCTTGTGAAGGGTAGGGGAAAGTCTCCCTCTTTGCTTCCCTGCTTCGCAGGGAGTTTCGCCTCTGCCGAGGCGACCAGGGGGCTTTCCGATCGTTCCGCAACCTCAATCGTCGCGGCGTTCCGCCGCTCGTTTCGGTTGAGAAAGGCAGGCATGCTCAGCCGCCACTGGCGGCTATGCCTGCCTTTCCCCCTGGACCCCTTCGGTTAATAGGCTTTGGCGAAGTACATAACCTTCTTGGCCTTTTTGCCGCAGCAGACGCAGGTGTCGCCGAAGGTCTCGCCTTCCTGATCAAAGGGCATGTTCCGGCTGGAGGCGTTGAACTTCTCCTTGATCTCGTCCTCGCAGGCCTGCTCGCCGCACCACATGGCCTTGGCAAAGCCGGTCTGTACCGCCTGGCCCAGCTCCTCCATGTTGTGTACCTGCACGGTGCGCTCGTCGCGGAAGGCCTTGGCCTGGTTGTACAGGGTCTGCTGAATGTCGTCCAGCAGGGCGGGGAGCTTTTCGGCAATCTCCGCCATGGGCACGGTGAACTTCTCGAGGGTGTCCCGGCGGAAGGCCATGACCACGCCGTTTTCCAGATCCCGGGGGCCGATCTCCAGGCGCACGGGGACGCCCTTCATCTCCCAGTCGTTGAACTTGAAGCCGGGGCTTACCGTGTCGCGGTCGTCCAGCTTCACCCGGAAGCCTTTTTCCTTGAGCTGGTCAGCCAGCTGCTGGCAGGCCTCGGTCACGCCGGGCTTGTGGGCCGCCACGGGCACGATAACCACCTGAATGGGGGCGATCACCGGGGGCAGGCGCAAGCCGCGCTCGTCGCCGTGGGTCATGATAATGGCGCCGATGAGGCGGGTGCTCACGCCCCAGCTGGTTTCCTGGGCATAGGTGAGCTTGCCTTCCTTGTTCTGGAACTGGATGTCGTAGGCCTCGGCAAAGTTGGTGCCGAAGTTGTGGCTGGTGCCGGCCTGCAGGGCCTTGCCGTCCTGCATCATGGCCTCCATGGAATAGGTGGCCCGGGCGCCGGCGAACTTTTCCTTGTCGCTCTTCTGGCCCACGTATACGGGCAGGGCCAGGGCCTTTTCGGCCACCTCCCGGTAAACCTCCAGCATGGTCAGAGTTTCCTCCTGGGCCTCCTCGGGGGTGGCGTGCAGGGTGTGGCCCTCCTGCCAGAGGAACTCGCTGGTGCGCAGAAAGGGACGGGTGGTCTTTTCCCAGCGCATGACGGAGCACCACTGGTTATACTTGATGGGCAGATCCCGCCAGGTCTGCACCCACTTCGAGTACATGGTGCAGAAGATCGTCTCGCTGGTGGGGCGCACGGCCAGGCGTTCCTGGAGCTTTTCCGTGCCGCCCTGGGTAACCCAGGCCACCTCGGGGGCAAAGCCCTCCACGTGCTCGGCCTCCTTGAGCAGGAGACTTTCGGGAATCAACATGGGGAAGTACACGTTTTCATGACCGGTGGCCTTGAAGCGGCGGTCCATCTCCTCCTGAATCCGCTCCCAGATGGCGTAGCCGTAGGGGCGGATGACCATGCAGCCGCGCACGGGGGCATAGTCGCACAGCTGGGTTTGGAGAATTACGTCGGTATACCACTGGGAGAAGTCCTCGCTGCGGGGAGTGATGTGGGTCACAAATTCCTGTTTCTTTTCCTTGGCCATGGGGAACAACCTCCTTCTGGGCGGCGGGGCAGAAAAAAAGCCCCGTCGCTGCATGTTTTTGCAGGGACGAAGGCTGAACCTTCGCGGTACCACCCGGCTTAGGGCGGAAGAAAAGCCGCCCTCACTCATTGCGCGTCCTTTCACGGGGACGAAACGGCGGGGATTGGCCGCTGCTCCGGGCCGGGATGCGCCGCGTCCCCCGGCGCGCCTTCCACCTGCGGCGCGCTCTCTGAACGGACGGCGGCGGCGCTTGCGCCCCTCATCGCATTTCTTGCAGGCATTATAGCATGGGGGAGCGGCTTTTGCAAGGGGGGGCGGGGGAGAGGAATTACGGGCGAAAGGCCACCTCGAACTCCTCGCAGACCACGGGCGTTTCCTCCGTGAAGGTCAGGCCCGCCCGCTCCAGCTCCCCGGTGAAGAAGGCCTGATGCACCGCCCGCCAGCTGGCCAGGGTGCGGTCGCCCTCGCCCTCCTGGAAGGCGTGCTCCGCCGTGACCTCCCGGAAGGGAAGCACATACACCCGGGTGGTGCGCAGCACGCACACCGCCTCCCCCCGGCCGTCCAGGAGCACGTCGCAGGCCCCCACCCGCGGGAGCGGCTCCCCGTGCAGGGCGTAGAGGGGATAGGCGGAAGCGGTGGCCGTCTTGCGCCCCGCCAGCACCAGGCGGGCCAGGGCGTCCGGCTCCGCCCCAAAGGCCTAGGCCTCATAGGCGGCGGGGGCGTCCGGGCAGGCGGCGGCGAAGGCTTGCCACAGGGCGTCGGCTGTCATGGGGAAGTCTCCTTTCCTGCGGGGGACGGATGTTTTCGGGCGGATTATTTCTTGCCCTCCGCTTCCATGCGGCGGCTGACCCGGTCCATCCACAGGGCCACCACCAGCCCGCCCAGGAAGCACGCGGCGTACAGCAGCCCCGTGCCCAGGGTCACCGCGCTGCCCAGGGGGAGAATCACCAGCGTGGATGCCAGGGACACCCCCAGCAGCACATGCATGGTAGGGCCGTAGAAGCGGCCCAGCAGCCAGTTCATGGCCTTTGAAAAGATCACCACGCACAGCACCAGCCCCAGGGCCATGGGCAGCAAAATGGGCATGGAGAGATCCGCGATGCCCGCGGCCATGGGCTGATACACGCCCATGAAAATGAACAGGGAGGAGGGGCTCATCCCCGGGGCGATGATGCCGATGCCCCACAGCACCCCGCACAGCAGCCACAGGCCGAAGCTGGGCGTCACCGTGCGCACCCCGGCGCCCTGCATCCACAGAAGGAACAGCAGCATCACCGCAAAGGCGCCCGCGCCCCAGGCCAGGCAGGCGGGGCTGCGGCCTTCCTTGCCGCTCTCCCGCCACAGGGCGGGCAGCGTCCCCGCAATCAGGCCGATGAACAGCCACACCGCCGGCTCCTGGGAGGTGCGGAAAAGCAGCTCCACCAGCCGGGACAGTCCCAGCACACCCACGCCAAAGCCCGCCAGCAAGGGCACCAGCTCCTGCCAGCGGCGGCGGAATTCCGTCAGGGGATGGGCCAGGAAGGTCATCACCAGGCCGTAGATGCCCAGGGCCACGCACAGCACCCCGCCGCTGATGCCCGGGAGGATGGCGCCCACGCCGATGAGCGCACCCTTGCACAGGTTCAGGATTACCCGTTTATTCATATCGGCTCTCCTTTTCGCAGTCAGTTTTCCTCATACACGGCCCGGGCGCCGCCGATGTAGGGCAGGCGGCTGTACGCCTGCACCAGGTTGGCTTCCCCCAGGCGGCGGTAAGCCCCCCGCAGGGGCACCGCCACCGGGCGGATATGCATGCCCACCAGGGTGTCGCCCACGTCGATGGCCGCGTCCGCCTGCACCGACAGGGCCAGGACCGGCTCCCGCAGCAGCTTCCAGGCCGCGGCGGGGACGCTGCCCCCGGCCTTGGGCTGGGGAACGGCCTTCACCCGAGTGCAGCCGTAGTCCCGCAAGGTTTCCCGCTCCATGACCACGCAGCGGTTGAGGTGCTCACAGCACTGGAAAGCCGCGCGCATGCCCTCCCCGGCGCAGGCGTCCAACATGGCCCGGGCGATGATTTCGCCCAGCTCCGGCACGCTGCCCTTGCCGATGTTGGCGCCGCTGACCTCGCTGGTGGAGCACCCCAGCACAATCAGACTCCCCGCGGGCAAATCCCCCGCGGCTTTCAGTTCCTTAACGCAGGCGGAGAGCACCTGCCGCGCCTCCGCCTCCAGTTGATGCTTATCCATGACGGCTTCCTCCTATGCCTTTTTTCCCAGACGGCTTTCCTTGCAAAAGAGTTTGCACATGCCGTCGGGAATTTTCCCCAGGGTTTTCCCCCGGTTATGCACAACTGATGGTCAGGTTATCCACATATTACACAAGTTATACACAGCCCGCCGCCGGACATTCCGAGACAATTCGCGGCTTTTCCGGGGTTTTTCCCCGGTTTTGCACAGTAAAAGGCCGGTTATTCACAGTTTTTACCCAGCGCTGTGGATAATATTCCCATGGTCGTTCGCTCAGGGTGTCAACGCTGTGAGTTGATCTTCCAGAGCGGCCAGGTGCGTTCCCTCCTCCCGGGCAATGGCCTGAAACGCCTGGCGCACTTGGGGATCGGCGCACTTGTCCGCAAAGCTGCCATAGGCGCGCACGGCGTCCGCCTCGCTGTCCCGGGCAAAGGTATACAAACCCGTCAGGCTGGTCAACCCGTTGGCCCGGCGCATTTCCATCACGCCGCCGGGAAACAGCGCTTCCGCCCCCATGGCCGCGATCAGCAGGCGCTCCTCGGCGTCGTAATCGACGCAGCATTGGGTTTTCATGGCGCTGAAGCGCCGCAGGTGTTCCCGCTCATCCTCCAGAATCTGCCGGATACCCGCCTTCACTTCCTCACTGGCCGCCAGCGTCAGCGCTCGCTCATACACGGCGATGGCTCGGCGCTCCATTTCGCAGGCTACGCACAGGGCTTCCCGTTGATCCTTGACAATCATGTTTCCCCTCCTTTTCCACAAAGGTTATCCACTTTTTCCACATATTTTCCACGATACGGAAAATTTTCCGGGTTTATTGTCGGAAAATTCTGAGAATTTCCACAGTATTCCCAGCTTTTCCACAATTTTTTCCACAATAAAAACATAAAAAACGGAAGGCCAAGCCACAGGGCCGGCCTCCCGCAACGACGCTTTATTCCTTTTCGGCAAAGTATTCGTTGAGCTGATGCACCAACTCGTCCACGTTGGCGCCGTGGGCCGCGCAGGCCTCTTCCAGGGATTCCGCCGTGGCGTGGGGGCATCCCAGGCAGTGCATGCCAAACTCCATAAAGATCCGGGCCGTGCCGCGATCCGCCTGGAGCACCTGGCCCAGGGTCATGGTCTTCTCCACCTGCATATGAGTTCACCAAGCCTTTCTACCGTGATGGCTGCTTCATCATACGTCAAAACGCGGGGCTTGTCAAGCCTTACTCGTCCAGCTTTACGGGCAAATCGGAGTCGGAGAAAGGATCAGCTGCGTCGTACCCCTCCAGATCCACATCCTTGTTTTCGGGAATTTCCAAAATGGGCAATTCCCCGGTAGCCTGCTTGCCGGAAACCACCACTTCCGGCGGCGTAAGCAGGGTCACGTCAATGTAACCGTCCTCGGTAAAATGCATGCCGATCTTTTCCCCGAAGCGGGTAAGGGCCATGACCTCCGTCTGCCGGCAGCGGCTGCGCCGGGCAAACTCCGTGGCAATCTCCGCCCGGCCCCAGAAATGCATGGGGATCAGCAGGCGGGGCTTAACGCACATCATGAAATAATTGGCTCCGGCGTCGTACATCAGCCCCTGGCGGGCATCCACGGGAAAAAAGGCCAGATCGACGCTTTCCCTTGAAATCGGCTCCACCGCCTGACGGAAGGCGTCGTCCGCTTCCTCGATTTCCTTGATGGTGGATTCCTCCCGCCAGTGCCAGAAATTCAGATCCCCGGCATGGAACACCTTGATACCACACAGATCCACCAGAAAGGAAACCCCCAGATCCGTGGAATCAAAGGCTTTCACCTGCACCTGGGGGGACAGGGTGAGGGAGTCCCCGGGGGCCATGCGCTTGCCCCGGGTGCCGATGGGCATATCCGCGGAGACAATATAGGTAATGGGTACTTCGGTACGCCAGGTAAACACCACCGGGTCCATATGGTCCGGATGCTCGTGGCTGATGAATACGTACACCTGGCGAAAAGCGCGCAGAAATTCCGGGGTAATGCGCTTGTCCTCCGGCAGTTCCCCCTGCTCGCCCGTCCAGTAATCAAAGATCAGCAGCACGTCCTCCATGGACACGGAAAACCCGCTGTGATGGTAATAGGTGACCGTCAGCTTGCGATCCACGAAGCAAGACACCTCCAGCGAAAGATGTTCCTTGCATAAGGAACGAATATCTATATCAGCGGCCATAGGCCGTTTCTTCCCGCCTCAAGCTGCGCCACCAGCCGAAGTACCTCATTTTTGAATCGAACCTATTATGGCACGAAAAACCCCTTTTGTCAATTTTTTCCCATCATTTTATCTGTGAAAAACCCTTTTTCGCAGAAAAACCGTGAATATTGATCTTGAAAAACCACTTTTCCGTTATTTTCCGACACAAACCGACGCACGTTTCACGTGAAACATAGGCTGCCGCGCCCTTATGCTTTCAGAAAGAGCGCGCTATGGTCCTCCCCCTGAGCCTGGGGCAGACGCACGCCCAGGATGCCCGCCAGGGTAGGCGCCACATCCCGCATAGGCATGTCCGGCAGCCATACGCCTTCCCGGATGCCCTGGCCCCGCAGGGCAAAGAGGCAGTTTTCCGCCGTATGCCCGGGGCCAAAACCGTGGGTGGCCTTCTCGCGCTTGGCCTGGGGAAGCCCGTCCTCATAGACCACGCCGGGAGCGGCTTCCACCGCCAGGGGAACGTTTTCCACCGCCCCCATGGCCTCCAGCTCCCTCGCGCCATAAATCCTTGAAGCCCCCAGGGCGTTCACATGCTTCCACAAAAAGGCGGTAAGCTCCGAAAGGTGCGCTTCCTCCTCCGGGCGGCGCAAAAAGAGATACGCGCCGAAGCCGTTGCTCTGCACGGTAAACACCGCCCCCAGGCCCATGCGCTCTAGGGCGTCTCCCAGGCAGACAGTCTGCCTGGGGGACGCCCTG
>CALVVZ010000163.1 GCA_944364075.1 uncultured Clostridia bacterium
CCTGGGGCAGCGCATCCAGCTGCGCCGGGGTACGGCACAAAGCCGTGGGCGGCTGGGGCGCGGCGGGTATTTCATAGGTCCGGTCCGGCATCTCCCGGCCCGCCTGCCGGGTATGGGCGGCGATCCGCGCCTGGCGCAATGCCGCCAGGCCATCCCGGCGCAGGGCGTTGAGCACGGACACCGCCGCGAAAGCGTCCGCCGTCTCCACGGAAATGTCCCGCGCCGTGAAACAGGTGTCCCCGGTCTTTTCCAGGCAGCGGACGGCGTCCTCCGCCGTCAGGGCACGGGAGCGGGCCTGCGGGGCCTCCGGCCCCGTAACCGTCACGGCGCTTTCCCCGTCGCTGAGCCACAGGGTCAGGGGACGGCCGGGGTAGGCAGTCAAACGCATGTCCACGGCGATGCGCGGTTCGGGCAGGGCCGCGGCCTGCGCCATCTGCCGGGCGTCGGTGAGGCGGCAGACCAGCGCGCCGGGCTTCACCCGCATATCCGGCCGCAGACGCAATAGCGCCTCCTGCCCCGCGGGAATCTCCTTGCCCGAATAGATCATGTCCTGATCCTGCGCACCCTCCGCCCGCAGCTGCAATCCGTCCCCGTCGTGGAGGTCCAGCAAGGGGGTAAAGCGGGCAAAGCCGCGCTCCACCCGCTGGATTTTGCCCAAAGGCACGCCCAGGTGATTCACCCGCTGCGGGTAAATCACCGCCGCGTCCTCCGCGCCCATGGCGTAGCCGCGCATGAAATCTCCCCGGTTGAACATCTGCCGAAGGGCCAGGCGTTCGTCTTCCTTTGCCTTGGCAAAATGTCCGTTTTCGAGGCTGTCCATGGCGTTTCGGTAGCTGGCAGCGGTCACCGCCACGTACTCGGGGCGCTTGAGGCGGCCCTCCAGCTTTACCGAGGCCACCCCCGCTTCCGCCAGGGCGGGCAGGTCGTCCCGCAGGCACACGTCCCGGGGGCTGAGCCACGCGGCGGTCCGGCCGCGATAGTCATAAGGCAGGCGGCAGGGCTGGGCGCACCGCCCGCGGTTGCCGCTGCGCTCCCCCAGCATGGAGGAAAACAGGCACTCCCCGCTGACCCCCACGCACTGGGCGCCATGGCCGAACACTTCGATTTCCAAGCCCTCCCGGGCCGCGTCCCGGATGGCGTCCAAGCCGCACTCCCGGGCCAGAACCACCCGCGTGCAGCCCAGCGCCCTGGCAAAGCGCACGCCGCTGACATTGTGCAGGGCCATTTGCGTGCTGGCATGCATGGGCAGGTCAGGAAAGCGGGTGCGGAGCATATCCGCCACTCCCAGGTCCTGCACCAACACGCCGTCCACCCCCAGGCGGTTGAGCAGGGACAGCACGTCTCCCACCTCCGCCAGTTCCCCGTCCTTGATGAGGGTGTTCACGGTCACATGGACGCGCACGCCGTGCAGGTGGCAGTAATCCACGGCCTGCGCCAGCTGTTCCGCGTCGAAGTTCCCGGCCCCCGCACGGGCGCTGAAAGCCGCGTAGCCCAAATACACCGCGTCCGCTCCCGCGGCCACGGCGCGCTCCAGTGCTTCCATGCTCCCCGCCGGGGCAAGGTTCTCCATGGGGGCGGCCTCCCTTGGCTTCTGCGCGCATTCACGCAGGGCTTATTTCTTTCTGGCCTGCTCCAGCTCCTGGCGCAGGGCCGTAAGCTCCCGGCGCAGGCGGGTGTTTTCGTCATGGCTCTTCATCAGCTCGTCGGCCATGTTCAGGCACGCCAGCACGGACACCATATTGGAAGGCAGGCGGCTGGCCACGGCCATTTCGCTGAGCTTGCGGTCCACATACGCGGCCACCCGCTGCATGTACGCAGGGGGATCGGAGGATACCAGCGCGTATTCCTTGCCCGCCACGCGGACCACCGTCTTTTGCTTTTCCATGGCGCACACCTCCCGAAAGTGCCGAAAGGAGCGCAGGCAATCCAGGGGCCTATTTCCCCTTTCGCCCGCGCTCCACAGGTTTCTGGTTACATCTGCTCAAAGGGATAATCGCCGCCGTAGGTTTCCACGCGGATAGACTGCATCACCTGGGGGGTGAGTGGCCGGTCGTTGCGGTCACGCTGAGCGTTGACAATATCCTCGGCTACTTCCATGCCCTCCAGCACCTTGCCGAAGGCGGCGTATGCGCCGTCCAGGTGCGGGCTGTCGCTGGTCATAATGAAAAACTGGGACCCGGCGGAGTCAGGCATCATGCTCCGGGCCATGCTGAGCACGCCGTAGGTGTGCTTAAGGTTGTTGGGCACGCCGTTCATGGAAAATTCGCCCTTGATGCAGTAGCCGGGGCCGCCCATGCCGGTACCCTTGGGGTCGCCGCCCTGGATCATGAATCCGGGAATCACGCCATGGAAAATCAACCCGTCATAGAAGCCGCTGTTGGCCAGGGCAATGAAGTTGCCCACGGACTGCGGGGCGATTTCGGGGTACAGCTCGCCCTTCATCTGGCGGCCGTCCTGCATGGTTATGATAAATGTCGGATGCTGTGGCATGTAAATCTTTTCTCCTTTCCTGAAAAGCCGCTTCCTGCGGCCCGGCGTCCTTGGCGCCGCGGAAAAAACGCAGTAATATTGTACCAGTTTCCACCGCGCTTTGCAAGCCCTGCGCTTCAGGCTATGCCGCTGGTTTCGTCCCCATGCCCCGCCGGGCCCGCGCCCAGGAACAGCCGCTCCTTGCGGGCCACCATCTCATCCACCCGGGCGATATACTGCTCGATGTTGCTCACGTTGGGTTCCCGCTCGATGCGGCCCTGGTCCGGGTAAATGCGCTTGGAAATACCGCCCGCCCCCAGGGCCAGGATGTGGGTGGTCTCCTCCATGATGTCCACGTTGTACTGGCAGGCATGGCCGGGCAGGGCGTAGCCCACGTTTTCCTGGTTGCCGGCCATGTTCTTTTGCCGGTAGAGGTAATAGGGGCGCATGCCCAGCTCCGTGGCGGTGGCGTGGCCCATGCGCACCATCTCCGCGGCCAGTTCCGCGGGGGGCAGGGGCGCGTGTTCCAGGTGCAGGCGGCTGGAGCGTTTGATGGCCAGGGTATGCACGGTGAGGCTCTCCGGGGACAGCTCTCGGGCACCCGCCATGGTGCGGGCAAAGTCCGCCAGGTCCTCCCCGGGCAGCCCGGCGATCACATCCATGTTGATATGGTGAAAGCCCACCTGCCGGGCTATGGCATAGGCGTCGTAGACCTGTGCCACCGTATGCCGCCGGCCGATGACCTCCAGGGTGCGGTCGTTCATGGTCTGGGGGTTGATGCTGATGCGGGCTACCCCCGCGTCCCGGATGATCTCCAGCTTTTCCCGGGTGAGGGTGTCGGGCCGCCCCGCCTCCACGGTGTACTCCACCGCGCCGGGAAACAGCTTCATGAGCATATGGGTCAGGCGCTGGAGCTGGTCGGGGTTCAGGGCCGTGGGGGTGCCCCCGCCCACGTACACCGCCCGGAGCTTTCGTCCACTCCGGGCCAGGATGTCCGCCCCCGCCGCCATTTCCCGGAACAGCGCCGCCAGGTACGGCTCCACCAGTTTGCCCTTGCCCAGCTCCCCGCTGAGGAAGGTGCAATAGGCACAGCGGGTGGTGCAGAAGGGAATACCCACGTATACGTCCGTCTCCTGTTCGCAAGGAGGCAGCAGGGTGGACTGCACCGCCACAATATCCCCCAGGAGCTGCCGCTTTTCCGGGGAAACGTCAAAGATTTCCCCCACCTGGGCGCAGGCCGCCTCCAGGGAAAGCCCGTGCTCCATGGCCTCGTAGACCAGGCGGGTGGGACGGATGCCCGTAAGGCTCCCCCAGGGGGGCGTGACCCCCGTCAGGCGCTTGCACAGGTCGTAAAGGGTCTGCTTGCACAGGCGCTTCAGGGCGCGCTTCTGCTCCAGCAGGGCAATGCGCGCATCGGTGAATGCGGGGATAGGGCATGCCCGGGCGTGTTCCTCCTGCCCCAGGGTAAAGCGGCAATGGAAGCGCCCGTCCTCCTCCCAGGCATGCCAGATAAAATGGGGCTGATGCGTTTCTTCCCACAGAGCGGGGTCCATGCGGAACAGCCGGGTCACGTCCTTGAGCTCCGCGGCCACGGTCTGCAACAGAAACGCCGTGCGATGTTCGTCTTGCATAGGTGCGAATTCTTCCTTATATCAGTGGTGAAATGGTCAGTGCCCCGGATAGATGGCGCACACCGTTTCCAGGGGCGCCAGGCGCGCCAGGGAGCGGCGCATGGCCTCCGGGCTGCCGCCGGGGAAATCCGTGCGGCCATAGCCGCCGTGGAACAGCGTGTCCCCGGTAAACAGGTCGTTGCCCGCCCGGAAGCACACGCTGCCCGGGGTGTGGCCGGGGGTATGGAGCACGGTCAGCTCCACCCCCGCGGCCTCCAGGCGGTCGCCTTCCTCCAACAGGCGGGTGGCGGGGAGTGCGACAATCTCCGTGCGGATCATCCGGCACAGGTTTTTCGCCGGGTTGGTGAGCATATCCGCGTCCAGGCGGTGAATCCAGATGGGCGTATCCGCCTCCGCCAGGGCCGCCACCGCGCCGATATGGTCAAAATGTCCGTGGGTGAGCAGGATAGCCGCCAGTTTTCTGCCGGCCATGGCCCGGCGAATCTTCTCCGGCTCCGCACCGGGGTCGATGACCAGGCAGTCATCCCGGCCGGGGAGGGAAAGTACATAGCACTGGGTGGCCAGCATGCCCACGGGGACAGTTTTTACCTCAAGATGGTCTGCCGCAAGGGCCATGGCCCTTCACGCTCCTTTACAGCCTCACTGGCCCAGGAATTCCTTTACGCAGCGGCGATAGGCCGCCACGGGGTCCGCCGCCGCGGTGATGGGACGGCCCACCACGATGTAGTCGCTGCCGCCTTCCCGGGCGCGGGCGGGGGTCATCACCCGCACCTGATCCCCCACGTCCCCGTCCGCAAAGCGGATGCCGGGGGTCACGGTGAGGAACTCGGGGCCGCAGGCCTCCTTCACCAGGGCCGCTTCCAGGGGGGAGCACACCACGCCGGCCAGGCCCGCCGCCTTGGCGTTGCGGGCGTACTGCTTCACGGTGTCGGGCATGGAGGCATTGATGAGCAGCTCCTGCTGCATGCGCTCCTCACTGGTGGAGGTGAGCTGGGTCACCGCCAGCAGGGTGGCGCAGCTGCCGTCGGGGCGGGTGAGGCCCTCCTTGGCCGCCTCCATCATGGCGATGGTGCCCGCCGCGTGCAGGTTGGTCATGTCCACGTCCAGGGTGGAGAGCACATGCATGGCCTTTTTCACCGTGTTGGGGATGTCATGGAGCTTCAGGTCCAGGAAAATCCGGTGTCCCCGGGCCTTGATCTCCCGCACGATGGACGGGCCTTCGGCGTAGAACAGCTCCATGCCGATTTTTACATAGGGCTTTTCCTCCTGGAACAGGTCCAGGAAGGCCAGGGTCTTTTCACGATTTTCAAAGTCCAGGGCAATAATCACGTCATGATCCATGGTAAGCGTCCTCCTTTGTCTGTCTCGGGGTTCATACCCGCTGAATCTCCTTCAAGTCCCGAATGCCCAGCTCCGCCATCACCTGGGGCAGCTCCTCAATGATGCGTTTGCAGGCATAGGGGTCCACCAGGTTGGCCGCGCCCACCTCCACAGCCGTGGCCCCGGCCATCATCATTTCGATGACGTCCCGGGCGGAGGATACGCCGCCCATGCCCACCACGGGGATTTTCACCGCGCCGGTAACCTGGTACACCATGCGCAGGGCCACCGGGAACACCCCGGGGCCGGAATAGCCGCCCATGACGTTGGCCAGCACCGGGCGGCGGCGGGCCAGGTCAATGCGCATGCCCAGCAGGGTGTTGATGAGGCTCAGGCCGTCCGCCCCCGCATCCTCGCAGGCCCGGGCAATTTCCGCAATGTCCGCCACATTGGGGCTAAGCTTCATGATGACGGGCTTTTTCGTCACGGCCTTTACCGCCCGGGTGACCTCCGCCGCCGCTTCCGGGCTGGTGCCGAAGGCCATGCCCCCGTGGCGCACATTGGGGCAGGAGATGTTCACCTCCAGGAAGGCCACCTGCTCCTCCGCATCCATGCGGGCGCAGCATTCCACGTATTCCTCCAGGGAGAAGCCGCTAATGTTGGCCATGATGGGCTTATGGAAGATCTTGCGCAGGGCGGGCAGCTCTTCGGCGATCACATGGTCGATGCCGGGGTTTTGCAGTCCCACACTGTTGAGCATGCCGTCCGGGCACTCGGCAATGCGGGGCAGAGGATTGCCGAAGCGTGCCTCCTGGGTGGTGCCCTTGAAGCTCAGGGAGCCCAGGATGTTGATGTCATAGTAGGGGGTAAACTCCTGGCCAAAGCCGAAGGTGCCGCTGGCGGGAATCACCGGGTTATCCAGTTCCACGCCGCACAGGGTTACGGCGGTGCTCACCATACGATCTCCTCCTTGTTCAGCACGGGGCCATCCTTGCAGATGCGCTTGGCGCCGTACTTGGTCTTGCAGCTGCAGCCCATGCAGGCACCGAAGCCACAGGCCATCCGGGCCTCGAAGCTGTACTGGCCGGGCTTGTCCGTGGCCTGATACAGGGCCTTGAGCATGGGCTCGGGGCCGCAGGCGTAGGTAAAGTCATAGTCCGTCTCCGCAAGGGCGGCGGTGACAAAGCCGCGGATGCCCTGGGAGCCATCGGCGGTGGTCACGTACACGGGCACGCCCAGGGCCTCAAAATCCTCCCGGAGGAAAACCTCCGCGGCGGTATTGAAGCCCATGACCACCCGCGGGGATTTCCCCGCCTGGATGAGGCGCTTGCACAGGCCGTACAAGGGCGGCACGCCCACGCCGCCGCCCACCAGCAGAGGCTTGTCCCCGCAGGCCGCGGGGTCAAAGCCGTTGCCCAGCCCCGTGAGCAGATCCAGCTCCGCCCCGGAAACCAGGCCGGTCATGGCCCTGGTGCCCTGGCCCACCACCTTGTAGACCAGCGTCAGGCCGCTTTCGCCCCAGTCGCACACGGAGATGGGCCGGCGCAGGTAGAACCCCGGCACCTTGATCTGC
>CALVVZ010000164.1 GCA_944364075.1 uncultured Clostridia bacterium
GGCTCCGCGGCTGATCGAGACCTTTGTGGAAGCCCACGACCTGAGCGGCAAGACTGTGCTGACCTTCTGCACCTCTGCCAGCAGCGGCTACGGCCGCACCGGCGAGATTCTCGCCGCGCTGACCGATGGGACGGTCAACTGGATCGAGGGGACGCGCTTCCCGGCTTCCACCACAGCAGAGGAGATGCAGGCCTGGCTCGCGGAAAAGGGAATTGAACCCTATACGGCAGAGTAACCGTCATTGGATACGATTCTCAGATAAAAACGAGCTATCAGCGTGAGGCGAAGAAGGGGCCTGGGGGACGAAATATCCCCCATCGTTCCCCTATCGCGCAGCGATGAAAGAAAAAGGAGTCAGGGAGCGAAGCGTTACCTGACGGTCGGTTATCCAATGCCCAGTTCTATTTGAGAATGGCATGAGATGGATGAAAGGAGACAAAACCATGTCCATCAAACAAACCGCGGGGCGTGACGCCCTGGGAACCTTTGCCCCCACATTTGCCGAGCTCAACGACGACGTGCTCTTCGGCCAGGTGTGGAACCGCACCGACAAGCTCTCCCTGCGCGACCGCTCGTTGGTAACGGTCACCGCGCTCATGGCGCAGGGCCTGACGGATTCATCCTTCCGCTATCATCTCACCACGGCCCGGCAAAACGGTATCACCCGGGAGGAAATTGCAGAAATCCTGACCCACGCGGCTTTCTACGCAGGCTGGCCCAAGGCTTGGGCGGCGTTCAACATGGCCAAGGAGGTCTGGGCGGAGGATGCCGCTCCGGCGCAGGACGCCATGCAGGCGCACGCGGCCTCGATGGTGTTTCCCATCGGCGCGCCCAATGACGGCTTTGCGCAGAATTTCAGCGGGCGCAGCTACCTTGCGCCCCTGTCCACCGAGCAGGTGGGTGTCTACAACGTGACCTTTGAACCCGGCTGCCGCAACAACTGGCATATCCATCAGGCCCAGGCGGGCGGTGGGCAGATCCTCGTGTGCGTGGCGGGGCGGGGCTGGTATCAGGAATGGGACAAGCCCGCGCGGCTGCTCACCCCCGGCGACGTGGTGAACATCCCCGCCGGGGTCAAGCACTGGCACGGCGCGGCGCAGGACAGCTGGTTCAGCCATCTGGCCATTGAGGTGCCGGGTACCGACGCCCGCAATGAATGGCAGGAGCCGGTTTCCGATGCGCAGTATGAGGCGCTCGTATGAAGATTCTCATCTTGATGGGCAGTCCCAATCCGAAGGGGTCCACCTTTTTGCTGGCGGACGCTTTCCGGCAGGGGGCGCAGGACGGCGGGCACGAGGTCCATATGATTGACGTCGCGCAGGCCCGCGTGTCCCCCTGCGGGGGCTGCGTCGCCTGCGGCTATGACGGCCCCTGCGTCAGACAGGACGACATGGCGCGCATCGGGGCGGCCATCCTGGAGGCCGACATGCTCGTGCTGGCCACGCCCCTGTATTACTACGGCATGTCCGCCCAGCTCAAAACGGTGATTGACCGCTTCTGCGCCCTGAACGGACGCATCCAGCGAAAGCACATGAAGTCCGCGCTGCTCAGCGCCGCCTGGAACGCGGACAGCTGGACCTTTGACGCCCTGGAGGCGCATTACCGGACGCTGGTGCGGTATCTGAATTTTCAGGATCAGGGCATGGTGCTGGGCAGGGGCTGCGGCATGCCTTCCATGACGCGGGCCAGCATCTATCCCAAGCAGGCCCGTCAGCTCGGCAAAAACCTTTGACAGGAGTGAAGCACAATGAAACAGCGCGTCAAAGCCGGCGTGGATATCGCCATGACGGTGCTCTTTCTGGGCCAGATGGGCTATCACATGATGGACAACCGGATGCACGAATGGACGGGCGTGACGCTATGCGTGCTGTTTCTTCTGCATCACGCGCTCAATCCCGGCTGGCACCGGGGGCTTTTCAAGGGCCGGTATTCCGCCTCCCGCGTGTGGCTGACGCTGGTGGATGCGCTGCTGACCCTGGCCATGGTCGCGGTGATCGTCAGCGCGGTCCTGGTGTCCCGGCATGTGTTTGATTTCCTGGGCCTGCGCATGCGGGCGGTGGGACGGCGCATCCATATGCCCGCCACCATGTGGGCGTTTCTGCTCACGGGGCTGCATATCGGGCTGCACTGGCACATCGTGCTGGGCAAGATTGCGAAGCGGGGAAACTGCGCCGGCGTCTGGCTGGCCCGGCTGGTGCTGGCGGCCACGGTTGCCTTTGGCCTGTGGGAGTTTGCCACGCGGGGGCTGTGGATGGAGCTGTTCATGCTCCGGGAATTTGCCTTCCTGGAATACGGCGAACCCATGGCGGTATTCTTTGCCTCCTACGCGGCCGTGCTGTGCGTATGGGCCGCGTTATCCTACTACATGGGCAAAGCGCTCCGAAAAACACGGAATCTGAAAGCAAAGGAGGAACACCTTTCATGAGAAGCATCCTTGCCTTACTGGCGTCGCTCCTGCTGGCGTTTCCCTGCCTGCCCACGCTGGGAGAGGAAGCGGCCATGGTCAGCCTACCCGCCGGCTCGTTTTCCATGGGAAGTCCGGAGGATGAGCCCTGGCGAAGCGCAGACGAGACGCTGCATACGGTTACGGTATCGGCGTTCTCCATCAGTCCCTATGAAGTGACGCAAAGCGAATATGAAGCGCTGATGGGCCAAAACCCCAGCACCTTTCAGGGGGAAAGCCTTCCAGTGGAAGGCGTGAGCTGGTATGACGCCATTGCGTACTGCAATGCCCGCAGCGCCGCAGAGGGGCTGACGCCTGCCTACACAGTGGATGGAAGCCGCGTCACATGGGACCTGTCTTCCGACGGATACCGCCTGCCCACGGAGGCGGAGTGGGAATATGCCTGCCGTGCAGGAACGGTGACGCCCTTTAACACGCAGACTTCCATCAGCGTGGACGAGGCGAACTATTGGGGGCACTACCCCTATCAGATTGAAGAAAACTATTTTTCCCAGGAGAATCTGGAAACCCAGCCCGGCATCTATCGGGAGGAAACCGTGCCCGTGGGCAGCTTTGCCCCCAACGCCTGGGGCCTGTATGACATGCATGGCAACGTGAGCGAATGGGTATGGGACGCCTATGGCGACTACGCGCAGGAGGAGGCGTCCAACCCCACCGGTCCCGAAGCGGGGCCGCAGCGAATCTACCGCGGCGGCGCGTGGAACGACTTTGCCAAGAACCTGCGCAGCGCCTATCGTGCGGCCATGCAGCCAGAGCTGGCGGCGTTCAACATAGGTCTGCGCGTGGCGCGCGGCGCGCTGGCCGCACAGGGCAGCGTGACCATGGCTGGAGATGAAACAGATGCGTCCGTCTCCGGCGGCACGCTGATCGCGTATTTCTCCTGGGGCGGGAACACCCGCGGTATTGCCGAGGAAATTCAGCGGAAAACGGGCTTTGACCTGTTTGAGATCACCTGCGTTACGCCGTATTCCGACGACTACTCCACCGTGCTGGAACAGGCGCAGGCGGATCAGAACATCCAGGCGCGCCCGGAGCTGGCCGCGCAGGTGGAGGGCATGGAACGCTATGACACCATCATCCTGGGCTATCCCAACTGGTGGGCGTCCATTCCCATGCCGGTGGCGACCTTCCTGGAAAGCTATGACTTTGCGGGCAAGACCATACTGCCCTTTTGTAGCCATGGCGGCGGCCGCTTCGGGCAAAGCCTGACGGCCATTGCCAAGCTGGTGCCCGACGCTACGCTGCTGGATGGCTTAGCCGTCTCCTATTCCGGCGGAAGCGGACTGTCTGATGATGTGGCCCAGTGGCTTTCCCAAAGCGGTGTACAAAGCGCCGCCAACCCATAAACAAGGAGGAAAACGGCTCATGAAAAAGCTTTCGATGCTGCTGCTTTGTCTGGCATCGTTTCTGCTGGCGATGTCCGCCTGCGCACAGGAGGCGGAACCCTCCGTGCTGATCGCATACTTCACGTGGGCGGAAAACACCGTCATCGAGGACGAAGCGGCTTCTTTGGCCAGCGCGCTAGCGCATTATGATAACATGGGCGACAGCCAGAGCGGCGTGGACGCGACGTCCTCCGCCAGCCTGCTCATGCCGGGCAACACGGCGGTAATGGCCTCGCACATCCAGCGGCTCACCGGCGGGGATCTGTTTTCCATCCGGGTGGAGCAGCCCTATCCCAGCAACTATGACGACTGTCTGGACCGCGCGGCGGACGAGCTGGACGACAACGCGCGCCCGGCGCTCAAAACCCATGTGGAGAACATGGAGAACTATGACATCGTCTTTCTGGGCATGCCCAACTGGTGGTACTCCTGCCCCATGGCGGTGCTGACCTTTGTGGAGGAATACGACTTCTCGGGAAAGACGGTCGTTCCCTTCGTGGCCCATGGCACGGGCGGCATTTCCGGCTCGGTCCGGGATATGAGCGCCTCGCTGCCGCAGGACTGCACGGTGCTCGCGCCCATCGGCGTCTACCGTCCGGACATTCCCAGCTGTGGTCCGACCATCGAAGCGTGGCTTGGAGAACTTGACCTGCCCATTGCTCTGAACGATTCCTTTGAGGTGACGGAATGAAAAAGACGCTAAGCTTGCTTCTTGCGCTGCTGCTGGCCGCAGGGCTGAGCCTGCCTGCGCTGGCGGAGAACCTTCCCATGTTACAGCTCAGCGTGGAGGGCGGATCGCTGACCCTGACGCTGGAGGATAATTCCGCTGCGCGGTCGCTCCTTTCCCAGCTTCCGCTGACGCTGACCTTTGAGGACTACAACGGCACGGAGAAGATTGCCTACCCGCCGGAAGGGCTGGACCTGTCCGACGCGCCCGCAAGCTGCGACCCGGACGTGGGAACGCTGGCATACTACGCGCCCTGGGGTAATCTGTGCATCTTCTATCAGGACTTCCGGTATTCCGACGGGCTGGTGCCCCTGGGAAAGCTGGAAGGGGATATGGCGCTGCTTACCGCTGGTACTTTTACCGCGACGTTAGGAGAAGCCACAGAAAATCATACCCATAGCAGTACACTGATTGCCTATTTTACGCGGCTCGATAACACGGAAGCAACCTTGGACGAGATCATCGCCGGGGGAGGTCCTTATGGAAGTCTGGGCAATACCTGGGCTGATCGTGACGTAGATGCCATCGCTTCTGCGAGCCTGACTGTTATGGGAGACCGTGTGCTTGGAAATACGCAGGCGATTGCTGAAATGATTCAAGCGGAAACCGGGGGTGATTTGTTTTCGATTCAGACGAGCCAAAGTTATCCCGTTTATTATGATGATCTCATTGAGCAGGGAGCCGATGAAAATGGAAATGAGGCACGTCCACCCCTGAAAAGCTCGGTTGCGAACATGGATCAATACGATACGGTGTTTTTAGGTTTCCCGGATTGGTGGTACGACATGCCCATGGCTGTATGTCATTTCCTCGAGGCGTATGATTTTACCGGGAAGACGGTGATTCCCTTTGTAACCAGTGCCAGCAGTGGATTTGCTGGTTCCACCCGGCGCATGCAGGAATTGCTTGCGGACGCAAATTTCATAGAAGAGGGATTGGAAGTACGCATGTACGATGTGGCGAATGCGCAAACCAAGGTTCATGACTGGCTCGTGGAGCTTGGGATTGTCCCTTAAAAAAGGAGATGGATGATATGAAAAAAGTAATTTTCACCGTGATCACGTTGCTTCTATGCGCTTGCTGGATGACCTTGGCTTTTGCAGAACAAACAGAAATGAATGAAACAGACGAACTGGTTGTGGGAACCTATGAGGATGGAACGTCTCCGATCCTCAGCGATGTCAAGCTCAAATTGACGATTCCCGGTGGAGAGGTCATCCTGGCGATGTATGACAATTCGGCTGTGACCGCTCTTCTGGAGCGACTACCGTTAACAGACCTGTCTTTCTTTGATTTATCCGGCCTGGAGAAGCCGATTGAACAGCTGGAAGAACCCCTGTCTCTTGGAGAGGAAGAACCCGGTTATGATCCTGTTGCTGGTGAAATGGTGATTTACCGGCCATGGGCGAACTTTACGATCTTTTACGGTGACTTCCGATATTCGCCGGAACTGGTTCCTTTGGGTATTGTAGAAAGCGGTCTGGATCTGCTTGCCGCTCAGACGGAAGATTTTACCGGTGTACTGGAATTGCTGGAAGATGAAACAAGCCCAGAATCCTGATGTGACATAAGCGAGGAGGATTCATGATGAAGAAGACTTTGTGCATTTTGCTCCTGGTGATGATCTTCCCATTCAGCGTGCTTGGCGAAACGATCGAAGGAACTGCACCCGTGGTCTACATGACCTCCCAAATCACCCCCGAAGGGCTGATGGCCGTCTATGAGGCCCTGGGACGCGAGGCGCAGGGCGAGCACGTGGCGGTCAAGATCTCCACCGGGGAAACCGGCAGCAACTACCTCCGGCCTGAGCTGATCGGGGACTTCGTGCAGGCGGTGGGCGGCACCATCGTGGAATGCAACACCGCTTACGGCGGGCAGCGCGCCTCCACGGCCATGCACTACCAGCTGGCCGAGGATCACGGCTATACGGCCATCGCGGATGTGGATATCATGGACGAAAACGGCTCCATGACCCTGCCAGTCACCGGCGGCACGGTGCTCACCGAAAACTACGTGGGCGTCAACTTGCAAAACTACGACTTTCTGGTGGTGCTTTCCCACTTCAAGGGACATGCCATGGCCGGCTTCGGCGGCGCGATTAAGAACCTGTCCATCGGCTGCGCGTCCTCCGAAGGCAAGGCGTGGATTCACTCCGGCGGCACAGGCGGCAGCATGTGGGGCGGGGAGCAGGATGCCTTTCTGGAGGCCATGGCCGAGGCGGCCAAATCCGTGGTGGACTACTTCGGAAACGGGGAGCGCGCCTTGTACATCAATGTGATGAACCGTCTTTCCGTAGATTGTGACTGCGATGGCATCCCCGCCGAGCCTTATATGCATGACATCTTTATTCTGGCTTCTCT
>CALVVZ010000165.1 GCA_944364075.1 uncultured Clostridia bacterium
GAAACTACAACACCATGAAGAACAAGAAGAATACCCCCGCGTCATATTGCTCCTTTCATACGGCGAAGCTGGGCGTCCACCGCCCGCCGCGCCGCCTGATCCGCCGCGAAAATTTCTTCCAGGGTTGCGGCGGGCAACCCCGGCAGGGCCTCCAGCGCGCCTTCCACCAGCCGCGCAATGGCGCCGAAGGGAATCTCCTCCCGCAGGAAGGCGGCTACCGCCGCCTCGTTGGCGCCGTTGAGCACGGCGCAGGCCGCGCCCCCCGCCCGCAGGCATTCCCCGGCCAGGCGCAGAGCCGGAAAGCGCTCCGGGTCGCCCCTTTCAAAGGTCAGGCTGCCCAGGGCGAACAGGTCCAGGGCCGCGCCCCCCGTGGGCAGACGTTCGGGATAGCTCATGGCATACAGGATGGGCAGGCGCATGTCCGGCGTGCCCATCTGGCCGATCACCGCCCCGTCCTCAAACTCCACCGCGGAATGCAGGATGCTCTGGGGATGCACCACCACCTGAATCCTTTCCGCGGGCATGTCAAAAAGCCAGCGGGCTTCCATGATCTCCAGGGCCTTGTTGAACATGGAGGCGGAATCCACGGTGATCTTCGCGCCCATGCTCCAGTTGGGGTGGCGCAGGGCCTGGGCCGGGGTGGCCCGGTCCATCTCCTCCCGGGACCAGGTGCGGAAGGGCCCGCCCGAGGCTGTGAGCAGCAGGCGGCGGGGCCGGTTGCCGCCCGCCCCCTGCAGGCACTGGAAAATGGCGCTGTGCTCGCTGTCCACGGGCAGCAGCGGCTTGCCCGCCCGCCGGGCCGCGTCCACGACCAGGTGTCCCCCGGTGACCAGGGCTTCCTTGTTGGCCAGGAGCACCTGCCGCCCGGCCGCCAGGGCGTCCATGACGCTTTGCAACCCCGCAATGCCCACCACGGACACCAGCACCATGTCCGCTTCCACCTCCGCGGCGGCGGCATGGAGGGCCTCCGGTCCCATGACCCAGCGGCAGAAGCGGCAGTCCGCGGGGATCTCCTCCGCGGGAATGAGCTCCACCAGGCCGGCCATTTCCGGACGGAAGGCCCGCACCTGGGCAAAGAGCAGCTCCTTGTTCCGCCGGGCCGTCAGCGCCCGGACGGTGAAGCGGTCGGGATGGAGCGCCGCCACCTGCAGCGCCTGGGTGCCGATGGAACCCGTGCTGCCTAATATATTCAACGAACGCATGGCCTATCTCCCTGCCTTGGCTTTCGGGAGCCGCGCTCCCGTTTTTTCGGTCAAACCCCGTGGAACAGCAGATAGCAGATCATGACCACCGCCATGAACAGGATGCTGTCCAGGCGGTCCAGCATACCCCCGTGGCCGGGGAATAGGTTGGAGAAATCCTTGATGCCGCAGTGGCGCTTCACCAGGGAGGCGAACAGGTCGCCCATCTGTCCGGCCACGCCGCCCACCAGCCCCAGCAAGCCGTATTCCCACCAGCTGGGCAGCAGCGCCAGGGTCGCGCCGTCGCAGAACATCAGGCTGATCACGCCCACCGCCGCGGACGCCAGCAGGCTGCCCACCAGCCCGCCCACCGCGCCGGAAATGGTCTTGTTGGGGCTTACCGCCGGGCACAGCTTGGGCCCGCGCATCCGGCTGCCCACAAAGAAGGCCATGGTATCTCCGATGACGGGAATGGCGAAGAGCAGCCACAGCAGCACCACCTGCAGCGCCTTGGGCTGCACCTGGGACAGGGCCACGATGCACATGCCCGGCAGCACAATGGTGAACAGGGGCAGCATGCTGAGCACCGCGTCCTCCAGGCGGGGTTCATCCCGGAAGACCACGCAGATCATGGTAATCAGGCATACGCCGCCCAGCAGCGGGACGATCATCTCCGCGCCGCCCAGGGCCACCAGGGGCACCACCAGCGCCATGGCCAGCCAGGTGGGCCAGGAAACGGGCCGGTGTCCCGCCACGCCCAGGGCGTGGTACTCCTCGTGCATGGCAAAGCACAGGCAGACAATGGCGCCCACGCCCATAACCACCCCGCCGAAGTAGATCAGCACGATCAGCAACAGCGACAACGCAACCCCCGTCACAATCCTTTGTCCCATGTTCTTCCCCTTTTCTCTTCGTTGCATTCCCCGTTCCGCGTCCTCCCCGGCTCAAGTCCGGCCGCCGAAACGCCGCTGGCGGCCGCCGAAGACCTGCAGCGCCTGGTCGTAGTCCCGCACGGTGAAGTCCGGCCACAGCACCGGCGGAAACACAAATTCCGCATAGGCGCACTGGTACAGCAGGAAATTGCTCAGCCGCATTTCCCCGCTGGTGCGGATCAGCAGGTCCACGTCCGGCTGACCCCGGGTGTACAGGTGGTCCGCCACGGTCCGCTCGGTAATCCGCGCGGGGTCCAGGGAGCCGCTCTGGGCCAGCAGGGCCAGCTCCCGGGCGGCCCGGACCAGCTCCGCCCGCCCGCCGTAGTTGATGGCGATGTTCAGGCGCAGCCCGGTATTCTTGCCTGTGCGCTCCTCCGCCCGGACCAGCGCCTCCCGCTGCTTGTCGGGCAGGCGGGACTTTTCGCCCAGGATCAGGATGCGCACGTTTTTGGCGTCCAGCTCGTCGATTTCCGAGGCAAAGAATTCCAGAATCAACGCCATGAGCGCGGCGACTTCCTCGGCGGAGCGGTTCCAGTTTTCCGTGGAGAAGGCGTACAGGGACAGCGCCTCGATGCCCAGATCGTCCGTGTGGCGGATGATCTCCCGCAGGGCCTCCACGCCCTGACGGTGGCCCATGGCCACGGCCAGCTTGTGCTTCTTGGCCCAGCGGCCGTTGCCGTCCATGATGATGGCTACGTGCCGGGGCAGCTTGGCGAAGTCCTCGCGGTGCATGGGGCCGTGATGGGGACGCCGCTTGGGTGCAAACAGGGCCATGGGATTCCTCCTCTTTTTTCAAAAAAGGCACGCGCCAGCCCACGGGAGCCCGCGCATGCCCTCAATCGTATCTCATTCTTCCGCGTCCCCAGGGTCGCCGTCGGGGAAAAAGCAGACGGTCAGGCGGCCTGCCGCGGCCCGCACCACCCGGGGCGTGCCCTCCGCGGTCTGCTGCCGGGGGCTGCGGGAATACCGGATCTCCGCCTCCGCCCCGGCCTGGCGCAGCTTCTCCAGGGCCATGGGCAGGGGAAGGCCCAGCAGCGCATGCCAGTCCATGGTCAAACCTCCATGATCTCCTTTTCCTTGGCGGCGCAGATCTTGTCGATTTCCTTCACCGCGTTGTCGGTGATCTTCTGCATCTCTTCCTCGCCCTTGTGCTGGTCATCCTCGGTGATGGCGGAGTCCTTCTTCATTTTCTTGATCTGCTCGATGGCGTCCCGGCGGATGGCGCGCACGGCCACCTTGGCTTCCTCGGCGCTCTTGCGGGCCACCTTGGTCAGCTCCTTGCGGCGCTCCTCGTTGAGCTCGGGGAAGATCAGGCGGATCACTTTGCCGTCGTTGGAGGGGTTCAGGCCCAGGTCGCTCTTCAAGATGGCCTTCTCCACCAGCCCCAGCGCCTTGGTGTCCCACAGGGAGATGGTCAGCATCCGGGGTTCGGGCGCGGCGATATTGCCCAGCTGGTTGATGGGCGTGGGGGAGCCGTAATAATCCACCATGATTTTATCCAGCAGCCGCGGATTGGCCCGGCCGGCGCGCAGGGACTGCATTTCCTTGAAATAAACATCGCAGGTTTTGCCCATTTTTTCCTTGGCCGTTGCGATTACCTGTTTCATCGTGTCTTCCTCCATTGCGCAGGATTTCTTGCCTACTATTGTAAACGGTTTTCTTCATTCTGGCAAGTGCCAGGGTGAAAATCTGTCCCGGAGGAGGGCTGTGCCGGACCGGTCCATGGCGTGCCGCATAGAAGGGTACAGCGCGCGTTCGCCCGGCCAAGGGTGCGTGCTCCGACTCCCTGCCTGCCGCCGCCGCGCCGCTCCCGGCCTCCAATCAAGGCAATACCGCACAGATGAGCCGGCGCGGTATTGCTTCAAAATACTTTCCATGCGGATGACTCTATCGCAGGCGACTTGTGCGGGTTCGCTATCCATGCGTTTCTCCGTAAAAAGCGGCGCGCGCCGCTTCAACGGCGCTGCAAGCGCAGGCACGGCAGGCGAAACGGTCCGCCGCCTGCGTTTGCGCGGTTCCGTCGTGCGACCGTTCCGCCGTCTCCCGGAGAAGGAAAAAGCGAGGTCCGGACGCCGCTGCGGCGTCCAAACCTCGCTGTCCTGATGGGATTGTCCACAGACGTTCCCATGAATCCGGCATATGCCGGGTGCGGTCTTACTTGATCTCGACCTTGGCGCCCACTTCGGCGAACTTGGCCTTGATCTGCTCGGCCTCTTCCTTGCTGACGGCTTCCTTCAGGGTCTTGGGAGCGGACTCCACAATCTCCTTGGCTTCCTTCAGGCCCAGGCCGGACACAACCTCGCGGACAACCTTGATGACCTTGATCTTCTCGGAACCGGCATCGGCCAGCACCACGTCGAACTCGGTCTTCTCTTCCTCAGCAGCGGCGGCAGCGCCAGCGCCACCGGCAACCACGGCCACGGGGGCAGCCGCGGACACGCCAAACTTCTCTTCCATAGCCTTGACCAGATCGGCCAGCTCCAGCACCGTCATGGACTCGACGGCGGCAATGATCTCCTCATGAGTCATGAATTTCAGCCTCCTATACGGTTGATTTCAATGAAATTTCATATGTTCTCTCCGACGCTCAGGCGGCGGAGAAGCGGCAGGAGATTACTCTCCGGCCTTCTGCTTGCGGTATGCTTCCACCACGCGGACGAAGCTGCCGATGGCGTTGGTCATGCTGCCGAGCAGCTTGGCCAGCAACACCTCGCGGCTGGGCAGGGAAGCCAGGCTCTTGATGGTGCTGACGTCCACCGCCTTGCCATCCAGCAGGCCGCCGCGGATCTCCAGCGAGGTCAGCTTTTTCTTTTCGATGAAATCGTTGATGATCTTGGGCGCGGATACGGCGTCCTTCATGCCGAACACGAAGGCGTTGGGACCCTCCAGCAGATGATCCAGGCCTTCAATGCCCTTCTCCTGCAGCGCCTTCAGCACCAGGCGGTTCTTCAGCACGCAGTAGTGAACGTCCTGGGCGCGGCACAGGGCGCGCAGCTCGGTGACGTCCGCCACGTTCAGACCGTTGTACGCGCAGATCACCACGGACTGCGCGCCGTCCAGCTTCGCCTTGATATCCTCGACGATCTGCTCCTTGATGACGCGATTCTTGCTCTCGGTTGTCTTGCTCATGCTTTTCTTGCACCTCCTCAATGGTTCAGTGTAAAAAGAAAACCCTCGCGCAGGCGCAAGGGATGAGCAAACGCATATCCTTTACACCTCGGCAGGCGGAGCTGCGCTCCCTTAAACCCCATGGGGGGTACCGGCTGTCTACGGCACAGGCTTCTTTCAAAACCGTAGCTATTATATCAGTGTGCTGGCTCCCTGTCAATGCTTGCAGGAGCTTTTTTCTTTGAAACGTTTACATAGATTGCAGAAATACTTGTAAATCATAAAGAATTCTTCTTGACTTTGAAATAGTTTTGTAATATATTGCTGGTGAACCTTTGGAAAGGAGCGTGAAACTCATGCCTTTCGATATGCGCGGCGGCCTGCGCCGCATGGCGGCGGGACTGGTCCTGACGGTGATGCTGCCCGTGGGCGCTCTGGCAGACGCCGTTGGCACCGTGGATACGGATGCGCTGGTGCTTCGCAAGAGCAATTCCAAGGAATCCAAAGCGCTGCAAACCCTTTCCCGCGGGGATACCATGGATATACTGTCCAAGAGCGGCAGCTGGTATAAGGTGCGCTACGGGAAATACACCGGTTATGTTATGAAGCAGTATGTCACCGTAAAGGGAGAAATCGAGGAGGAGGAAAAGTCCTCCGCAAGCTCTTCCGCCGATATGAAAGGTATCGAGAGCATTTCCGACATTGGCGGCGCGCCGGCGACCAGCCGGTTTGGGGACAGCGGCAGCGATGTGAAGAAACTCCAGCAGGCGCTGAAATTATTGAATTATTATACCGGCGCCATTGACGGCAAGTATGGCAGCGGCACGGAGGAAGCGGTCAAGAAATTTCAAAAGAGCAAGGGCATGAGCCAGGACGGCATTGCTGGCAAGGTGACTATCAAGCTGCTCTTTGGCGAGGAAGCCGCCGACGCGGAAGAGGAAAAATATACCACCGAGGAGCTTGACTGGTTCAAAAACGGCAGCAGCACCATCCCCAAGGGCGCGACTTTCGAGATCATGGACTGCAAAACCGGCAAGAAATTTACGGTGAAGCGCTGGAGCGGCGCCAATCACATTGACGCCGAACCCCTGACCGCCGAGGATACCGCCACCATGAAATCCGTTTACGGCGGTTCCTGGAGCTGGGACCGCCGGGCCATTCTGGTGAAATACAACGGCCATGTCTACGCCGCTTCCATGAACGGTATGCCCCATGAGGATGACACCATCGCCGATAACGACTTCGACGGACACTTCTGCATTCACTTCACCGGCAGCAAGACCCACGGCACCCAGCGTGTGGATGAGGATCATCAAAGCTGCGTTCAGACCGCACTGAAGTATACCTGGAAATAACCGCGACGGCCTCCGCTCCCATTGCATGGAACGGAGGCCGCAGCGTGTCAAAAAAGTGGCGTCGCCACTTTTTTGAGGAAGCACCTTCGGCCAACCAGAGGTCGTCCGAAGATGTAAGGAATTGATTTTGCAAGCAAAATCAACCCCCCGCCCCGCCGGCGAAGCCGGTGGATATGAATGGAAGTCGGAGGGGCTACGGCCCCTCCGACACCTCCCTGAGGTTTTTTGACAGTCTGAGAGGGCCGGGAAGCAGACGCTTCCCGGCCCTCAGCGCGTTGAC
>CALVVZ010000166.1 GCA_944364075.1 uncultured Clostridia bacterium
CTGGGTCGTTGATTTTGCTTGCAAAATCAATTCCTTACACCTTCGGACGACCTTTGGTTGGCCGAAGGTGCTTCCTCAAAAAAGTGGCGACGCCACTTTTTTGACACGCTGAGCCGAAGGGGCTTCAATCCCTTCGGCCCAGCATGCTGACAAAGGAATTTGCCTCATCCTTTTTGCAAGTTTTGTATGTATGCTTGCAGATACAAAAGGTTTCGCGCCTGCGGACGCGACCAAAGGGCTTTCCGATCGCCCTTTGGAAACCTTCGGCTCCCTATGCAATGGAATGCTTGCAAGCTTGGGAACCTGAAGTTTCATTTTTCTTGCAAGTATATGAAAAAGCATGCCTTTTTCAACAGTCTGAAAGTGGCGACGCCACTTTTTTGACACGCTGTGCCGTTCCGCTCCCGGGGCGGTTTCACAGCCCGCGCAGATATTCGGCGATGGCCGGGGCCTTGCAAGCGGGATAGAAATACTCGGCAAAATGCTCTCCGCTGATGGTCTCTTTCAGGAAATCCTGGTCAATTTCCTTCAGAATGGTCAGCATGTCCTTATGGGTGATTTCCTTCACCTGGTCCAGGATCTTCTTGTTGCGCTGCTCGGGTACCACCCGCTCCTTGGGATAACCGTTGCCGTGGCCAAAGCCGAACAGCTGCTGGAAAATCATTTCCAGCTTCAGTTCCGCACCCCAACCGAAATCCTTGGCAAAGGGCAGGGCGGCGCAGTTGCCATCGTTGATCTGGGCAAACATGTATCCATCGGAAGGATCGCAGATATGCCCGCACAGCACCCGGGGGAAAGCGTTGCAGGCTAGCATGGCGCCCTCGCCGGTGCCGCAGCCGGTAATCACATAGTCCGCCGCGCCGCTGTTGAGCAGAATGCCCGCCAGCAGGCCGCACTTCACATAGGTTAGCTGGCAGTCATCCTCGGCGGTATACATGCCGTAGTTGACCACCTCATGGCCCATGGGTTCCACCACCTTGCGCAGGCTGGCTTCGATCATGCCGTTCTTGCCGGCCTGACTGTTTTCATTCAGAAGCGCAATTTTCATGGACAATCATCCTTTCCTGTATTGCGATCGCATGGTGACCGCGTTGTCGGCTATGCATAGCATAGCACAGGCTGTTGAAAAAGGCACGTTTTTTTTCATAGGGCCGCAAGAAAAATGAAGCTTCAGGCACCTGAACTTGCAAAAAAACCATAGCGTATGGGACCGAAGGTTTCCAAAGGGCGATCGGAAAGCCCTTTGGTCGCGCCCGCAGGCGCGAAATCTCTGTGCTTGCAAGAATACAATGTGCAACTTGCCAAAAGAAAGAATGAGACTACATACTTTGTCAACGGTCTAGGCTATGCATAGCATAGCATGCCCGGCCCGGAAAAACAAGGCGATCTTTTCCCGCTACCGCCCCTTGACCGGGTATGGCATAATAGAAGGACAGAGGGGGGCGGAGAACATGGCGGTGCGAATCCTGACGGGCCGGGCAGGCCGGCTGATGCCGGTGATCCTGAAGGAAATTGCCCAGGCACGGGGGGCGGGCAGGCGGGCGCTGGTGCTGGTGCCCGAGCAGTTCACTCTGCTGACGGAGCGGGACATCATGGACGGCCTGAATCTGCCGGGACTGATGGATATCGAAGTGCTTTCCCCATCCAAGCTGCGGCGGGACGTATTCGAGCGGGGCGGCCGTCCGGCCCAGGGCCTGCTGGACGGCCGGGGCCGGCGCATGGCGCTGAGCCGGGCGCTGCTGGCGCAGCGGGAACAGCTGCAGTATTACCGGGGTGCGGCGGATACCCCCGGCCTGCCCGAACGCCTGGCTGCGCTGCTGGGAGATATGAAAAAAGCCGGCCTTACCGCGGAATCCCTGGAAGCCCATGCCCGGAGCCTTCCCCCTGGGGCCTCCAGGGCCAAGGAAAGCGACCTGAGCCGTCTGTGGCAGATGTACGACCAGCTGCTGGCGGGCCGCTTTGTGGACGGCGAATCCGCCGAAGAGGAGGTTGTCCGGCGCTTGCCGCGCAGCGGCGTGGCGGCCGGTGCGGCGGTGTGGGTCTACGGCTTCGACGTGCTGACACGGCCCATGTGCCTGCTGCTGGCCGCCATGGGGCGGGAGGCGGACAGCCTTACCGTAACGCTTACCATGGATACCAGGGACGCAGGGGACGAGCGTATTTTCAAAGCGCAGTGGAACAGCGTGCATCTGCTGCACAGCATCTTGGATGAGGCGGACATCCCTGTAAAGGAGGAGCGTCTGGCCGGCCAGCCGCTGCCCGCTGCGCCGGCGCTGCAATACCTGGAGGCAAGGCTGTTCACCCCCCGGCGGGAGCCTTTTGCGGGGGACGCCAGCGCGCTGGAGCTTCGGGCCTCGGCCAATCCCTTTGCCGAAGCCATGACTGTATGCGCCTGGCTGTGGCGGGAGCACGACCGTGGCGTCGCCTGGACGGAAATGGCCGTAGCGCTGACGGACGCGGCATCCTATGGCCCGGTGGTTTCCATGGCGCTGCGGGCCGGCGGCGTCCCCTTCTATCTGGGTACAAAGCTACCGGCGCACCGGCATGGGCTGGTGCGCATGCTGCTGGCCGCCCTGCGCTGCTGCGCCGAGGGCTGGGGGCAGGAGGACATGCTGGCGCTGGTCAAGAGCGGCTTTGCGCCCCTGGAGGAAGAGGAAGCCTTTCGCCTGGAAAACTACGTCCTGGAAAACGGTATCCGCGGCAGCAAGTGGGAGCGGTCCTTTACCCGCGGCGAGGACGCGGAGGCGATGGAACCCCTGCGCCAGCGGGTCATGGAACCCCTGCGCCGCCTGCGCGCGGGGCTACGGGAAGCCCGGGACGCACAAGCGTCCATGACGGCGGTTTTCGGCCTGCTGCAAGATGTGGACGCCTATGGAAAGCTCAAGGCGCGGGAGGCGCGGCTCCTGGAGGAAAACCTGCAGGCCGAAGCGGCCCAGAACCGGCAGGTGTGGCGGATGATCCTGGAAACGCTGGAGCAGCAGCGGGAGCTGCTGGACGGCAGCCGCGCTCCCATGGCGCAGGTAGCCGCCTGGCTGGCGGCGGGCTTCGCCTGTGCGGAAATCAGCTCCCTGCCCCCCACGCCGGGCGTGGTCACTGTGGGCGAGGTGGGCCACATGGCTCTGGGAAGCGTGCGCTCCCTGGCGGTGATGGGCATGCAGGACGGCGGCAGCGACGGTCAGCACAGCCTGCTCTCCGAGGCGGAGCGGGAGCGCCTCTCCCGCTGGCATGGCTATGACGTGGGCCTGTCCGCCGGGGTACAGCAATCCCTGCGGCAGTCGGACTACTACCGCACCTTTGCCCTGGCCCGGGAGCGGTTGCTACTCACCCACGCCCAGAGCACCCAGGACGGGGACGCCCTGCGGCCGGGCAGCGTGCTACTGGATGTAAAAGCGCTTTTACATCCAGTAGCACGCTGCCCGGCCGCAGGGCGTCCCCGTCCTGGGTGCTCTGGGCGTGGGTGAGTAGCAACCGCTCCCGGGCCAGGGCAAAGGTGCGGTAGTAGTCCGACTGCCGCAGGGATTGCTGTACCCCGGCGGACAGGCCCACGTCATAGCCATGCCAGCGGGAGAGGCGCTCCCGCTCCGCCTCGGAGAGCAGGCTGTGCTGACCGTCGCTGCCGCCGTCCTGCATGCCCATCACCGCCAGGGAGCGCACGCTTCCCAGAGCCATGTGGCCCACCTCGCCCACAGTGACCACGCCCGGCGTGGGGGGCAGGGAGCTGATTTCCGCACAGGCGAAGCCCGCCGCCAGCCAGGCGGCTACCTGCGCCATGGGAGCGCGGCTGCCGTCCAGCAGCTCCCGCTGCTGCTCCAGCGTTTCCAGGATCATCCGCCACACCTGCCGGTTCTGGGCCGCTTCGGCCTGCAGGTTTTCCTCCAGGAGCCGCGCCTCCCGCGCCTTGAGCTTTCCATAGGCGTCCACATCTTGCAGCAGGCCGAAAACCGCCGTCATGGACGCTTGTGCGTCCCGGGCTTCCCGTAGCCCCGCGCGCAGGCGGCGCAGGGGTTCCATGACCCGCTGGCGCAGGGGTTCCATCGCCTCCGCGTCCTCGCCGCGGGTAAAGGACCGCTCCCACTTGCTGCCGCGGATACCGTTTTCCAGGACGTAGTTTTCCAGGCGAAAGGCTTCCTCTTCCTCCAGGGGCGCAAAGCCGCTCTTGACCAGCGCCAGCATGTCCTCCTGCCCCCAGCCCTCGGCGCAGCAGCGCAGGGCGGCCAGCAGCATGCGCACCAGCCCATGCCGGTGCGCCGGTAGCTTTGTACCCAGATAGAAGGGGACGCCGCCGGCCCGCAGCGCCATGGAAACCACCGGGCCATAGGATGCCGCGTCCGTCAGCGCTACGGCCATTTCCGTCCAGGCGACGCCACGGTCGTGCTCCCGCCACAGCCAGGCGCATACAGTCATGGCTTCGGCAAAGGGATTGGCCGAGGCCCGAAGCTCCAGCGCGCTGGCGTCCCCCGCAAAAGGCTCCCGCCGGGGGGTGAACAGCCTTGCCTCCAGGTATTGCAGCGCCGGCGCAGCGGGCAGCGGCTGGCCGGCCAGACGCTCCTCCTTTACAGGGATGTCCGCCTCATCCAAGATGCTGTGCAGCAGATGCACGCTGTTCCACTGCGCTTTGAAAATACGCTCGTCCCCTGCGTCCCTGGTATCCATGGTAAGCGTTACGGTAAGGCTGTCCGCCTCCCGCCCCATGGCGGCCAGCAGCAGGCACATGGGCCGTGTCAGCACGTCGAAGCCGTAGACCCACACCGCCGCACCGGCCGCCACGCCGCTGCGCGGCAAGCGCCGGACAACCTCCTCTTCGGCGGATTCGCCGTCCACAAAGCGGCCCGCCAGCAGCTGGTCGTACATCTGCCACAGACGGCTCAGGTCGCTTTCCTTGGCCCTGGAGGCCCCAGGGGGAAGGCTCCGGGCATGGGCTTCCAGGGATTCCGCGGTAAGGCCGGCTTTTTTCATATCTCCCAGCAGCGCAGCCAGGCGTTCGGGCAGGCCGGGGGTATCCGCCGCACCCCGGTAATACTGCAGCTGTTCCCGCTGCGCCAGCAGCGCCCGGCTCAGCGCCATGCGCCGGCCCCGGCCGTCCAGCAGGCCCTGGGCCGGACGGCCGCCCCGCTCGAATACGTCCCGCCGCAGCTTGGATGGGGAAAGCACTTCGATATCCATCAGTCCCGGCAGATTCAGGCCGTCCATGATGTCCCGCTCCGTCAGCAGAGTGAACTGCTCGGGCACCAGCACCAGCGCCCGCCTGCCCGCCCCCCGTGCCTGGGCAATTTCCTTCAGGATCACCGGCATCAGCCGGCCTGCCCGGCCCGTCAGGATTCGCACCGCCATGTTCTCCGCCCCCCTCTGTCCTTCTATTATGCCATACCCGGTCAAGGGGCGGTAGCGGGAAAAGATCGCCTTGTTTTTCCGGGCCGGGCATGCTATGCTATGCATAGCCTAGACCGTTGACAAAGTATGTAGTCTCATTCTTTCTTTTGGCAAGTTGCACATTGTATTCTTGCAAGCACAGAGATTTCGCGCCTGCGGGCGCGACCAAAGGGCTTTCCGATCGCCCTTTGGAAACCTTCGGTCCCATACGCTATGGTTTTTTTGCAAGTTCAGGTGCCTGAAGCTTCATTTTTCTTGCGGCCCTATGAAAAAAAACGTGCCTTTTTCAACAGCCTGTGCTATGCTATGCATAGCCGACAACGCGGTCACCATGCGATCGCAATACAGGAAAGGATGATTGTCCATGAAAATTGCGCTTCTGAATGAAAACAGTCAGGCCGGCAAGAACGGCATGATCGAAGCCAGCCTGCGCAAGGTGGTGGAACCCATGGGCCATGAGGTGGTCAACTACGGCATGTATACCGCCGAGGATGACTGCCAGCTAACCTATGTGAAGTGCGGCCTGCTGGCGGGCATTCTGCTCAACAGCGGCGCGGCGGACTATGTGATTACCGGCTGCGGCACCGGCGAGGGCGCCATGCTAGCCTGCAACGCTTTCCCCCGGGTGCTGTGCGGGCATATCTGCGATCCTTCCGATGGATACATGTTTGCCCAGATCAACGATGGCAACTGCGCCGCCCTGCCCTTTGCCAAGGATTTCGGTTGGGGTGCGGAACTGAAGCTGGAAATGATTTTCCAGCAGCTGTTCGGCTTTGGCCACGGCAACGGTTATCCCAAGGAGCGGGTGGTACCCGAGCAGCGCAACAAGAAGATCCTGGACCAGGTGAAGGAAATCACCCATAAGGACATGCTGACCATTCTGAAGGAAATTGACCAGGATTTCCTGAAAGAGACCATCAGCGGAGAGCATTTTGCCGAGTATTTCTATCCCGCTTGCAAGGCCCCGGCCATCGCCGAATATCTGCGCGGGCTGTGAAACCGCCCCGGGAGCGGAACGGCACAGCGTGTCAAAAAAGTGGCGTCGCCACTTTCAGACTGTTGAAAAAGGCATGCTTTTTCATATACTTGCAAGAAAAATGAAACTTCAGGTTCCCAAGCTTGCAAGCATTCCATTGCATAGGGAGCCGAAGGTTTCCAAAGGGCGATCGGAAAGCCCTTTGGTCGCGTCCGCAGGCGCGAAACCTTTTGTATCTGCAAGCATACATACAAAACTTGCAAAAAGGATGAGGCAAATTCCTTTGTCAGCATGCTGGGCCGAAGGGATTGAAGCCCCTTCGGCTCAGCGTGTCAAAAAAGTGGCGTCGCCACTTTTTTGAGGAAGCACCTTCGGCCAACCAAAGGTCGTCCGAAGGTGTAAGGAATTGATTTTGCAAGCAAAATCAACGACCCAG
>CALVVZ010000167.1 GCA_944364075.1 uncultured Clostridia bacterium
GCCGTCGGATACGAATGAAAGTCGGAGGGGCTGCGGCCCCTCCGACACCTCCCTGGGGTTTTTTGACAGTCTGAGCGGACCGCACCATACCGTGACGGTCCGCCTTCTATACCTTTGCAAAAGCAGGAGAGCAATCGCGCATGTACTTGTTCCCCTCGCCGCTTTTCGGGAGAGTGTGAGAGGGGCTTTTCTCAGAAAAGCCGCCTCTCGCCGTTCCCTGCGCCTCAGGCCTTGGGGCCGGCGGCGACAACTTCCGCGCTCATGTGGGTGTACTTCTTGAAGTTCTCCACAAAGCTCTTGGCCAGTTCCTTGGCCTTGGCTTCGTAAGCCGCCTTGTCCTCCCAGGTGTTGGCGGGAATCAGCAGCTCGGAAGGCACGCCGGGAATGGTGGTGGGCACCTGCACGCCGAAGGTGGGATCGGTAACGAACTCGCTCTTCTCAATGTCGCCGTTCAGGGCCGCGGTAACCATGGCACGGGTGTAGCTCAGTTTCATGCGCTTGCCGGTGCCGTTCCAGCCGGTGTTCACCAGGTACACATTGGCGCCGCTCTTCTCAACCTTCTCCGCCAGCATGTTCGCGTACACGGAGGGGTCCAGGGGCAGGAAGGGCTCGCCGAAGCAGGTGGAGAAGGTGGGCACAGGAGAGGTGATGCCGATTTCCGTTCCGGCCAGTTTGCTGGTGAAGCCGCTGACGAAGTAGTACATGGCCTGGTTCTTATCCAGCTTGGAGATGGGAGGCAGCACGCCGTAGGCGTCAGCGGTCAGGAAGATCACGGTCTTGGGCACACTGGTGCTCTTGCCGCTCAGCTCGCTGTTGGCGATGAACTCCACGGGGTAGCCCACGCGGCTGTTCTCGGCCAGGCTGGCATCATCGAAGTCAAACTCGCGGGTGTCGGGGTCCATGACCACGTTCTCCACCAGCGCGCCGAACTTGATGGCGTTGTAGATGTCGGGCTCCTTCTCCGCGGAGAGGTTAATGCACTTGGCATAGCAGCCGCCCTCGAAATTGAACACGCTGTCGTCCGCCCAGCCGTGCTCGTCATCGCCGATGAGCTTGCGGTTGGGGTCGGCGGACAGGGTGGTCTTACCGGTGCCGCTCAGGCCAAAGAACACGGCGCTGTCGCCGTCCGGGCCAATGTTCGCGGAGCAGTGCATGGGGAATACGCCCATCTTGGGCAGTACGTAGTTCATTACGCTGAACACGCTCTTCTTGATTTCGCCCGCATACTGGGAACCGCAGATGACCACCATCTTCTCCTCATAGTTCACCAGGATGGCAGCCTCGCTGCGAGTGCCATCGATTTCGGGGATGCACTTGAAGCCGGGCGCGGCGATAATGGTGAAATCGGGCGTGAAGTTCTCCAGGTCCGCCTCGGTGGGACGGCGCAGCAGCTGATGAATAAACAGGTTCTGGCTGGCCAGCTCGTTGATAATACGGAAGGACTTGGTGTACTTGGGGTCGGCGCCAGCAAAGCCGTCGAACACGAAAATTTCACGGTTCTGCAGATAAGCGACCACCTTGCTGTAAATGGCGTCGTACCGCGCCTTGTCGATGGGACGGTTCACCTTGCCCCAGGCAATCTCGTCATGAACGGCGGGAGTGTCCACGATAAACTTGTCGTTGGCACTGCGGCCGGTGTACTTGCCGGTCTTGACTACCAGCGCGCCGGTGTTGCTCAGCGTACCTTCGCCGCGAATAATGGCCTTTTCGGTCAGCGTGCTCACGGGCAGATTGCGGTAAACAACCTTCGGATTCGTAATGCCCAGGTATTCCAAATTCAGACTCATGACGCACCCTCCATATGTATTTGGTCGAGGCGGCGTCCAGGACACCGCCTGAGTCACATTGCGCGGAAGAGATCAACAACCTCTCCCTAATTCCATAGATTCTCCCTTGCCTTCTTTTTCCCTGCTTTTGTGAAAAAAATATTTTTCCAAAAAAGGGAGACGGACGCACCGGTTTTTCGGGCGTCCGCCGTTGTTTTTCCAGAAAAGATCATAGGCAGAAATGGAAAAATTTGAGGCAATCCATCCAGTCGTCGCTTTCAAAGAGCACCGTGCAGGAATCCTCCAGACGTGCGCCGGGGTAGAAGGACGCGCTCCGGGCTTCGAAATGTTTACGATAGTTGACCTCCACCGTAAAATGCTCCGGCATGGGAAACAGGCAGAGGGCAGGGTCCAGGTGAGCGGCCTTCTCCGCCGTTTCACGAATGAGCTTCACGGCCTTGTCCGGATGGATGGACACGGAACCGTTGCCCACGCCATGGCTCACCGGCACCGTCAGGGTGCCCGGGCAATTCTCGTTCATCCACTGGCACAGCATACGATCCCCGGTAAGCATCAGCACCGGGACCCCGTAGTAGGAGGCCGTGAGGCTGTTGATCATCAGCTCCGAAGCCGTTTCGTCGTTGATTTTCACATAATTGTTCTGCAGGTTCATGGTATGGCTCAGGGGGCTTCCGTCCCAGCTGGCGGCGGAATGGTAGCCGGTGAACACCACGCCCTCATAGCTCTCGTCGATGCCGCTCATCATGCTCCAGGGATCGCGTCCCCAGCCGCGGAAAATTTCCACGTTCTCCGGCAGCAACTCCGCCTTCAGGTTGCGGGCCGTATCGTGGGCGTCCCGCACGAAGATCTCCGTCACCCCTTCGGCGCTCAGGCCCTGGCAGGCCGCCGCCACTTCGCGGGTCATCTGTTCCTGAAAGCGGGGATAATCCCGCTTGTCGGGCAGGGTTTCATCCCAGTGGGCGATGCCGCAGGTACCTTCGATGTCCGCGGACAGAAAAACCTTCTTCATGTGTCTTAACCTCCTTTATCTAGCTTGCAGCAGCGACAGCGCCGTGGCGCATTGCATGGCCACGCCAGGCAGCAGGCATGCTTCATCCACCAGAAACGTTCCGGTATGAAGCGCCGTGCCGACGCCGCTGCCTATGTCGTAGTATACGCCGGGGGTGTCTTTTTGGAAATAGCCGAAGCTCTCCACGCCCAGGCTGGGCGCTTCCCGGCGAACCACACGCTCCGCACCCAGCATTTCTCTGGCCAGGTCCTCCACCTGCGCGTACAGCGCATCGTCGTTATACACGGCCCCGTAGCCGGGCTGGATGGCAACCTCCGCTTCCCCACCCATACCCTGGGCGATTCCCTGCGCCAGGCGCGGAATGCGGCATTTCAGCTCCTTCCTGGTCTTTTCCGAGAGGGTACGCAGGGTCCCGGTCAACAGCACCTCGCCGCAGATCACATTGTTGGCTGTGCCGCCCTGCACCGTCCCCAGGCTTAGCACCGCGCTGTCCAAGGGACTGATGCCCCGGCTGACCAGGGTTTGCAGCGCCGTTACAATCTGCGCGCTGATGACAATGGCATCCGTACCGCTCTCCGGGTACGCGCCATGGCAGCTGCGCCCCAGCACGCGCAGCCGCAGTTCGTCGCTGGCGCCGCTGACGAAGCCGGGCTTGGCAAAAAACGTCCCCGCCGGATAGCGCGGGTTCATATGCTGACCGATCACCCAATCCACCCGCGGGCATTCCAGGCAGCCCTGCTCCACCATGAATTTCGCTCCGCCGCGGGTTTCCTCCTCCGCCTCAAACAACAGTTTTACCGTGCCCGCAAACCGGTCCCGATGCGTGGAGAGATACTTGGCCGTCCCAAGCGCCAGAGCCATATGGGCGTCATGGCCGCAGGCATGCATGCTTCCGCTCAACTCCGAGGCAAAAGGCAGCCCCGTCTCTTCCTGAATGGGCATACCGTCCATGTCCGCGCGAATGGCCAGGCACGGCCCCGGACGCGCGCCTTCAATGCATGCCGCGAGGCCGCAAGTACCCTCAAAGCGATGCGAAGCCAGGCCCATATCCGCCAACGTCCCCTCCAGGTACGCTCGGGTCCATTGCTCCTTGCCCCCAACCTCTGGATGGCGGTGCAATTGACGCCGCACCTCTATCACGAAAGGCATCACCGCGGCCAGTTCCCGCTCCCAGGCTTGCAGATTCATGCGAAATCGCTCCTCTCCTCCAACAGGCTATCCAGCACCGTAACGATTTTTCCGCCCTGCCGGTAGACCCGCACCGGACGCCGGGAGAGAATGGAAATGCATTCGTTGCGGTTGGTATCGCACCAATCCGCATATGTGACGTAGGAAACGCCGCCGCCCAGCAGAATGGCCGTATCCCCGGGAGCCGCCTGCGGAATACCGGTTACGTCCACCATCATCTGGTCCATGCAGATCAGTCCCACCACCGGCGCCCATTGCCCATGCAGGAGCACCTTGCCCTTGCCGTTGGACAGGCAGCGGGGATACCCGTCGCCGTAGCCGGCGCAAAGGGTGGCAATGCGCGCAGGGCGCTCCAAAATCTGATCATCGCCGTATCCCACCACTTCTCCTGCCGCCACGTCCCGTACCTGGGACACAGTGGTGCAGAAGGTCAGGGTCTCCTGATCCTCAAAGGGCATATGCTCCGTATGGAAGGGGCGCACGCCAAAGAGCAGCGCGCCCACCCGTACCCGGCTCATATGCCAGTCCGGGTAGCGTACCAGGCCGATACTGTCGCACAGGTGAACGTCCGCAAAAGTCAGCCCCCGCGCCTCCAGCATGGATTTCATCCGCATGAGCGCGTCAAACTGCATCCGATCCCGCTCCAGGGTAATCAGCCCCAGGTGGGAGAACATGCCCGTCAGCCGCAGCCATTGCAGTCCCCGGGCCGCCTGCGCCAAAGCGTCCGCCGCCGCCTCAGTCACGTCAAAGCCCAAGCGGTGAAACCCAGTATCCACCGCCAGCTGCCCCAGCAGTATACGGCGTGCCGCAGCCGCGGCAGTCTCCGCCTCCCGCATACCCGCCAGCGTACCGAAGGTCAGCGTCAGGTTCTCCCGGATGCATGCCGGTAGCATGGCCGCCTCTGTCAGGCCCATCACCAGGATTTCCCCCCGGATACCTGCCCGGCGCAACTCCAATCCCTCCCGGGCGCAGCTGACGGCAAAGCTTTCGCACCCTGCCGCCTGCAGAGCCTGGGCCACACGCACAGCGCCATGTCCGTAGGCATTGGCCTTGACCACGCAGGTTACCGTGGCCCGGGTCATGCCGCAAGCCGTGCGGTAGTTGGCAATGAGCGCATCCAAGTCAATGTCAATCCAGGTTCTGGGGCAAAAACGTTCTTCCATATTTCATCGCATCCTTAGCTCTCCTGCATAAGACCCATCGCGCGGGTCGGAAAGAATTTCGCGGCCTGGTTCTGTTTCTCCTGCCGCCCGCATAGGGATGCTGCGAGAATCTCTTTTATGGAGGAGGTCAAATTGCATGAGCGAGCCCAGCGGCATCCAGGTTCCGGCGGAACCATCCTTTGACAACGCGGCCTTTCAAGGATCCTTGCAACAGCTTTTGCAGGACAACATCGGGGCTTTTGTAACCATTGAATTTCTCATCGGAACCAGTTCCATGGTTACCCGGCAGGGGCTGCTGTACGCAGTGGGAACCAGCTACGTAGTGCTCTATGACGATGTAAGCCAACAGTATACCGTTTGTGACCTGTTTGCCATCAAATTTGTCACCTTCTACTTGCCGGGATACCGTCCGGGGCAGGTAACCATGAGCACCGCCGATGAACAGGAGGTCACGCCCACCTTCGCCGCTGCGCCCTATGCCCAGGCGGCCTATGCGCATGTACGTCAGCGCGCCCGAAAATAGCACGTTCCACTGTACCTCCGCACCCATGGGGAGCCGCAAGCTTGCGGCTCCCCTGTTTTCATGCGTATACAAAAGAAAACCCAGGCCCCGCCCGTCTTTCCGGCAGGGATTCGGCGTCCGCGTGTGGTATAACAATGGTATTCCCAACGCATGTTACGAAAGGGGCGGCGCCCATGACCATCCGCGAAGAGCTGGAGCAGGAGGAATTGACCCGGCTTTCTCCCCGGGCATGCAAAGCCGCGCGCTCCTTGGGCCGGAACAAACCGGTGGAGCCTTGTCCCCTGCGTACCGACTTTCAGCGGGACCGGGACCGGATCATTCATTGCAAGGCATTCCGCCGCTTGAAGTTCAAAACTCAGGTATTTCTTTCCCCGGAGGGCGATCACTACCGTACGCGGCTCACCCACACCCTGGAAGTCGCCCAAGTAGCCCGTACCATCGCGCGGTCTCTGCGGTTGAACGAGGACCTTACCGAGGCCATCGCCCTGGGGCACGACCTGGGCCACACACCCTTTGGCCATATCGGCGAACGTACCCTGGATGAACTGATGCCGGGCGGCTTCCGGCACAATGAGCAATCCTTGCGGGTCGTGGAAGTACTGGAAAAAAACGGGGAAGGCCTGAACCTGACTCGGGAAGTGCGGGATGGCATCCTGTGTCACAGTGGGAAGCAGCTTCCTCTGACCCTGGAGGGGGACTGCGTGCGGCGCGCCGACCGCATCGCCTACCTGAACCATGACCTGGACGATGCCCTGCGGGCCGGCGTACTCCGTCCCTTCGAGCTGCCCGCGGATTGCCTGAAAGTGCTGGGGCACAGCCACGGGGAACGGATCGATACCATGATCCGGGACATCGTATTCAACAGCCGGGAAGGGGACCGCCTGCACATGAGCGATCGGGTACAGGCAGCCATGGACGGCCTGCGGGAGTTCATGTTTGAAAAGGTATATCGGGACGCCTGGCGGGCCGCAGAAGAAGAACGCTGCGACCATGTCATGAAGGGACTGTTCCATTATTTCAGCGAACACCCCGGGGAGATGCCTGATGAGTTTCTGCTCATTGGCTACCGTGAAGGCACGGACCGGGCGGTATGCGATTTTCTTTCC
>CALVVZ010000168.1 GCA_944364075.1 uncultured Clostridia bacterium
CCATCATCATTATGCCTTTGCCCCTGCCTAGCTCCGGGCGCTGCCGGCCCGGGCCTCCCTTCCCTGAGGTATGGGGGAAGGCCGGAGCGCATACATACGAAGGCCGGAGGGGGCGGAGCTCCCGGCCCGGCCGGCATCGAAAAAATCCCCGGCGGCGGGGTAGGAGGACGGATGACGGAATCGCGCGGAACCCAGGGCCGGGTTGTCGCCTTTACCCGGTCTGCGCCCTACCTGAAAAGGCGGGCGCAGGAGCAGCGCAGGCGCGGCGCGCGCGTGGAGGCTGTGGAGCTGATGCGCATGGCGCTGCAGCAGCGGGACACCCCGCAGGACCGGCTGTTGCTGGCGGAAATCCTGCGTGAAATGGGCAACCTGCCCCAGGCGGCGGAGATCCTGTACCGCCTGTGCGCCGGGGACGAGGTGTGCCCGGAGGTCTATTACCAGCTGGCGCTGTGCCTCCGGGGCCTGGGCAACCATGATGGGGCAGTGGATGCGCTGTACCATGTTCTGCGCCTGGACCCGGAGGCGGACAACGCCAGGGAGCTGCTGGGCGAGTGGATGTATCAGGAAACGGACGAGGAAGTCTTTCGCCTCATGCCGCTGATTCGCCGGGGGGTGTCCGCGGCGGAAGCGGGCGATATACCCCTGGCGCGCAGGCGGATGCGCCGGGCAGTACGGATTGCGCATCGCCGCAGCGTTCCGCAGACGGCCTGGGCCGCCATGGAAATGGAGGCAGGCGACCCGCAGCGGGCGCTGTCCCATGCCGCGGCGGCCAGACGGGAGGACCCGGAGGATCCGCGGCCCTGGAGTCTGATCTGCCTGTTGTGGTTCCGCCTGGGGAAAAAAAGGGCGGCGCGGGGAATCCTGCGTCAGTTTCCTGGCACAGGCCCGGCGCAGGTCCCGGATGAATTGGTACAATACACCGCATGCCAGGTGAGAGATCAGGCATTTTTGAAACGTTACCTGGAGGCGCGCCTGCGGCGGGAGGATGGAAACATCCGCCGGCTCAGCGGACTGGCGGATGCCTGCTGGCAGACCGGGGAGCGGGAGCGCGCCCACGCGCTGTGGGAACGGATATTGCGTATTGACCCGGGAAATATACGGGCATGGGGGCTGCTTCGCTATCCCGTGGATCGCTGGCGGGCGCTGCCGCCCCCGGGGAATCCCCCCGAGGACGTTGTGCGCCAGGAATTGACCCAGTTGGCGGAGGCGCTGGGCGCTGGCGCAGGTATCCAGGAGCTGCTGGTGCCGGGAAGCCGCTTGCGGATGACGGTCCTATGGGCCATGACCCTGCCCAGCCCGGAGATCCAGCGGGCGATTCTGGCCGCGCTGGCAAACGGAACGGACGAGCAAACCCGGCGCACCCTGCGGGAACTGCTGGTGCGGCCCGGCGTGCTGCCCCAGGTGCGGCAGCTGGCGCTGGGCAGGCTGGCCATGCTGGGAGACGAAGGACCGTATCCCCTGCTGACGGACGGCCGGCTGACGCTGGTGAGCTGCCAGCGGACGGAGGCGCCGCAGCGGGGCATGTGGAAGCTGTTTCTGCGCCTGCTGCTTCTGGAGACCCGGCGCTATGGCCAGAGCAGGCAGATTGCGGAATTCGCCGCCGGCGTGTGGAGGCGCATGACGCCTGTCCAGCGCAGCCACGCTACGGGCGCGACGGCTTACACCTGGATCAAGGCCATGGAGGTGCTGTACCTGCATCACACCGGCCAGGAGGAAGAGATTCGCCGGCTGCTGCGTCAGCTGCCGGTATCCGTGCGCCGGGTTGGCCGCGCGCTTCGGGCAATGGAGCTGGAAATGGAGCCGCCGCCGGCGGCGGAAGGAGACAAAGAACCATGAAATGCATCAACTTTGACGAGCGCTTTGCCGATTATACCTCCCGCTGGATGGAGGAACACAGCAAGGAATACAAGAATTATAACGCCATGGAAGCGGATATGCCCCGGGTCTATATGAACTTTTTGAATACCCCGGCCAGCTGGCTGGAGGGGGTGACGCCCGGAGCGTATTTCACCCAGTTCGAGGACGCCAAGGTGCTGGTGGATTGGTTCAACGAGTACTGTGCTAAGGGCGTGCCCGTTCCCGATCTGCTGCTGGACCAGATCCAGCAGGTGGGCAAACCCTGCGAAAAGCGCCTGGTCGCGCTGCTCAAGGATGCGGAAGCCTGCGAGGAGGCCAAGATGACCGCCGTGGGCCTCCTGCGGGAGATGGAGTCCACCGCCCCCAAGATGCTGTATATCCAGTGGCAGCTGGATCGCGCGCCCAAGGATGAGCTGCGGGACAACGCCCTGGAAAGCCTGGCTGCCATGGGCAAGGAGGCTCTGCCCCAGATGCTCCAGGAACTGCCCCACGCCAATGAGGCGGGCAAGGAAGCCCTGCTGGATGTGCTGAGCAATTTTCCGGGAAACGAGCAGGTTTTTCAGCTGGCCATGCGTTTATTCCGTGAGAACCCCCAGCGGCGGGCGCTGTTCGCAGGCTATCTGGGCAAGCTGGGAGACCAGCGCGCCCTGGAACCGCTCATGGAGGCGGCGCAGGACGACCGGGTCCGCTACCTGGACTTTATCGAGCTGCGCAATGCCATTGAAGAGCTGGGCGGCGTAGCGCCCGAGCGGGAGTTTGACGAGGACGACCCCGATTATGCGGCGCTGCAGGGTATGCAGTAAAATGTACCAAGGAGGCAAGGATTGATCACCTTACAGGATATCAAGCAGAATGAGGATATCAAGGCCATGATCCGCGTGGGCAACCGCTATCTGGAGGCGCTGGGCTACACGGATCATGGCCCGCGGCATGTGAGCTATGTGAGCCGGACGGCCTCCGGCATCCTCAAGGCTCTGGGCTATTCGCCCCGGGAGGTGGAGCTGGCGGCCATCGCCGGCTGGGTACATGACGTGGGCAATTCCGTGAACCGCCATCAGCATGGACCGAACGGCGCCATTATGCTCCTGCCCATTTTGAAGGACGCGGGCATGGAAATGAACGACGTCATGGAGATCATCACTGCCGTGGGGAACCATGAGGAGCAGAGCGGTACCATTTCCAGCGCGGTGAGCGCCGCCCTGGCCATCGGCGACAAGAGCGATGCGCACAAGACGCGGGTCCGCAACGGAAAACCCGATCCCAACGACATCCATGACCGGGTGAATTTTTCCATTTCGGAAAACAGCGTTACCGTGGACCGCAAGGAACGGGTCATTCGCCACGAGCTGGTGATGGACCAATCCTCTTCGGTGCTGGAATACACCCAGATCTATACGCCGCGGATCATCATGTGCGAGGAAGCGGCGGCTTTTCTGGGCTGTTCCTTTGCCCTGGTGATTAACGGGCAGACGGTGAACAACCGGCCCACGCGACCGGATTACAGGTAAACCAAGGGAGGGAAGCGCGCCGCCCGGGCCCGCTTCCCCTGACGTGCTTTTGGAAGGAGGCTGCGCCATGCTTTGCCAAAGATGCGGCGCTTATGTAACACCGGAGGAGATTCTGTGCCCAAGCTGCGGCGCGCTGCTGGATAAACATGGCCAGGACACCGGTGTGCGGGCCATCCGGCAAGGACGGAAACAGACGGCGCCGCCGGTGGAGGCGCCCAAGCGTGAGATGCATCGGCGCAGCGGTGCCAGCCGCGCCTATACCCAGACCACGGCGGAGAATACCGGTAAGGTGTATGTGGATTCCGCGCTGAGCGGCGGCGCATCTCCGGAATTGCGTCCGCCTGTCACCTACGAGGAAAACCAGGCAGGGCCGGGGGAAAGAAGTGGCTATGACAGGCCGGGCAGACGGACCTACGGAGGCAAGACCGCCCGGGTGCAGCCTGTGGGCGCGCATGCGGTCAAGCGGCGCGGTAGCGTACACAAGGTCAGCCGGCATATGGTCAACTGGGCGCATATGGCTATTGCCATGGCATGCCTGGCGCTGCTGATGCTGGTGGGCGTATACTTCTATCTGACCCATACGGCGGCTGGACAGCGCATCATGGCGCGAATGGGCTACCAGTCCACTTCAACCGCCCTGTGGGAGGTGGGCGAGGAAAGACTGGACATGGGCGATATTGACGGGGCGATCGCCGATTTTCTCAAGGCGCGGGAGCAGGACGGAGAAGAAAACATCAATGTGGACGGTCTGCTGCTGTTGGGCAGCGCCTATGAGGCCAACGGTATGGCCGAAGAGGCCATGGAACTCTATGAGGAAATCTATACCAACATTGTGCCCAACCGTCCGGAGGCGTACCGCAGCATGATTCGATTGCTTCAGGCCCAAGACCGGGACCCGGAGGCGGCGGAACTGATGCAGGTCGCCTATGAAAAAACGGAGCAGACCAGCTTCCGCACCATGCGCTCGGAGCTGCTGCCCCAGACGCCGGTGGCGGACCTGACGGCAGGGGTTTATTCGGAAAAGAAATATCTGGCCCTTACCTCTCCCCAGGGATACGATATTTATTATAGCCTGAACTCTGAAGAGGAGCTGCCTGCCGGGGGCACGAAATACACCGAGCCGATCTTCCTGGACGAGGGCAGCTGGTCCCTGCGGGCGGTAGCCATCAGCGATGACCTGGTCAGCGACGAGCTTACAGGCACATACAAGGTCATCATGCCTTCGCCCCAGAAGCCGACCAGCTCTCTGGCGCCGAATACGTATGAGCAGCGCCAGCGCATTTGGCTGCGCCTGGGCGAGGAAAATAAAAACGATACGGACATCACCATTTACTATACCATCGACGGCTCCACCCCGGACGCGGATTCGCCCGTTTACACTGGCGAACCCTTCTGGTTGCCTGGCGGGAAGGTGACCCTGAGGGCGGTGGCGGTCAACGGGTATGGCAAGGCCAGCAACGCCTTGGAGATTCTTTACAAGATCAACTCAGGCCCTTATCCGCTCACCTCCTATTCCACGGAGGATACTGCCAACGGCCTGGCCCTGGGTGAGACCACCAAGGAAGCGTTCCAAGAGAAGTACGGCGCCGGAGAAAGCACCGAGGAAGTGGCGCTGGAGGGCTTTGAAACGCCGGGAGAAAAGATCACCTACAGCTGGGGCTACGCGATCATGGGCAAGCTGGAGCGTGTCGGCTGGGTGCTCACGGAGCTGTACTTTACCTCCGATCAGTTTGCCGGTCCGCGAGGAACGGGCATTGGCGATAGCGAAGAAGAGGTGGTGGGCCAGTTCCGGGATATGGGACAGGTGGAAAGCCCCTCGGGCAACCGCGGCCTGTATGACAACGATACGGGCAAGGGCAAGATCTACCTCATGGAAGACGGCACCAAGGAAATCCGTTATGAGACAGAGACTGCCATCGGCGCTACCTGGAACCTGACTTATTTCGTGAGCAAAACCGATGCGGTAACGGCCATCGACATGCTTTACGAGCCGTGACACCATGCGCGGAAGGCGCTTGTTCTAGAAGGAACGCCGCCTTCCGCGATTTTTTGTCGCAGGCGGGGGCGGAATTTGTCAGAAAGCTTCGGAACATAGAAGATTCCATCTATTTTTCAGGTATTTCCCTTCCAGAAAACGGAATGTGCTATAATGCATGCGGATCAGCCGTGAAGCGCCTGGAAATCTTGCCGGATGCGGGAGAAGAAGCCGCGTGAAACCGGTACAATACGGCATTGTCTGGAAGGAGTGGAGAAAACCTTGGAGGAACTGAGAGTGCTTTTGGTGGATGACAACGCGGAGATACGCCGCGCCATCCGCGAGCAGATCAGCAAACAGGAGGGTATGCGGGTCGCCGGCGAATGCAGCAATGGCCTGGAAGCACTGGAAACGCTGGGGAAAATCCCGGTGGATGTCATGGTGCTGGACATCATTATGCCGCAAATGGACGGATACACCCTGATGGAGGAAATGCGCCGTCAGCAGTTGGACAGCGCGCCGCAGATCATCGTGACCACGGCGTTGGGCCGGGACGATTTCGTCATGCGGGCGGTGGAGCTTGGCGCGAAGTACTACATGGTCAAGCCCTTTGAGGTACAAACGTTGGTAGCGCGGATTCGCGAGGTTGCCGGGCATACGGGAAACCAGCAGGAGATCGTGCACCTGGGCGCGTTGCAGCGCAGCCAATCCCTGGATGAGAAGCTCTCCAGCCTGTTCCTGACCATCGGTATTCCAGCGCATATCAAGGGCTATCAGTTCCTACGGGAAGCGGTAAAAATGGTGATCGAAACGCCGGATATCATCAACCGGATCACCAAGGAGCTGTATCCGGGCATCGGCAGGCGCTTTAATACCACTGCTAGCAAGGTGGAGCGGGCCATACGCCATGCCATTGAGGTGGCGTGGAGCCGAGGCCGCATCGATACGCTGAACCGCGCCTTCGGTTGTAAAGTTGCGTCCAAGGAAGACAAGCCCACCAACGGTGAGTTTATCGCCATGATCGCCGACAAACTGGCCATGGAACAGCGCTCTGCCTGAGCGAAACGCTTCCATGGCCGCCAACGGCCCGGCGCGCAGGCTACGTTCAGCCTGCGCGTCAGGCTTGTTCATGGAGAATGTGGCGGCGGACAGTGCATCAGGAAAGGCGCGAAAAAGAAAAGTGCAAAATCGCCCGAAAAAACGCTTGACAGGAAAGGAAAGTTCTGCTATACTTTGATCTCGTCAGCGAGGCAATGCGGCTGGATACGTACCGGCCCGGCAGCGCAAAGCCCTGGAAGGGCCCTGATGAGCGGCTTGCGCCTGTAGCTCAGTTGGATAGAGCAACGGCCTTCTAAGCCGTGGGTCAGGGGTTCGAATCCCTTCAGGCGCGCCA
>CALVVZ010000169.1 GCA_944364075.1 uncultured Clostridia bacterium
AAAGTAATTTGCCTTATCGTTTTTGCAAGTTTTGTATGGATGCTTGCAGCTACAAAAGGTTTCGCGCCTGTGGGCGCGACCAAAGGGCTTTCCGATCGCCCTTTGGAAACCTTCGGGCCTCAAACGCTATGGAATACTTGCAAGTTTGGAAGCCTGAAGCTTCATTTTTCTTGCGGCCCTATGAAAAAACGTGCCTTTTTCAACAATCTGAGGCATAACCGCCGGTGGCGGTGATGCCTCAAAAGCCGAAAAACCGCTTCAGCTTTCCCGGCGCGTTGAAGCATAGGCCCTGGATGCCGCAGCGCAGCGCCCCCTCGATGTTGGCGGGGGCGTCGTCGATGAACAGGGTGCGGTTGCCGTCCAGGTGGAAATGGTCCAGCAGGTAGTGGTAGATTTCCGCCGAGGGCTTCAGCAGATGCACCCGGGAGGAAATCACCATGCCGTCGGTCAGGCGGAAGAAGTCGAACTTTTCCTCAATCTGGCGGAAGCTCTCCGCCCGGTAGTTGGACAGAATCAGGCAGCGCTTGCCCCGGGCCTTGCACAGGCGCAGGGTTTCCACGCCTTCGGGGATGGGGTCCTTGAGGTCGGCCCAGTCGTCCAGCAGATAGCGGATGTCCGGCCGCAGGGACTTGTCCAGGCCCGCCATAGCGTCCGCGGCCTCGTCCAGGGACAGGGTGCCCCGGTCCAGCATAATCCAGCAGGGGGAATGAAACACCTTGTCCAGGAGCACGGCGTGCTTCTGCGGCGCGCCGGGGAACGCTTCCTCCAGAATGCGCCGGGGGTCAAAGGCAACCAGCACGTTGCCCACGTCGAAAACCACCGTGTCGATGGCATCCCAGGGCATGGCGGCATGCTGCGCGTCCAGGGGCAGATGGTAAGGCACCATGGAAATCACTTCGCTTTCGTACAGTATGAGGACCGTTAGCGGCGGCGGCTCCGCTTGCGGCGCTGCTGCACGTCGTTCACGGGGGCCTTTTCCCCCCGCAGGGCCAGCAGCTGGTCGCGGAGCTTGGCGGCCTGCTCAAATTCCAGGTTCTTGGCGGCGGAAAGCATTTCCTCCTCCACCTGGCGCATGAGGGCGGCGCGCTCGTCCTCGTTGAGGGCGGCGGGGGCGGCTTCGGAGACCTTCTTGGTGATCTCCAGCACCTCCCGCACGGCGTTGCGCACGGTTTCCGGGGTGATGCCGTGGGCCTGGTTGTAGGCCTCCTGCAGGGCGCGGCGGCGGTTGGTTTCGCCGATGGCTTTCATCATGCTTTCGGTCATCACGTCCCCGTACATGATGACCCGGCCGTCGGCGTTGCGGGCCGCCCGGCCGATGGTTTGCACCAGGCTGGTTTCGCTGCGCAAAAAGCCTTCCTTGTCTGCGTCCAGGATGGCCACCAGGGCCACCTCCGGCAGGTCCAGGCCTTCCCGCAGCAGGTTGATGCCCACCAGCACGTCGTATTCCCCCAGGCGCAGGTCGCGGATCAGCTCCATGCGCTCGATGGTCTGGATGTCGCTGTGCAGGTAGCGCACGCGAATCTCCATTTCCTTGAGGTAGTCCGTGAGGCTCTCGGCCATGCGCTTGGTCAGCGTGGTGACCAGCACCCGCTCGTTGCGGGCGGTCACCTGGCGAATCTCGCCCACCAGGTCATCCACCTGGCCCGTGGCCTTGCGCACGATGATCCTGGGGTCCAGCAGCCCCGTGGGGCGGATGATCTGCTCCACCACCTGCTCGGCCCTGGCGCTCTCGTAGGGGCCGGGGGTGGCGGAGACGTACACCGTTTGATGGATGCGCTGCTCAAACTCGCTGAAGAGCAGCGGCCGGTTGTCGTAGGCGGAGGGCAGGCGGAAGCCGTACTCCACCAGGGTATCCTTCCGGGCGCGGTCGCCGTTGTACATGGCGCGTATCTGCGGGACGGTGACGTGGCTCTCGTCAATGAAGCAGATGAAATCCTTGGGGAAATAGTCCAGCAGGGAATAGGGCGCGTCCCCCGGCTGGCGGCCGTCAAAGTAGCGGCTGTAATTCTCGATGCCCTGGCAGTAGCCGATCTCACGCATCATTTCGATGTCATAATTGGTGCGCTGGGCAATGCGCTGGGCCTCCAGCAGCTTGCCCTCCTTTTCGAACTGGGCCACCCGCTCCTTCAGGTCGCGCTCGATGACGGCGATGTTTTCCTCCATGTGGCTGTGGTCGGTGGCGTAGTGGGTAGCGGGGAATACCGCCGCGTGCTCCAGGGTGGCCAGCACATGGCCGCTGACCACCTCGATTTCCGAAATGCGGTCGATCTCGTCCCCGAAGAATTCCACCCGCAGGGCGTGCTCGTATTCCCCGGCGGGGATGATCTCCACCGTATCCCCCCGCACGCGGAAGGTGCCGCGAACGAAATCCAGGTCGTTGCGCTCGTACTGAATCTCGATGAGCTTGCGCAGCAGGGCGTCCCGGTCCATGGTCATGCCCGGGCGCAGGGAGATCATCTGCCCCTCGTACTCGCTGGGGTCGCCCATGGAATAGATGCAGCTCACCGAGGCCACGATGATCACGTCCCGGCGCTCCCGCAGGGCGGCGGTGGCGCTGTGGCGCAGGCGGTCGATTTCATCGTTGATGGAGGCGTCCTTCTCGATATAGGTATCCGAGGAGGCGATGTACGCCTCGGGCTGGTAATAATCGTAATAGCTGACGAAGTATTCCACCCGGCTGTCCGGGAAGAAGGCGCGAAACTCGCTGCACAGCTGGGCCGCCAGGGTCTTGTTGTGGGCGATGACCAGGGTGGGCCGCTGCACCCGCTCGATGACCGAGGCCATGGTGAAGGTTTTGCCCGAGCCGGTAACGCCCAGCAGCACCTGGCTTTGCAGCCCCTGCGCAAAGCCTCGGGCCAGGGCTTCGATGGCCTGGGGCTGATCCCCGCTGGGGCTGTAGGGGGCCTTGAGTACAAAACGATTCATGGGTGGACACCTCCCTGCGCCGCGCTGATGTTCCATGGCCCGGAGGCTTGTTCCCGGTCCATGGGATAGGTTGCTACATTATAGCACGGTTCCATGCGCCTGAAAAGCGAACAACGGCCCTTCATGCCGTATGCCGGGCATTTCCCTGGTGGCGTAGGCTTCCCGCGCTTTTATTCCGTCAGGGAGCCGGTCAGCCCAGCAGGGAGAGCGCTAGCTGCGCCGCCGCCACCGCCGCGCAGGCGAATACGGCCACCGTCAGCAGGCTTTTCTCCTTCCAGGCCAGGGCCACCGCCACCGCCAGCCCCGCCAGGGCCGTCCACAGGTTGCCCGTGGCGTAGAAGATGTCCGGCACGGTCATGGCGCCCAGCACCGCGTAGGGCACATAGTACAGGAAGGAGCGCAGGAAGGGGCTGCGGATCTCCCGGCGGAACACCGTCAGCGGCAGCATGCGGATCAGATAGGTCACCCCGGCCATGACCAGCAGGTACGGGTAAAAGGTTTCCGCGCTCACGGGGCATGCGCCTCCTTTACCGGGTGCAGCAGCGCCCCGGTCGCCGAGGCGGTCACCGCGCACAGGATGACCGCAAAGCCGCTGGAAACGCCGCTGAACAGGGGAATATACCGCAGGCACAGGCTCAGGGCCACCGCCAGCAGCACCACCAGGCGCACGGGCTTTTCCCGCTTGGCCGGGGGCAGGATGATGGCCAGGAACATGCCGTAAATGGCGATGCCCAGGGCGCTGCGGAAGAATTCCGGCAGCAGCGTGCCCGCCACCGCGCCCAGCAGCGTACCTACCGTCCAGCCGAAGTACGGGGTCAGGATCAGCCCGAACAGGTAGCTCCGCCCCACCTTTTCCGGCTGGCTGGAGGCCACGGCGAAGATTTCGTCGGTATTGGCAAAGCTGAACAGCAGCCGGGAGAGGGTGTTCATGGTGCCGTCCAGCCGCTGGCCCAGGCTCAGGCTCATCAGCGCGTAGCGCAGGTTGATGACCAGCTGGGTCAGCGCCATTTCCATCAGGGACGCGCCCCCGGTCATCAGCGGCAGGCCGGCGAACTGCCCGGCGCTGGTCAGGTTGGTGGCGGAGATCAGCAGCGCCTGCAAAGGCGTCATGCCGTCCCCCACGGCTTTCATGCCAAAGGTAAAGGATACGGACAGGTATCCCAGCGCGATGGGGATGCCGTGCCGTATCCCGCGTGAAAAGGCGTTGTTCACTGTAGGTGCACTCCCTTGCGCCCTCCGGCGCCCTTGGTGGATGCGCGGCCTGTTATTCCTTCTGCCACAGGTCGTACTGCTTGTCGCTTTGCAGGGCGTGAAGGAAGCGGTCCGGCGCGTCGGGATAGCGCTTGCGCAGGGCCTGCATAAGCTCCTTCATTTCCTGGCGTTTGGTTTCCCCGTTGGCGGGGCAGGGACTCTTCACCACGGGCAGGTCCAGCTCCTCCACCATATGCCGAACATGGTACTCGGGCAGGTAGCACAGGGGGCGGATGGCCGTGATACCCGTGCGGCTCAGGTACGTTTTGGGGTGGAAGGTGTGGAACCGCCCCTCGTAGAACAGGCTCATGAGCAGGGTCTCGATGGCGTCGTCCCGGTGGTGGCCCAGGGCCAGCTTGTTGCAGCCGTATGCCCGGCACAAATCGTTGAGCGCACCCCGGCGCATCTTGGCGCACAGGGCGCAGGGATTTTTCTCCTTGCGCTTGTTGAAAATAATGTCGCCGATTTCCGTTTCCTTCACCACATAGGGGATGTCCAGCTCCCGGCAGCGGCGGGCGATGCCGCTGAGGTCGAAGGGCTCCAGCCCCATGGACACCGTAAAGGCCATGAGGGTGAAGTCCTTGTGGCTGAACTTGCGGTACAGGCTCAGGGCGTGGAGGAGCAGCAGGGAATCCTTGCCCCCGGAAACGCCCACGGCTACCCGGTCCCCCGGCTCAATGAGATGGAAATCGGTGTCCGCCTTGCGCAGGCAACCCAGCGTCGTTTTCACAGCGGCCTCCGTTTTCGCATTGGTAGAAACGGCCTTACAGGGGCCGGATGAGGATCAGGGGGGTCAGCTCGTCCCCCTGGCCGGAGGGGTTGTCCCGCATGGCGTCCTGGATTTCCTCGTCGGTGAGGGGGAAGTCGTCGCACTTGCCCAGCTGGTTCTGCTCGATGTCGTTGGCGTCCATGAGCACCACGGGGATGCCGGTTTCCTTTTCCAGGGCGTTGCACAGCTCCACGGGGTTGGGGGGATTGATCAGCGCCATCTGCTTGTATACGTCAAAGCTGGAGCGGAAGTAGAACCCGTCGATGCCGCCCACGCCCTGGCCGCACACCTTGTAGAACACCCCGTGTACGCCAAAGGGCTTGGTTACCGCGGAAAGGAAGGCCGCCAGCAGCACCCGGGGCAGCCCGCACATGTCGATGACCAGCTGCAGCTTGTAAGGCTCGTGCATGCCCACGCCGGTGTGGTTGATGCCCGCGAAGCGCCACAGGAAGTTGGCCCAGAAGCCGGGCTTTACCTCGTCCCGGGTTTTGACGTTGTTGGTACACATGGCCATGACCTTCGCCCCGAAGGACAGCACGTCTCCGGGCCGGGAGATGGGCAGCACATACTTGCGCACCAGCTCCGCCTGGTCCTCCCCCCGCTGCACGAAATGGGTCTGTATGGCAAAGCGGTCGTATTTCCGCCCGTTCTTCCCTTCCAGGGTGCCGCGGTCGAAATAGACCACGCCGTTTTCTTCCCGGCGCTGCGCTTCCAGGTTTCGCGAAGGAATAATGCCCATATGGACGCCTCCCCGTTTCTTGTCAAAATTTCCTGCCTATTGTACAACACCGCCGCGGGGTTGTCAATTTAGCTTCCCCCGGAAAGACAGCGGGCATGCAGGTTTGCGGGCCTGCGGGGGACGAAATCTTTCCCTTGACAGGCCCTTGCCGGTGGATTACCCTAAGGACATGATAAAATTGCAAGGAGGCGGTCTTTCATGCGCCTGACGGTGCTTGGCTGCAATGGACCCTATCCCGCGCCGGAGGGCGCCTGCTCCGGCTATCTGGTGGAGGCGGAGGGCACGGCCATCCAGCTGGACCTGGGCACGGGGACGCTGGCCCGGCTCACCGGCCGCATGCCCCCGGAGGAGCTGACGGCGCTGCTGTTCAGCCACTGGCACGGGGATCATTGCAGCGATCTGCTGCCGCTGATCTACCGCCTGGGCAGCGTGGCCCAGCGCCTGGGGGACGCCTGGCGGCCCCTGCCCGTCTACGGCCCGGAGGACCCTTCCTCCCCCGTGTGGCAGGAGGCGTCCCGCTGTCCGCTGCTGGCGCTGCACCCCCTGCGCCCCGGCGACGCCCTGACCCTGGGCGCGGCGGCGGTGGAGGTACTGGAGGCGCGGCATCCCGTGCCTGCGCTGATGTACCGCCTGCGGGCCGAGGGCAAGTGCCTGGCCTGCACCGGGGACACCAATACCACCGCGGACCTGCCCCGCCTGGCGCAGGGCGCGGACCTGCTGCTGGCGGACGGGCTGTTTCCCCGGGCGGCCTGGGGGGAGCAAAAGCCCCACCTGTCCGCCGCGCTGTGCGGGGAGCTGGCCCGGGACGCTGGGGCGAGGGCCCTGGTGGTGACGCAC
>CALVVZ010000170.1 GCA_944364075.1 uncultured Clostridia bacterium
CCGGCAGAGCCGGCGGATACGAATGAAAGTCGAAGGGGCTTCGGCCCCTCCGACGCCTCCCCGGGGTTTTTTGACAGTCTGAGGCGGATGCAGTCCGCCGCTTTTTTTGTAAAGCAGCCGCGTCGCGCGCAAGGTGGTGTTTTCAGTCCGCCGCTTCTTCGGGCAACGTTATGCCCAATTCGGGCGCCAGCTGCTTCACAAAGCGCATGTCCACAAGCTCCTCATAGCTCCATTCGCCCTGGAAGATACCGCTGTTTTCCAGCACGTCCATGTTGGTCGTTACCGCCTGGCGGCTGATCCAGCCGTCCACGCTCCAGAGCTGATCCTCCAGGGCGCGGTTCAGGGCAGCTTCCCGGCCTTCGGGCGTGAGGGTGGAGAACTCCGTTTCCAGCACTCGGGCGGCCATTTCATGGTCTGCCTGGACGGCCATGAGCGCCTTCATCATTGCACGCACAAAGGCCGTGCAGGTTTCCGGGTCGTTTTCAATGGTGGAACGCCGCACGCCGATCACCGAGTAGGAGTAGTCCCCCAGATCCGGGAACTTCACGAAGGGTTCCTCCCAGATGCCCGCGGTTACGCCTTCGCTGATCTGCGGTTCGCCGCCGTTGCCAATGTCTCCCTGACCATACTGGAGCATGGAAGTCACCGTGGAGGCGTCCGCGTTTTCCAGCAGCGTTACGTCCTTATCCGGGTCCAGGCCGATGTTTTGCAGCAGATAGCGGGTCAGCAGGTTGGGACTGCCGCCGTACCGCCCGGCAATAATGGTCTTGCCCTTGAGGAAGGCGGCCATGTCCTCGTCGCTGTCCGATGCGGGTGCAAGGCCCTTGCGGGCAAACAGGTACACGTTGGCGCGGTTAACGCAGTTGACAATGCCCACCACCGGATCGCTGTTTCCCTGGTTGGCCAGGCAGTTGGAATCCACGCCGCCGATAACCGCAAAGGCGTCGCCGCTGACCACGGCGGTCACATGGGCGCCGCCGGTGGCCTGCACCACGGTTACTTCCAGCCCTTCCTGCGCAAAGTAGCCTTCATGGATGGCTGCATACAGGGGAAGGTAACCGATCATATGCACGGGTTCAGAGACGGTGAGCTTCTTCATTTCCTGGGCGGAAGCAGTCCCGGCGCCCAGCGCCAGCCCCAGCGCCAGGCAAAGGCAGAGGATACGCTTGATGTTCATGGGGTAAACCTCCCTTGTTTGAATTCCGGCACGCTCAGGTGCGTTGCGCAGACCATCGCTTGCCCAGAGCTTTTTCCAGCAGTACCACGCTTCCGTACATGACGATGGACAGCAGCGACAGCACCACCACGCCCACCCAGACCAGCTTGAGATCAAAGGTGGTTCCGGCATAGACGATCATACGCCCCAGTCCCCGATCTGATGCAATGAATTCCCCCACGATGGCGCCGGCCATGCTCAGGGCAATGTTCACCCGCAGGCCGGAAATAATCCACGGCATGGCGGAGGGCACCACCACATGGGAAAACACCCGCAGCCGCCCTGCGCCTAGGGAAAACATCAGCGTTTCCAGCGCCGGGTCCACGCTGCGCACTCCGCCGTAGGCGGAAATGGCCGCCGTGACCACCGTCATCAGAAAGGCCAGGACCACCTTGGAAGGAAAACCGATGCCGAAGAGAATCACCAGCACCGGAGCCAGCGCCAGCTTGGGCAAAGCGTTGAGCACAATGAGATAAGGCTCGGAAACCAGCGCCACCCGCCGGGAAAACCAAAATACCAGCCCTACGGCCGATCCTGCCACCGTGCCCAGCACAAACCCCAGCAGCGTGGACGCCCCCGTATAAACGATGTCTGCCCACAGGTTGCCTTGCTGCCACTTGACCACGGCAGTCTGAAGAATTTGCGCGGGGCTGGAAAAGTAAAAGCCGTCAATCCAGCCCAGCCGCGCGCCCGCCTCCCACAGAATCAACAATCCCAGCAGAATACCCCAGCGCCACAGCTGCACCGCCGGAGAACGCCGCACGCGCCGGTCCAGCACCCCGGACGGGGTTTCACCCGTTGCTTTCATTGGCCGATCCCTCCTCCTTGAGCAGCAGCTCCAACAGCTCTTTTTTCAGACCCATGACCTCAGGGGAAGCCAGCATATCCACGGTGCGGGGACGGGGCAGCGGAACGGTAAGCTGCCTGCGTACGCGGCCCGGCCTCCGGCTGAGCACCAAAATTTCATCCGAGAGAAAGATGGCTTCCTCCACGTCATGGGTTACCAGCAGAATGGTTTTACGGAAGGTCTGCCATACGTCGGTGAGACCCAGTTGAAGCTGGAGCCTGGTCAGCGCGTCCAGCGCGCCGAAGGGTTCGTCCAGCAGCAGCACTTCCCGTTCCGTGAGCAAAGTCCGCAGCAGCGCCGCCCGCTGGCGCATGCCACCGGAAAGCTCATGGGGTTTGCGCTTCTCAAAGCCCTTGAGGCCATAGCGTTCCATGAGCGCCCGAGCCTGCGTCAGGGCGTCCTTGACGGGAACGTGGCGCAACCGCGCCCCCAGTATAATATTGTCCTGAATGCTGCGCCAGGGCAGCAGCAGATCCTTTTGCAGCATGTAGCCTACCTGGCCGGGTTTGCCGATGACCGAGCGGCCGTCCAGCAGCACGTCGCCGCGGTCGGGGCGCATCAGTCCGGCAATGATGTTGAACAGGGTGGATTTCCCGCACCCGCTGGGACCCAGCAAGGATGTAAAGCCGCCCGCAGGCACCTGAAAGCTGATCCGCTCCAGGGCGGGAACCGTCCCTTCGACGTCCCCGAATGCCTTCGTTACGCCCTGCACCTCCACTTTTGAAAGGCCGGACATGTCACACTTCCTTCCCGGGCAAGGCCGATTGCGCGCCTCGCCTTCACCAGCAGGATATGCCTGCGCAGCGCAAAGGTGCGGCGTGCGCCAGGAGTTCAAAAAAGAAGCCCAAGCATCCTCTCTTTTGGGAATTTCGGCTTGCCAAAGGAGCCGAATGGTTGCTATCCACCGGGCCATGTCTGGTTTCGGCATAGTGCCATGTCTGGTTTCGGCATAGGCGCTTGCGCATGGAAAAAGAGTATGATACACTGTACCTACCAACTGTACTCAAAGTCAAAAAGCAATGTATCATTTCCGTGCGGCTGGCCTGGCCCGGCCTTGCCCCTGCATATCCCGAAAGGAGCGATCCCATGAAGCGCTGTTGCCTGATCCTCATCGCACTGTTGCTTGTCCTGGCGTATGCATGGTCCGCGCAAGGAGAGGAGTTCTTTGTTTACCCCACGGACGAACTGGGGTATCCCATTCCGTTGACTAGCGTCGTTGCCTGGGGAGACCAGGCGGCGGCCTATTCCCCTGGGGCAAAAGCGCTGTATCTCAGCGGCACGCCCCAGCAGGTCTATCCGGTCCAACTGGATGCTGAAGACACGCAGGCCCAGCTGGATGCGCTGGAAAAGGCCCTGCTTTCCTATGGCCGGGAACAGATCGTCTACAGCGGAGGCAAGCTGCTTTCCGACGGACAAGCGCTGTATCTGCTGGACAATTATGTGCTGTACCGGCTGGATATGCAGGAGAACCCTGGGCAAGCGCAGGCGCTCTGTTTCTGCGACCCGCTGCCGGACAACGGCACGCGGGGTGATCCCTTTGTTTTCCAGGCGGCGCTTTCCGGCGGACAGTTGTATGCACTGGTGAGCATGAGCGCCCTGGATAACAGCGGTGTCGTGCAGCGGAACCTGTACGCCTATGCCCTGGAGACCGGCCAACGCCGGGAGCTTCCCCTGGACGGGCTTTCCACCGGCGAAATCTGGGGGGATGTGCTGCTGTCCCTGGGCGAGGGCGAAGTGCTGTACGGCACAAGAAACCCGGACAACGTCTGGAGCTACTGGGTATACACCGCGGCAAGCGACGCCTTCCGTCCCCTCTATGAAGCGTACTCCTGGCTGCTGCTGCCTGAGGATGCGGAGATCATGGGTTACGATCCGGCGCAGGGACGTTTCCTGTATGTGAGCAGCCGCACCCTCTACGCCGCGGAAAGCGGAAGCGCTGCCCGGCCCGTGTACCGCATCAGCAGCTATACCTATGAAGCGGCGCTGCTGTCCTCCGGTCAGGTGCTGCTTTTGCAGGATCATGAAGCCGCGGTCATTGACCCCACCCAGCCCATGGAGATTACAACCCTGCGTCTGTACCTGGATGGCGGGAATGTGGATGCCTTTGCCTTTGAGCAGGAGAATCCCGACATTCAGCTGGCGTATGAGTTTGTCTCCGTGCTGTCTTCTGCCCGCTCCGCGGCGGATATGCTCAGCGCGGCGGTTTCCTCGCGCACCTCCCAGATTGATATTTTCGGTGTGCCCATGGGCACCTTTACCCGGACCGTCATGGAAAAAGGCTACTATGTGCCGGTGACCGGCGAGGAAACGGAAGCCTTTCTTGCGTCGGCCTACGCCTACATCACGGAGGAAGTGGTGGACGGCCAGGGGCAGCTGGCGATGGTTCCCATGGCAGTGCGCCGGAACAATACGCTGAACTACAGCAGCACGGCGGCGGAAGCGCTGGGCATCGACCGGGCAGCCCTGCCCCGGACCTATGGGGAACTGTTGGACTTCATCCGCCAGTGGGACAGCCAATATGGCGACGCGGCGGAGGCGCTGGAAATCAGCCTGTTCGATACCCGCGTGGGGCTTGCCCTGGGGAAGATTAAGACCATGCTGCTGCGGGATGTCCTGGCCCTGGCCCAGAGCAAGCCGGAAACAGCCGAAGCCCAGCTGGATACCCTGGCTGCGCTGTTTGACGAAGCCACCGCCCTGGGCCGGGAGGTTTCGGACCGGGTAACGCCGCCGTCCATCGGGGTTTTTGAAGGGGAATACAATTACGATGACATACCAGAGGAGTTGTATGACGGCGCATATCTGTTCAGCATGAACCTTTCGGCGCTACCTTCTTCCCGCATAGAGGAGGGGCCTTACCGTTACTGGACTCATCTGCATCCTCTGGAGCTGTCCCTGTGGGAGGGAGAAGCACCCATGGCGATTTACGCCGGCTATGCGCTGGTGATCAATCCGTACAGCGAGCATCAGGAAGAAGCGATGCGTTACCTGCGCTATTTCCTGGAAAACCTCCCAGAAGCGCAGGCTGCCAATGTCTTAAGCGGTACGAAGCTGGTAACTTCGTCGGAATACATGTATTTTTATACAAGCAACCAGATGTATCTTGAGCAAATGGAATACAAAGCCCAGAACTTGTCAGGCGCGGAGCTTGAGCAGGCACAGTATTGGATTGATTTTTATAGCAAAGCTATTGCTGCCTATGAGCCTTTTATCTACGCGGTGACGGAGGCGCAGATTGCGGAGCATGCGGCATCGGTGGCGGCGACGCAGGCGGTTTGGTTGGAAACGGATGTATATGTGGACGGCAGCGCCGCCGCCTGGGAGCAGTTCCTGGCCGGCAAAATTAGCAGCCGTCAGCTGCTGGAGCGCATCATGGAGATCAGCCGCATGGCGCATCAGGAGGGTTGACCCTTCCTGCTTTCTGTGCGGACATACAAGGCCGCCGCGGGCGAAAGGCTTCCCGCGGCGGCTTTCCTTATGCGGTATAGTATTGCGCCTGCGCGTGCCACAGGGCGCTATAGAGGCCCTCCGCATCGGCCAGGAGCTTTTCGTGGGCGCCCTGCTGCACAATCCGGCCATGGTCAAACACGGCGATTTCGTCGCAGAACTTGCACGAGGACAACCGGTGACTGATGTAAATGGCTGTCTTGTCTCCGGCAATGGCGTCAAACTTGCCGTAGATTTCCGCCTCGGCCATAGGGTCCAGGGCCGCGGTGGGTTCGTCCAGGACGATGAAGGGCGCATTCTTGTACAGCGCCCGGGCAATGGCGATTTTCTGCGCCTCGCCCCCGGAGATTTCCACGCCCTGGGGGTCCAGTTCCCGGTACAGGGAGGTATCCAGGCCCTGGGGCATGGCGGCCAGCCGTTCCCCGAAACCCGCGTCCTCCAGGCAGCGCCGGGCCAGGGCGCGGTCATAACCGGCGGCGCCGGCCACGTTTTCCCCCAGGGGCAGCGCCAAGAGCTTGAAATCCTGAAACACCACGGAGAACAGATGCAAATAATCCTCATAGCGGTACTTGCGAATGTCGATGCCGTTGAGGAGAATCTCCCCCTCCGTGGGATCGTACAGGCGGCACAGGAGCTTGATGAAGGTGGTTTTGCCGCTGCCGTTCACCCCCACCACCGCCAGACGGCTTCCCACGCGAAATTGTATGTTCACATGGCGCAGCGCCCAGCTTTCGCTCCCCGGATAGCGGAAGGACACGTCCCGAAACTCCACCAGGTACTGGCGGTCCGCCCGTTTCTCCGTGGTCAGGCTGCCCTGGTACATGGCGTTGGGCAGGTCCAGGAAGGTGAAGCAGGTCCCCAGAAAATCCGCGTTGCTGCGCACCTCGCCCAAGTCCCGCAGCAATCCGGTGACGCCTGCAAACAGCTGGGTAGTGGCGCCCACGTACTGGGTGATTTCCCCTAC
>CALVVZ010000171.1 GCA_944364075.1 uncultured Clostridia bacterium
CAAAGTATTCCTTGGCCTTGGCTTTGTCACCCACCAGACGGTAATAGGTCTGGCCCATGTTGTCCAGGCAGATGGGGTCTTCGTCGTCGTACTCCAAAGCCTCCTGATTGTAGCTCAACGCCTTTTCCGTCATGCCTGCTTCCACGTACAGGCAACCCAGGGTGCCGTAGATCAGCCCCGTAGGCTGGCGGAGGTGTTGTTTCTCCAGCAGGTCGATCCCCCGTTCGATGTCTCCGAGCTTGAAACAGCACACGGCGTAGTTCATGAAGAGCTGGCTTTTTTGTTCGGCGTTGATGCCCGGTGCCTTCTGCGTTTTGACCAGCAGCTCTTTGGCCGCTTCAAATTCATAGGCCCGAATGAGCAGCACGGAGTATGCCAGAAGCAGCCGCGGTTCATTCATGCCGGCGGCGTAGGCTTCCGCATAGAGCTTGCGAGCTTCGTCTTCCTGGCCCTTGCTTTGCAGCCGGGCGGCTTTTTGTCCTTTGAAATTTGCCATAAAGGAGCCCATGTCAACATCTCCTGTCTTCCATTGGATTGAAAAGCGTGGCTTGCTTTTCCTGCTTGCGTTTCAGTCGCGCATATCGATATTGTAGCGCATTTTTTGTGTCTTGTACAGCCTGAGGTGGCCGCAGGGAAGGCTCAGCTACCCGGCAAAGCGCTTGCCTGGTGATTTCCAGGGCGGCGTCAATGTCCCGGGCGGTATGCTCGTAATACTTGGCCAGCTCCACATAGGGTTCAACCCAGCCCTCGCCCAGGCGGATCATTTCCCGCCAAAGGGCGCAGGCTTCGGTGCCTTCACCGGCGCGGCGGTAGCTGTGCGCCAGGCGGCGATAGCTGCTGGCGCGGGTCAGGCCGCGGGCGGCCAACCGGTAGCAGCGGCGGGCCTGCTCCAGATGGCAGTTTTTTTCCAGCGCGATGCCCATGGAAAGCACGTCCTGCTCGTAAGGCTGCTGCTCGGGGGTGGCATACATGGCCGCCATATGAGTCAGCAGGCGGCAAAGGGAGAAAATGTCCTGCCGGTTATGGTCCAGCACCTGGAGCAACTGGCTGAAGTCTCCGTTTTTCAGGTAGGCGAAATAACGCTCCGGCACTTGACTGCCAGGTATGTCGTCCGTCCGCGCTTCTCCGAAGATGATTTCCTCCAGATATCCCAAATTGCAACGCCCCAGGCGCATCTTCCATACACGTCGGGCCAAATGCAACAGGTCGATGTGCGGCTTGTCCAGGCAGGCAGCATTCATGCGGTTCATCCGCAGGCGGGTTTGCAGCAGCGGCAGGTCAAAGCTCTTGCCGTTGAAGGTACACAGAGCGTCAAACTGGGGCAGCAGTCCTGCCAGGTTTTCCAGCAGGTAACGCTCCTCGGGGTAATCCCGCATCAGGTATTGATGCACCAGGAATCCTTCTTCGATCAGGTATCCCACACCTACCAGAAACGCTACCGTACCTGCGCCGCCGCTCAGGCCCGTAGTTTCCGTGTCCAGGTAGAGAATTTTGTCCGGTGTAAGCTGCGCGGGTAATTCGCCGGGTTCCATCAGCCGGACCATTTCCATAGGCAGATCCCACGCATCGGGAATCGAGTCCAACGGTAGTACCCGGCTGTCATGCCAGCAGTCGTGAAATACGGGCGCCGCCTTGACGGGCGCGGCAGGCTTGCGGGGAGCGTCCACGGACCGAAGCTTATCCCGTAGGCTCAGGGGCATGCGATCATCTCCTTCAGCAGCGCCTTGGCGGTGGCTTTCCCATCCGTGCCGATCTCGCCCACCGGACCGGCGCAGGAGGGACAGCCCTGGGGGCAGGGACAATCCATCACGATCTGCAGCGCCTTTTCCAGCAGCAGGTTCTGCATGCCGTAAGCCTTGGCGGCCAAACCTACGCCGCCGGGGCAGTTGTCGTAGAGGATGATGGTAGGCCGGTCGGTGAAGGGGCACTTGACCTGATAGACCACCGCCACGTCCTGGGGCGCGCACATAAGGTACAGCGGGGCCACAATGCGCAGCAGGTTGGCCACGGCCATCATGCCGTTTTTCAGGGTATCGTTTTCAAAACGGTTGCACAGGCTGTCGGGAAGCGTCCACCACATGGCGGTGGTGTGCATGTCCGTTTCCGGCAGCCGCACATGGCCGAACCCCAGGGTTTCATGGGTATCAAAGCGGATTTTCTTGAACATGGTCACCAGGGTGGTTACTTTGACCTCCCCCAGGGCGCGTTCCGCGCCTTCGCGCAGCGGCTGCGTGTCCTCCACATCCAGCAGGCTCAGACTGATGTTCAGGTTGGCGTCGGTGTAATAGCCCACGTCCACCTGACGGATAAAGGCTTTGCAGGCGTCAAAGTCCAGCTTTTCCACCTGGTATTGCTGCGCTTCATGGAGATAAATGGCGTTCTCGTGCAGCAGCATGGGTACGGTATAGCGATCCATTTCGCCGATGACCCGATGATGGGCCGGGTCGGTCACGTCGATAATGACGAAGTTTTCGCTGGCGGCGGAACGCAGGGAAATTTCCGATGCAGGGAAGTCTTCGGCCATCCAGTGGTAGCGCCCGTCCACATGGCGGAGGATGTGCTCCTCCTCCAGGTAGGACAGCAGCTCCGGCGTGGCAGCGGTATTGCCGAAGGTATCCCCGTCCTCAAAGGGAAGCTCATAGGCGGAGCATTTGAAATGGCTGAGCAGGATATACAGGTTATCCGGGTTCAGCAGGGCGTTTTCCGGACTCTGGCGCAGAAAATAATCCGGGTGCGTGACAATATACTGGTCAATGGCGGCGGAGGAGGCGATGAAGAACACGATGCTGGTTCCCTTGCGCCGTCCGGCGCGTCCGGCCTGCTGCCAGGCGCTGGCGATGGTACCCGGATAACCGCACAGCACGCAGGCATCCAGCGCGCCGATGTCGATGCCCAGTTCCAGCGCGTTGGTGGATACCACCGCGTCAATGGCGCCCGCCCGCAGGCCCCGCTCAATTTCCCGGCGCTGGGTAGGCAAATACCCGCCGCGATAGCCCCGCACCCGTCCGGCATTGCCAAGGGGGTCGCGCACCAGATCCTTCAAATACTTGGTCAGCACTTCCACAGTGAGGCGGCTGCGGGCAAAGGTGATGGTCTGGATGCCGCACTTGAGCAGCATGCTGGCAATGGCTCGGGCTTCCGGAATAACGCCCTTGCGGATGCCCAGCTGCCGGTTGATTACCGGCGGATTGTAGAAAACGAAATGCCGCTTGCCCATGGGCGCGCCGTTATTGTCCACAAGGGTAACCGGCCGCCCGATAAGGGTTTGGGCCAGTTCGCCGGGGTTGGCGATGGTAGCGCTGCATAGGATGAACTGCGGATGACTGCCATAGAATTCACACAGGCGCATGAGCCGCCGGAGCACGTTGGCCAGGTTGGAACCGAATACGCCCCGGTAGGTATGGATTTCATCAATCACAATATAGCGGAGGTTTTCAAAAAGCTTGACCCACTTGGTGTGATGGGGAAGAATGCCGCTGTGGAGCATGTCCGGATTGGTGACCACGATATGCCCTGCCTGACGCACGGCGCGTCGGGCCGCGCCGGGGGTATCGCCGTCGTAGGTGTAGGTTTTGATGTCCACACCCATGGCCTCGATCAGCTCGTACAGCTCGCTGACCTGATCGGCGGAGAGGGCCTTGGTGGGGAAAAGGTACAACGCCCGCGCGTCGGGATTGCTCAGGATGCTGCTGAGCACGGGAAGGTTGTAGCACATGGTTTTGCCCGAGGCGGTGGGGGTAACCACCACCACGTCCTCGCCGCGCAGGGTGGCAGCGATACTTTGCGCCTGGTGGCTGTACAGGCGGGTAACGCCACGCTGGCGCAGCACGGGCAGCAGCCGGGCGTCCAGTTCTCGGGGAAAATCACCGTAGCGGGCTTCCCGGGCAGGAAGCTCCTCCCAGCGCACCACGTTTTCCATGAAGCCCTGGTCCCGCCGCAGCGATTCGGCCAGCTGATCCACGTTCATTCCATGCACCTCCAGGCGGAAAAAGCCCTTGCGGACCCTGTTGATGATATGATATATTATAGATACAATTTTCAGCGAAGGCAAGGCGAACACGTGAAAAAGCGGGGGATTGATTTTGGTATGATTCGACAAAGAAGAATGTCATTTCCTGCGTTGCGTGGGCATCGTGAACAAAGGGTATGTAGAAACCTTGTGCGTTTCACCAATTTCTTTTTTGGGAGAAAATCAGTATAATAATTGCAGTAGAGGGCGGCAGGCCGAATCGGTCGGCGACTGTGGAGCCTTCCATTCAGAGGAGGAAAAAACGTATGGCAAGCGTATCCCTGAACCACATCTATAAGGTGTATGCCGGTGGCGTCACCGCCGTAAGCGACTTCTGCCTGGACATCGAAGACAAGGAATTCATTGTGCTGGTTGGACCTTCCGGCTGCGGTAAGTCCACCACCCTGCGCATGGTTGCCGGTCTGGAAGAAATCTCCGACGGCGAGCTGTACATCGGCGATAAGCTGGTCAACGACGTCGCTCCCAAGGATCGCGACATCGCCATGGTGTTCCAGAACTACGCCCTGTACCCCCACATGACCGTGTATGATAACATGGCCTTCGGCCTGAAGCTGCGCAAGACCCCCAAGGATGAGATCAAGCGCCGCGTGGAAGAAGCCGCCAAGATCCTGGATATTGCTCACCTGTTGAATCGTAAGCCCAAGGCTCTGTCCGGTGGTCAGCGTCAGCGTGTTGCTCTGGGCCGTGCCATCGTCCGTGAACCCAAGGTCTTCCTGTTTGACGAGCCTCTGTCCAACCTGGACGCCAAGCTGCGCGTGGCCATGCGTACCGAAATTACCAAGCTGCATCAGCGCCTGCAGACCACCTTCATCTACGTGACCCACGACCAGACCGAGGCCATGACCATGGCCAGCCGTATCGTGGTTATGAAGGATGGTTTTGTGCAGCAGGTGGATACGCCCCAGAACCTGTACGACTATCCCACCAACCAGTTCGTGGCCGGCTTCATCGGCAGCCCCCAGATGAACTTCTTCAACGTGAAGCTCAGCAAGGAAGGTCAGGATGTCGTAGCTACCTTTGGCGACAACAAGATCGTTGTGCCGAATTCCAAAGTTTCCAAGTTCATCGACGAGAGCTACATTGGCAAGGAAGTTGTCATGGGCATCCGTCCCGAAAACATCCACGATGAGCCCGTGGTACTGCAGACCTATGCTAACGCCACCATCGACGTGAATGTGGAAGTGACCGAATTGATGGGTTCTGAGACTTACCTGTACCTGAAGACCACCGGCAAGGATGACAACATCATCGCTCGCGTGGATCCTCGCACCTCCAGCCGCGCCGGCAGCACCATCAAGATCGCTTTCGACGTGAATCACCTGCACTTCTTCGACAAGGAAACCGAGAAGACCATCCTGAACCGGTAACCTTGCATTGTCGGGGCTGTTGCTAAACGAAAGTTGAGCGACAGCCCCTTTTTCTGTAGAAAAATAGCTTGTTCCAGGGACTTTGTAACAGCCTCACTTTACAGCTACGATACCTTTGCATCTGCGAGAAGCATGCATTTCTTGCCAAAGATAATGAGGCCGCACCCTTTGTTGACGCTCTTTGCGAAGCTATTGACCAACTTTCGTTTAGCAACAGTCTCGACCTTCCGACGGCTTTGTCGGCTGAAGGCTGGGCGTGTTGCAGAAAGCAATTTCTGCGGCACGCCCATTTTTGCGAACAAATCAAGAGAAAAGCGGCAGCATAGCGTCAAAAAGCAAGCAGCCAAAGCGAAAAGAGGTATAAGAAACCAAAGTTGTCGAAGAACAGACCCGCATGTGGATAGCTTTTCAATTTTTGTGAGCACTACGAAACTATTTTGAGAGACACTCGCGTTTTGAGCCGGTTGTGTTCCCGTTTCATCCATAGCTTTTTCAGGTCAAACGCCAGGGCGAGGAAAAACAGCTTCATGCGAATATTGCCTTTGCCTCTGGTGAGAAAGCGGCGAAACCCAAAATTGTTTTTGAGCAGCGCAAACGCGCCTTCCACCTGCATAGAGCGGTACAGACGCAGATGAATGCCGCGCTCGGATGAAATATTGCGTGTAGCGGCCTTTATGCCGTGAGAAAATGTCCTTGATTTCATCGGCCAGGCAATGGTTTCGAACAGCAACTTGATCGGCCTTGCTCAACTCAAAATAATAGGTAGACCGTGCCCTCTGTATAGACTTCAACAGATATTTCAATTGGTATCCTTTTTCACGCAGCTCTTTGATGATCGCTGCTTTCTCGCCTTGAGTTGCGCTGCGTGCTTCTCTTCTCTCAAGGCGATCTCCTTTTTATGACTTCATTCTCCGCCTTTATATACTCGTTTTCTACCCAAAGCCGGATCAATTCTTCTCGTTCAGATTCATTAATGGCCTTGCTTCTTCCTCTTTCATTTGGGGTACCCCTTTACTTGGATGACCTTTTTTCATTTCTACCAGACCATTAT
>CALVVZ010000172.1 GCA_944364075.1 uncultured Clostridia bacterium
TAAATTGGTGCACCCGGCGCGATTTGAACGCGCGGCCCCGGGCTTAGGAGGCTCGTGCTCTATCCAACTGAGCTACGGGTGCATGTAGCAAAAACCTAGTGTTTTCAAGGGTTTCCGGAAATTTATTCATTATGATTTTATGAGTTTTTTCTTCTGGTCAGTCAGCCGATTTTTTCGGTCACCATCCTTCCTGTGATCGTGTCGCTGGAGCCACAGAAGATCAGCGCTCACTTTTGATTAGATGAAATGTGGCAGGCACAAGGGGATGCGCCATACACATTTCGGACGATGCGCTCACTTTCGATTTCTCGAAAATGGGATTGGCGGCCTCTTTCTTAGGAGGCGTGTGCTCTATCCTGCTGAGCTACTGAGACATTTGAATAAATATGAAATTGTATTCCTAATTTAGACTCGAACCATCTACCGCTTAGGAGGCGACCGCTCTATCCAACTGAGCTACGGGGGCATATACAGAAAATATTCAATTTTACAGGGCTCCAGGATTCGAACGATTCGATTTTTAGGAGGCGACCGCTCTATCCAACTGAGCTACGGGGGCGTATACAGAAAATATTCAATTTTACAGGGCTCCAGGATTCGAACGGTTCCATTGTTAGGAGGCTCGTGCACTATCCTGCTGAGCTACGGATGCATATAGCAAAGACCTAGCATTTTCATTGGAAACGCCTGCACCCGTAAAGAATAAGAACAGTAGCCATTTGGTGGAAGGCGAAAACATTGCCCCTATGGCAACACACTGACTGGCGGGATTATCAGCGCAAAAGCTGTTTCGCGTACGCGGCATGAAAAAATCGCCGATGTTGCTTCGCATACGATGAGCGCACACCGCCTGGCCTTGCAATTGGCGTCTTTCTATATGCAAAGAACGGAATTATTATAGCATAACTTGGCAAGGAGAACAACGGTTAATTTTGCTATTTGAAAGCTTTGTTGCGGAAGAGCGGGCAACATAGCTTGCCCCCATACACCGGAGAAAAGTCGGGGAAGAAATGAAGTTTTGCAAGAGAAAAAGAAATAGGCTGTCAAAACCGGCCGCAAAGAGCGGCTTCTTTTGACAGCCTAGGGCCAGCACGGTTTTGAAACCAGGGCGCTTTGTGTAAGAGTGCGTCCTTTGGCGGAGGCCCTTTTTTTCGCGCCTTAAGCGGTAACGGTTGCTTGCCCGGCCTCGGCCTGGCGGTCCCGGGGCTTGGGCTCGTGGTATTCCACCTTGGGATCGTAGCGGACGGACTCCGGCGGAGTCTCCAACAGCGCCGGATTGTTCAAATGAGCGGACATGGTAGAGAAGAATCCCGCATAGTGTGCGCCGGAGCATACTCGTTCGTCGGCGGTGATGCCGATGGGAAGCATCCGCTTGAGGCGGGGTTTTCCATCGCCGTCCAGCATAACGCTGCGCTCCACGGTACCCATGCCGAAGAACAGGCTGGTTGAGCCAAAGTTGTAAATGTGATGGTTTACGTGATGCAGGCCAATGGAGGCGTTGTTGGTGATGAACATGCCTGTATGAAAAGGCAGCTCATCCAGCAGCGCGCCGGGGCACAGACCATAGCGGTCCAGCAGGCGGACCAACCCCACCACTAGGGTGGGCAATCCCGGAAGGGCCAGCACGCCGCGGGCCAGCTTATCCACAAAGTTCTTTTGCTCTACGCCGCGGTTGGCCTCTACACGAGCGATCATCCGGTCACGCACGTCATAGATGGTGTCGGTGGGGTCAAAGCGTATCTTTACTACGGTTTCCCCGGCATCGGCATTGTGAGGGTCCTTGAGCATGGTAAAGGAAACCGTGCAGTTGTTCCGGGAAAAGTACTGCTTGTTCATGATAAACCGGTTGATTTCCGGATGCTGGCTCACCGCCCGCACATAGGCGGCGACGATGATGTTCATGAAGGTAATTTTTTCGCCCTTGGCACTTTGCGCGGCAATGTAGCGCGCCAACTTCTCGTAGTCCAGTTTGTGCTGCAGGAAGACCTGGGCATCGCAGCGCATAGGCATCAGGTAGGGGGTCATGCGAACGATAGGGTCAATACTGTCGATCCTTCGTCCATCCGGTCGATAGCCGAACATGGAATCCTTCCTTTCGTGAGGGAGTGTGGCCGGTATGATTGCGAATAAAGAAATGTACCACATTCCCATTTTAGTCATGGAATGAAATTTGTCAATGGTGCGGAGATGTGCAAATTAGGTTCTGTTTCCATATTCGGAGGCATAGGATGCGGTGCAGAAGGCACAGGAAGGGGGGACCTCCATGCGGGAGGAAGCCGTGCAGCAACCCAATTACGGTCTGATCCTGGAAAAACGGGAGAAGGCCATGATCACCGGCGTGACGGAGGTAGAGAGCTTCGATGACGGACAGATCGTCCTGAGCACCCATGGCGGGCGGCTGATTCTCAGCGGCGCAGGGCTGCATGTATCCAGCCTGTTGCTGGAGGAAGGCAAGCTGTCCCTGGAAGGGACCATCGACGGGCTGCATTATGAAGGGAACGCCGGAAAGCGCCGGGGCGGCCTGCTGCGCCGGGCGCTCCGATAATCTCTATGGAAAAATTGTTTTTGATTCCCCAGCAAGGCGCGGTGTTTCTGACCTTGCTGGGCGTCGGGGTGGCGCTTGGGGCCTGGTGGCAGCTATTGGCCTGGGTTCGCCGCCGGGTTCCGCGCCTGGGCCTTGCCTGGGATGCGCTTTTTGCCCTGAGCCTGGGAATCGCGCTGCTGGGGACGCTGCTGCGCTGGCGGGAGGAGCAGCTTCGCTTGTACGCGCTGCTGGGGGTATCGCTGGGCGCGCTGCTCTATCTGCTGGGTCCCGGAAGCGCCGCGGCATGGCTGGCGGAACGCCTGCGTCGAAAAAAACATCAGGAAAACGATGCCCTATGGCAGGAAAAGCCCGGCGAGAAGGCGAAACATTCCATTTACAATGCGGAGAAAACTGAGCGCCCGCCGGTGAATGGTTCACAGGCGGCATTGGTTTCCCCGCAACCGCCCACGGGGAAGGGGGAGATCGCCGATGCAGGCCAAAGAGATGCGCTGGACGAAGCTGGCGGTGATTTGCGTGGCAGCGCTGACGGCGTTTTTCGTAGCCGTGCAGCAGGTGAACGGCCACGTGGAGGAGCTTCGGGCCCGGGAGGAGACGCTCACCAGCCAGCTTAGCGCGCTGATGCGTCAGCAGGAGGATCTGACGAGCGAAATCTCCCAGGTGGGCACGGAAAGCTACATTATTGACCGGGCGCGCAGCGATTATCAGTATGTGAAGCCTGGGGAACTGCGTTTTGAAATTGTAAATCCCGGCGCGCTGTATGATGAGGATCTGGCGGATGCCGGCACGGCCCAGACGGCCGAGAACCCCTGAACCTGTTGATAACCATCCCTGCGTCCATGCGGTGCAGGGGTGGCTTTTTTGCACGTGGAGGAAGGCGCGGGAGACGGCCCGGTCAAGCAATACGGGGGAGGTTGGCGCTATGAAGGCGGCGGTCATCGGTATCGGCTCCAATTCGGTGCGTATGCTTCTGGCAGAGATTGCCAACGGTCAGGGGCGCAGGCTACTGAGGGATCGGGAAGGCACGCGGCTGTTCGCGGGGCTGGACGCTCAGGGAAGGCTCAGCGGGGACAGCATGACCCAGACCGTGGCAGCGGTGCGACGCATGGCGCAGTCCGCCCGGGAGCAAGGTGCGGAGGATATCCGGCTTTTTGCCACCAGCGCTACCCGGGACGCGGCGAATCAGGAGGAATTCGCGACGCTCCTACGCTTGGAGACCGGCCTGCCGCTGGAGATCTGTACCGGCGCGGAGGAGGCATCCCTCTCTTTCCTGGGCGCTACGGACGGGGATTACTGCGGTGTGGTGGATATAGGCGGCGGTTCCACGGAAGTGGTGGTGGGGCAGGGCACGCGGATTGACTGTGCTTTCAGCTGCCAGATGGGGGCGGTGCGCCTATACCGGCGGCTGCCTATCACATCGGCGGCGGACGTACCTGCGGTATGCGATCTGGCGAGGCAGATCCTGGAGAAGGAGCTGACGCTGTACCACGGCCTGACACTACCGGAAAAATGGATTGGCGTAGGCGGTACCTTCACTACCCTGGCCGCTATGGTCAAGGGGATTCCCTGGACGGAGCGCACCTATATGCATGGCACGCTCCTGACCCGTGCGGATGTGCGGCAGTGGGCGCTGCGCCTGGCGGATATGCCCCTACCCGAGCGCCTGCGCCTGCCCGGATTGCAGCCGCATCGGGCGGATATTGTTGTGCATGGCATCTGCATTCTGCTCAGCGTTATGGAACGCCTGAACATGCCCTCCATCCGCGTGAGTGAATACGGCAATCTGGACGGCTATCTGAAGCGCCGTTTCGGCTTGCGGGGTGAGATCGCGCAAGCGTAACGCCGGGAATCAAGGCGCATGTTCATGATTCGTTTACAATTCATCATGTAGAAAAAACAGGATTTTGCCTTGCCTTCACCGGGCATCATGCAGTATAATAGGCAAAGTAACCGAACCATTTTTATCACAGATTGGAGAGACGTAAGGTGCACAAGAAAGCATTTCTGGCGTGCATGCTGGTCGTGACCATGCTGTTGACTGGTTGCGCCCTGATCGAAAAGGATGAGGCGGTGGATCGCGCCACGGAAGTCGTTCGCGTATCCAACAGCGCCGGCGGCGAGGACATTGTGTATACCAAAGGCGAAGTGCTGGACGAAGTCGATTACCAGGTCAATTACATGGCCTATATGTACAGCATGTTCGGCTATAGCTATGATCCCACGGATCCCACCATCATCGCCCAGACCAAGGATGACGTGATGGACATGCTGGTGGAAGACGCTGTCCAGACCCTGAAGGCCCAGGAGCTGGGGATGGATCAGTTCACCGAAGAGGAGCTGGCAGAGATCAGCGAAGCGGTGGACAGCGCCTGGGAGAGCAATAAAACCAGCCTGCAAAGCCAGGAATTTGCCGATACCGAGCTTACCGGGGATGAGCTGGACGCCGCCCTGGAAGCCCGCCTGATCGAGCTGGGATATTCCCGGGAACAGCTGGAGGAAAGCCAGAAGCATTCCAAGATGCTGGAAAAGCTCCGTGAAGTTACCATTCAGGACGTGGAAGTAACGGAGGAAGAGATCCAGGCGGACTTCGACGAAAAGGTGGCTTCCCAGAAGGAAACCTACGACGCTACGCCCACTTCCTACGTGAGCGCGCTGAACAACGGCAGCACCGTGTATTATGCGCCCGAAGGCGTGCGGCTGGTCAAGCAGATTCTGCTGCAGTTCCAGGCGGAGGATCAGGAGCTGATTGACACGCTGGATAGCCTGATCTCGGAAAAGGCTACCGAGATTTCCACTCTCAGTAATTCCCTGGACGAAGCGCTGAGCGCCAGCCTGGGCGAGGATGCCACCATTACCGCCGAGGAACTGGCGGCGCAGGTACAGGTGGAGCTGGAGGCGCCCGTAGCCAAGCCGGTGGAAGAAACCACGCAGGAAACGACGGAAACTGTCCAGGAAGTGGAGCCGGATGCGGAAACGGATGCCGGTATCGCGGACGAAGTGGAGGCGGAACCCGTTACGCCGGACCGGCCTGTGTCTACCCTGGCGACCGTTTCCGACCTGACGGCCAACTTTACCCAGGAGGTAGAGGAAGCCCTGCAGGAGCTGGCCAAGGAACTGGCCACCGCGCAGGCGGAAAAAGCGTTCTTTGAGGAGCAGCTGGCTGCCGCCAAGGAGAACGGCTGGGATCATCTTAATGCCAAGGCGGAGGAAATTCTGAATCGTCTTGCTGCCGGCGAGGATTTCGACGCCCTGATTGATGCGTACAATGAGGACCCGGGCATGGCGGCGGACAGCACCGCGCGCAAGAATGGCGGCTACGCAGTCTGTGAAGGCTATACTTCCTTTGACAGCGACTTCCTGGCCGCTTCCCTGGCCCTGGAGAACGTGGGCGACGTGTCCGGCCAGGTGCGTACCCAGTTTGGCACGCATATCCTGCTGTACGCTGGCGATGTGACCCCCGGTCCCGTGGCGCTGGACACCGTGCGGGAAAGCCTGGAGACTTCGCTGCTGGCCACCAAGCAGGACGAAACCTACACCGCCCAGGTGGAGGCCTGGACGCAGGAGGCCAAGGTAACCACCAACCGTAACGCGCTGGACAACTGATAACATCTGTCCGTGCAAAACAAAAGCCGGTGGCCGCGTGAAAAACGCAGCTACCGGCTTTTAGACTGTCAAAAAACCCCGGGGAGGTGTCGGAGGGGCCGCAACCCCTCCGACTTTCATTCGTATCCGCCGGCTCTGCCGG
>CALVVZ010000173.1 GCA_944364075.1 uncultured Clostridia bacterium
GGTGTTGTCCCCCGCCAGGGTGCCCAGCACTTCGGGCCAATGCATGCTGTCCAGGGCTTCTCCCGCCACATTGGCGCTGCCCGAAAGCGTCTTGACCACAATCAGATTGTTCGCGGAGGTAATGGACAGCACCGAATCTGTCAGCATTCGAATCAGGCGGTCCGATAGCCCGTGCTCCGCCTTGTCCGCAGTGGCATACTTATATACGCCGCGGGTAGAAAGCACCTTCAATAAACGCAATTCCTTGATGTCCCGGGAGACGGTGGCCTGGGTCACGGCTATGCCGCGCTTTCGCAGCGCCTCCGCCAGTTCCTCCTGGGTTTCGATATCCTGCTTTTCAATAATATCCAGGATGGCGACCTGTCTGACTGTCTTCATGCATGCTCTCCTTTATTGGGAAAGGGCGCGTCCTACCGGCTCCATTCGGTCAACTTCTCCCGCACCAAGGGAAAAAAGCGCCGAGGAGACAGGCGAACCAGGCGCACCGTTTCCGCCGCCTTATGAATTAGGATGGTTTCTCCGCCCTGAAGCATGCATTGGGTTTGTCCGTCTACCTGGAGCACCACGGCCGTTTCTTCCTCGCACATCAGCGTAAGGCGGATGTGTTCGCTGCCGGGCATCACCACGGGGCGGTGTTGCAGGGAATGTGCGCAAATGGGGGTCATCACCATGCAGTCCACCGCCGGATGAATCACCGGCCCCCCTGCGGAGAGGGAATACCCCGTGGACCCTGTAGGCGTGGCTACCACCAGGCCGTCCGCAACGTAATGCCCCACCAGTTCTTCCCCGCTCCATGCTTCCAGGTTGATCAGCCGCGCATAGCCACCCCGGCTGACCACCACGTCGTTGAGAGCCAGAAAGCTTGCCTCCGTGCGCGCCCGACGGGCGCACAAGAGGCTCCTCTCCTCCAGGGTATAGCGCCCTTCCACCAGTGCCCGGGCCGCCTCCTCCATGCGCTCCGGCTCCGTTTCCGTCAGGAACCCCACCCGGCCCAGGTTGATTCCCATCAGCGGCGCATGAAAGCGCACCGCCTGCTGCACCGCGCGCAGCAGCGTGCCATCCCCGCCCAGGGAAAGCAGCGCATCCACGCCTTCGGCGTCTTCCAGCACAGGAAGTTCCAGCCGAGTTGCCGTCTCCCGTTCCGCCCATACCTGCGCTCCCGCGCCCCGTAGGGCCTCCACAGCGCGCCGGGCATAGGCAGGAGCGTCCGTCCGCCCGCCATGCACGATCAAGCCGATCCGCCTCAAGATTTCCATCCTTCCTCGTAATAGCAAAAGTATAACACAATGTGCATATTCATGCAATAGATTGCAGCTTACTCCCCATGCTTTTTCAGCGAGGCATGGGCACTTTCCACCAGCTGGGCAACCTCCTGGGGCGTAACTTCCGCACAACCATCCCAGCGCGGCAGGATATGTGCCAGGAACTCGATATTCCCTTCCGGACCCGTGATGGGCGAATAGTCCAGCTGATGGACCTGCCAGCCAAAGGTCGGCGCAAAACGCACAAGATCCATCAGCACCGCTTCATGGACCTTGGGGTCCCGTACTACGCCCTTCTTTCCCACATGATCCCTCCCCGCCTCGAACTGCGGCTTGACCAGGGTATAAAAACAACCTTGGGAACCCATGATCCGCGCCGCCGCAGGCAGAATCAGCTTGATGGAAATGAAGGATACGTCCATCACCGCCAGGGTAGGGTGCAGCGAGAACTGCTCCGGGGTCAGGTAGCGGGCGTTGGTGCGCTCCATCAGCGTCACTCTGGGATCATTGCGCAGCCCCCAGTCGAATTGTCCGTATCCCACGTCAATGGCATACACATGGGCCGCGCCGTTTTTCAGCAGTACATCCGTAAAACCGCCTGCCGCCGCGCCAATGTCCAGACAAATCCGCCCGTCCACCGAACTGTCAAAGGCCGCAATGGCCTTTTCCAATTTCAGGCCGCCCCGGCTTACAAAGGGGTTCGCTTTCCCCCGCAGGATCAATTCATCCTCGGGCTTCACAGGGTCCGACGCCTTGAGCACCTTTCGCTGGCCGATATAAACCAGGCCGGCCATAATATTGGCCTGCGCTTTTTCCCGGCTCTCGCACAATCCGCGTTTCACCAGGGCTACGTCCGCCCGTTCCTTCTCAGCCATTCTTTCTCTCCTCCAGCGCGGCGCGGATGCGCCGGGCCATCTGTTTGGGCTGCAAGCCCAGGTATTTCAACAGCAGCTCCCTGTCCCCGTGCTGCACAAAGGTATCCGCGATGCCAAAAGACAGCACCGGCGGGGGGCATTCCTCGCTGACGCACCATGCGCATACCTGCGCTCCAAAGCCGCCCGTCAGCACATGTTCCTCCAGGGTAATCAGCGGCCGGTCCATCAACTGCCGCAGCATGGTTTCATCCATGGGCTTGACCGTGGAGCAGTTCACTACCGCCGCATCCACATGATGCCGCGCCAGGAGTTCCCGCACCTCCACCGCTTCGGCCACCATGGAGCCTACGGCCAGCAGCACGCAGTCCGCGCCCTCTTCCAGAAACTCCCAACGGCCCATTTGAAATTCCCCGTAGGGATATTTTCCGCTCATATCCACGCTCTTGCGCCCGTAACGAATGGCGCATGGCCCGGACATGCGCTCCGTCCAGCGCACCATTTGCGCCAGCTCCTGAATATCCCGTGGCGCAAGCACCGTCATATTGGGAATGGGCAGCATGGACGCAAGATCGTACACCCCGTGATGGGTGGCGCCGTCTTCGCCCACCAACCCGGCCCGGTCCAGCAGGAAGCAGACGGGCAGTTTCTGCATGCACACGTCATGGATCATCTGGTCATATCCCCGCTGGAAGAAGGAAGCATATACGGCGAAGTAAGGCCGCATGCCTCCCGCGGCCATGCCTGCGCACATGGTCACCGCGTGCTCCTCGGCAATGCCTACGTCGATCATCCGCTCGGGAAAGACGCCCTGGAAGCGGCTCAGGCCCGTTCCGGAAGGCATGGCTGCGGTGACGGTAACAATGCGCTCGTTCTCTCTGGCCATTTCCACCAGGGTACGGGCCGCAACCTTGCCAAAGGAAGGCAAGGGCGAATCCTTGCGTTTGGCGCCGCTCTCCACATAAAAGGGCGGCGTGCCATGGAAAATCTCCGGGCGCTGCTCCGCCATGCCGTAGCCGTGCCCCTTCTGGGTAAGCACGTGGATGACCACCGGCTCATCATAGTCCTTGGCGCGTTCCAGGGTATGCTCTAGCGCCGCGATGTCATGGCCGTTGATGGGGCCGAAATAATGGAATCCAAGCGCCTCAAAGAAGCCCTCGTTCATGAAAATGGATTTCACCGTGTTTTTCATCCACAGCACTACCTGCTGCAAGGGCTTGCCCACCAGCGGTATGCTGCCCAGACCCTGTTCCACCGCCTTCTTGGTGCTGGTCCAGCCTTTGCTGACCCGCAGCCTGGTAAGATACTGGCTCAGGGCGCCCACGTTGGGAGCAATGGACATCTCGTTATCATTGAGAATAATAATCAGGCGGGTCTTGCTGTTGCCGGCGTCGTTGAGGGCTTCGTAGCACATACCGCCGGTAAGCGCGCCATCCCCCACCAGAGCGATTATGTGATGCTTTTCCCCCTGGAAGTCCCGTGCCCGCGCCAGGCCCAGGGCCGCGGAAATCGCCGTGGAAGCGTGCCCGGTCTCAAAAACGTCGCAAGGGCTCTCGCTCCTTTTGGGGAATCCCGAAAGGCCGCCGAAGGAGCGCAGTGTGCGGAACACAGGGTAACGCCCGGTAAGCAGCTTGTGGACATAGCTCTGGTGCCCCACATCAAACACGATCTGATCCCGGGGCACGTCAAAAACGCGGTGGAGCGCTAGCGTCAGCTCCACCACTCCCAGATTGGACGCCAGGTGACCCCCCCGATGCGCCACCGTGTCGATAATCTCCCGCCGAATCTCCGTGGCCAGCTCACGCAGTTCCTCCTGCGTAAGGCCGCGAAGGTCCTGCGGTCCCTTCAGCTCATCCAAATGCACCCACGGGCGCCCCCTTCCAACGGCGTGCCTCCCCCACAGCCTCCCTTAGCGCCGCTCAAAGAGCGAGGCCAACCGTTCTCCGACCAACGGGAGGCTGAACCGTATTCCTTCGTACGCAGCCAGCATCAGGCGCACGCGAAGCACCACGCACGTCAAAAGCAGCGCAAAATACAACAGCCAGCACAAAATCGTAATCAGGAAGCCGATAAAGGGAATCGCGCCAAGCAATCCACCGATAAACACCAGCGCCGCCGCGCCCAGGATATGCGCCGCGCCCAGTCCCACCGACTGCACCGAAAAATGGCGGATCGCCCGGCTGCGCTTATCCGCAAAGGCAAAGAACAACGCCAATAGACTACAAAAAGCCGCCAGCGTACAGGTCAGTTTCACCGTGCCATTGGTGGCCATCACCTCCGGCTCTTCTGCAAACGGTTCCTCCTCATAGGGTGCCTGAGGAACTTCCTCGTAAGGATACTCCGCATAGGGATCTTCTACCTGGTCCATGGGCCGGGCATCATAGATGGGTTGTTGCTGTTCCCAGTCCTGCGCCTGCTGGGGATCATAGGCGGGACGGGCGTACCGCCCCCGGATATTATTGCGCTTCTGCATAACACACTCTCTTTCTCAGGTCAGTTTGCCGCCCTTCGCTCCCTTGGCGCCCTTGCTTCCGCCCACGTATCCCTTGAGAATGTCGGAGGTATAGGCATAGTTGCGGCTGTTCTTTTCCTCATGAGCGCGGCGGGCATAGGCGACCATCCGGTCGATCAGCTCGGGATACTTCACGCCCTTGGCTTCCCACAGATAAAAGGCCAGGGAGCCGGGAATCGTGTTGATCTCGGTAATATACACCTTCTCGGAAGCCTTGTCAAACATGTAGTCGATGCGCACTACGCCCTTGCAGTCCAGCATGCGGAAAATCTGCCGGGACATTTCCTGGAGTTCTCCGGTCAGTTCGTCGCCCACCGGCGCGGGAAGCACCCGGCTCAGGGACGCCATGCCCTTCGAAGACCCGGCCCCTTGCAGGTATTTGTCCTTGAAGTCCAGCAAATCGTCCCCTTCGGGGCGCAGGGGCATTTCGATGGGCGAAGCCTCCACCTGATCGTCCCAGCCCAGCACCGAGCAGTTCAATTCCATGGGGCGATCCAAGCCCTTTTCCACCAGCACCCGGCGGTCGTACTCAAAGGCAAGCGCCAGAGAATCCATCAATTCCTCACGGCCGTCGGCGCGGCTGACCCCGATGGAGGAACCCAGGTTGGCGGGCTTCACAAACACCGGATAGCCCAGTTCCTTTTCCACCTGCGCCGCCACGCTCTCCGCGTCCTTTTCAAAGGCGGAGCGCTGGAACCAGCACCCCGGCAACACGGGCAAGCCTGCGCCCCGGAAAAATTGCTTCATGATGATTTTGTCCATGCCCACGGCGCTGCCCACCACACCCGTGGAGGTATAGGGCAGGTTCGCCATTTCCAGCAGGCCCTGGAGCGCGCCGTCCTCCCCGTGCAATCCATGCAGCACCAGGAAGCACACATCCAGCCGGGCAACCACCTCCAGCTTGGCCGGAGCAAACAGGCCCTTGCCGGGCCGGTAAGCCAGCAGGGCTCCCGAACCGCTGGTCAGGTCCAGGCTGACGTTCTCCACACCCTTGGCGTCAGGCTGAAAAGGGGCGTACGTGCGCAATTCCCGCAGCGCCGGGCCGGTATACCAGGCGCCCTCCTGGCTGATGTAAACGGGGATCACATCGTACTTCTCCGTGTCCACATGATTCATCATTTGCAGCGCGCTGATGATGGATACCTCTCTTTCGCAGCTTCTGCTGCCAAAAAACACACCCAGCTGCAGCTTGCTCATGGGATTGTCCCCTCCTTATTCCTCGCTATAATTGTCCGGCAGGTCGTTTTCAAAAAGCACCACATCTCCGGGCAGGCCCAGAGCGCCCAGCTTTTCGGTAGCCTCCCGCAGGCTTCCCACAGGATAGATCTTTTCCTCGGGGAAGCCCGCTTCCCGCAGGCCCTCGGCGATGGGCCGGGTATGCTTCTTCCCCACCAGGATGGCCAGATCGGTTTTATCGGCCATGAAGCGTCCCAGCTGCCGGTTGTACTCCGCTTCCTCGCTGCCCAGCTCCACCATGCCGGGCGTAACGATGATGCGCCGCCCCGGGAAATCCTTGAGCACGTTCAGCGCAGCCTCCGCGCCCCGGGGATTGCTGTTGAAGGCGTCATCGATGACCGTGGTTCCCCCCGCGCTGGGTATTAGCTGCAGGCGGTGCTCC
>CALVVZ010000174.1 GCA_944364075.1 uncultured Clostridia bacterium
TGAACAGCTTCATTGTAGACCATGGCAGCGCGAAAAGCAAGGGGGCTTGAGCCGTACAGCTGCCCGAAGAAGGATGAACGGCTTCATCAACCTTGACATCCACCCCCATCGGCGTTAAGATGCAAGCAAGTCAGCAACCGGGTTCACCTTGCTGCCGCCCGGTTAGCACTTCGATTTGTTCTCTCCCTAACGATGTTTACACAGAATTTGGGATTGGCCCTATATCCCATTTAATCCTATAAGTATCATCCTGCTCGCCCAAACTGTGCGTTTTGTCAAACTCCTTAAGATATTCCAATGCAGCCAGACATTCTTTTTGGATAATCGATAGGTCAAAGCCCTCCAACTTCAAATTGTCGCCGATAGGCCATTCGATTTGGGGAAAAGCTGTTTCATAAACAAGCATATAATCCTCACCGTAGGGTATAGAAGCCTCTCTGTAGGCTCCGAAATCTTCACAGCTGGACGCATAAAAATTGAAATCAATGTTTTCTTCATAAAAATCGACATTTCCACCGTGAACGATCCATGTACCATCACCTGCAACTGAAGCACTCAGATAGAGATTTATTTCGTGCGCAAGGGAATACCGAAAATAAGGGCTTCCATTATCCCACCTATCCGTCATCTCAACGCTTCCCGAACAGTACGTTTCATAAGAAAGTACCGGTTTGCTTTGCGCAATGAGTTGGTAGGCGCCGTCCTTCATTTGCGTTGCAACAGCAAGCCACATCACTTTTTCGTTTCCCAGCAGCAGAAATGCTTGTTCCTCGGAATCTGCAACCCATGTTCCAGCATAGATCGCCGTGTTCGCATCCAGGGAGGGTATGGATAGCGCATCTTTGGAAAAAGGCTCAGCCGCTTCAGCGGCAAGGACCTGATGAGAGCTCAATATCAGCACAAGCAAAAAAGCAAACAATTTTGTTAAGCGTGTCACAAGATCATCTCCTTCTCGGTCCATGGCATTGATCCTTCTACAGCGCATTTTTTGTGTTTCCAAGCACAGCATGAAAATTACCAAAATACCCGTCAATAGCGCTGTCGAAGCTGCGCGGGATAACACCTCACATATACATACGGAAAATTCCCGTTTTTTCTTGCCAGCAATTTGGAATATTTCTTTCTGTACCAACCAATCCTCCACCGCTTTATGCAAATTTAGCGAAGGGTGTTTTTCCTTTATGCGCGAGTTGGTCTTGCTTTTCCCGAAACCTTCAAGGATAAGGCACAATCTTCTTGCTCCCATACGATAACGCCATTGTCCCCGGGGAGCTTTTGTGAAAATGCCTTTCATTTGCATGGAAAAATTTGAAGATAGGAAATTTGGGATTGGTTGGGTTCGTTGTAATTATAGAGGAGAGGGAGTTTCTGCGAAAAGGCTGGAGAACGGTATACAAATAGACTGTTGAAGGGACGACAGAATGAGTGCAGACGACGGAAAGACGGCTTGCAAGGAGTCAGGTTGCGCCTTTGAAAAAGAATGGCGTAGGAAAATGTACTCCCGTGGAAAGCAGAGAACGAATGCAGGAAATACATATACCCTGTAGAAAGCTACTCGTAAAAGTGTTTCACTAAAATGGTTGTAGAAAACGAGAAATCTTGCGCGCTCGTTTTTCATTCAGCTCTATGCCGGAATGCGCGCCGGTGCGAAAGACGATGAAGAGAAAAAGCAATGGTCATAAGTTGTCTAGCCATTTTTGCAAGATGCGAAGCATGCGTTCTGTACTTTTCCTACTTGTGCTGTCCATGGGAATGCTTTCTCCAGCGGTAACCTTTGCTGAGCATATTGCGATGATCCATAGCCAAACGGAACCGGGGACAACGCTTTATTCTGCGAGGAACGGCGATGCAGTTGGGTACTATTTGAATCATGTACCGCTGGAGGTATTGACGCAGTATGGCGATTATTCCTTCGTGCGGATAAGGGATGAGTATCTATCCGTTGAGGGGTACATGCAAAGCAGAGATTTATCTGCTGACTTGGATATGAGCAGAGAAGTGCTGAACATCCATGTGGGCACGGTCTTGCACGAATCGAAAGCAGTACTCAGGGAGCGGCCAGACTCAAACTCCTTGGAAGTCGGCAGATTGCCTAAGGGAAGCAAAATAAAAATCATAGGGAAGTACAAGAACTTTTTTCACGTTTATCATGGCGACAGATATTGCTTTGTGTTATGTGAAGCCATGCATTTGTCAGAAGATAGCGTTATTGCAAATCCTTATGGCGGTGTACCTGAGATTGGATATTTGTTTCCCAAACGCAAAAATACACCTATTCTCAGATCATATCCGTCCTTTGAAACGCCTGTGGAAGAAGGGATAGAAATGTTCTATTTCTATCCGCAACGGCCACTTGAGGTGATTGCTGATTTGGGCGAATGGTTTCAAGTACGCATCATGCAAGAACAGCGCTATTACTATATCCCCAAAGCCGAAGTGCAGCAGGTTGTTATGCTTTCCGATTGGTTCCTAAACGAAGATGTAATGATTCCTGCGGGTAGGTACCGTGCTGGAGAGGACATAAAAGCAGGGTTGTATACGTATGTGTTGGCCGAAGGTCAAGCGGGCGTGTTACGCATAGATACCGCTGATACGCAATATGGAAAAGAGATTGATGCCGTTGGACCTGCGCTCTATACACTTTATATTCCGGAGAACGCGGATGTCATGATCCAATCAGGGGGAGAGCTGCGTTCAGCAACGCAATTTACCGCAAGCAGCGGGGCTCTTTCCTTTGCCGGAAATGGCATATACTTTGTTGGCTTGCAATTTCCCAGGGTTTCGTTTGGCTATTGCGGCGTTACCTATCGCTTTACTGCGTGCGAAGGGGAGCAGGGACGAGTGGCTATCTACAGCCTGGATGGTTCCTTGCTGGAGGAGCGTGTAGTCAGAGAGAATGAATGCTTTGAAGCAACACCAACACTTTTAGATAGCACCAAATTTGTTGAAATCGAGCATTGCAAAATAGAGTTTTCATTTTCAAACAATGGATAGAGCTTAACTACTAAATATAATAAGGCAATCAGTCCTTTCAATTGACTGATTGCCTTGCGCTTTGCTTAAAGTTACACGATGCAAAAGCATCTATATGGTTTACACGCTCTTGAAATCGTGCCAAAGATGAATACCTTTACTAAGAAGCTATATCATTCTGGCGGCACTGGTCATTTTCTTTACCCTATTCAATCCGGTTTTTCTTACCTCGCGCAACCTATATGATCTCATCACGCAGAGCACCTATATCATCATTGCCGGCATGGGAATTTGCTTTGTCATGATCAGCGGCGGCATCGACCTGTCCGTGGGCAACCAGATGGCGGTTTGCGGCTGTGTTGCCGGCATCATCATGACCACTACGGAATTGCCCTGCTATATTGTCTGGCCCGTCTGCATCGCGCTGGGTTTTGCCATGGGCCTGCTCAACGGTGTAATCTCGGCTAAGCTCAAGCTCTTTCCGCTCGTAGTGACCATTGCCACTAGCGAGGTCTTTAAGGGGATCGCCTATACGATCACCTCTTCCAAGTCCTATTCCGGGATGCCCGCGACGTTTCGGGCGCTCTACAAGACAAAGCTGCTCAACCTGCCGCTGGATGTATACCTGATGCTGCTAATCGTGGCGGTCACATGGCTGGTGCTCAACAAGACGCATTTCGGGCGCGATGTCCTGGCCATCGGCGGAAACAAGGAATGTGCGCGGCTTTCAGGCATCAAGGCGGATCTGGTGCAGTCCCTGTGCTTTGCGATCACCGGCGCTATCTTTGCCGTGGCTACGCTGGATATGCTGGCCCAGCAGAACATGACCTCCGCTACAACCGGCCCCGGTACGGAGATTACCTGCCTGACGGCGGCGATCATCGGCGGCATCAGCATGAAGGGCGGCAAGGGCAACGTGCTGGGTATGGTGGCCGGCATCCTGATTATGCAGATGATCTCAAACGGTATGCAGCTTGCCGGCTGGGGAAGCTATACGCAGTATACGGTCAAGGGACTTATCCTGATCGCGGCCATCGCCTTTGATGCGCTCAAGAACCGTCCCAAGCCCGTGGTCCGGGTACACAAAGACCCGGGCGGACCCGGCGCAGCCCGGAAAGAGACCTCCTGCGCCACGGCAGAGGAGGGCGCGGGCGGGGCCGCCGCGGGAATACTTTCGGCGGAAGACAAGGAGCTGCCGCCGATGGGCTGGAAGCCCCGGATGGCGGATATCAGCCGAATCAGACGCAAGCAACTGGACATCCCTTACGGCACCCAAAGTCAGGCGCAACGGCTTGATCTCTATTTCCCGGACGAAGGCGAGGGCCCGTTTCCCACCCTGATCTACATTCATGGGGGCGGCTTTGCGCTGGGAGACAAGCGGGACGACCATCTGGAGGGTTATCTGGGATGCCTGGAGCGCGGATGGGTGCTGGCGGCCGTGGAGTACCGGCTCAGCGGCGAGGCGGTGTTTCCCGCAGCGGTGCTCGACTGCCGTCAGGCGGTATGCTTTCTGAGGGAAAACGCCGCGCGCTACGGATTGGATTCACGGCGCTTTGCCGCCATCGGCGGATCGGCCGGCGGTAATCTGGCCGCGATGCTGGGCATGAACATCGAGCGCTTCATGGGCGAGGATGAACCGGCGGATGCGGCTGTTTGCGCGGCCGTGGATCAGTTCGGCCCCATCGACTTTATGACCATGGACGATCAGGCGCGCGCCAACGGGATCAGTCTTGCCAATCACGGCCGGCCGGATTCGCCGGAATCCCAGTATATTGGCGCGCCCGTGGGGCAGTCCGCCGTCCGATGCGCGCAGGCTAACCCGCTGACCTATGCCAGCAAGCGCATGGCGCCGATGCTGGTGCAGCACGGCACGGCAGACCGGCTGGTGCCCTTCGGACAGTCCGTCCAGTTTGTACAGGCGCTCAAGGAAAAGGGCCTGGGTGACCGGATAACCTTCACGGAGCTGGAGGGTGCCGGTCATGAGGACAAGCGGTTTATGGAGGCGGACAATCTGACGATTGTGTTTGACTTTCTGGCCAGGCATTTCAAATAGGGAGGAACAAAGATGAAACGGTGGATAGCGGTGCTCCTTGCGCTGATGCTGATGACTGTGACCCCAAGCACGCTGGGCGATGCGATTGAGAAGAAGGGCTGCTTTTATGCCTCCGGTTCCAAGGCGCAGGTTTGCGACATCTATGTGCCGGATGGCGAGGGCCCGTTTCCCGTCATCATCCTGGTGCATGGAGGCGGATTCCTCTTTGGAGATTCCGGCATGCCCGTAATTCAGCCTGTGATCGAGGCGGCAAAGCAGCGCGGGTACGCCCTGGCGAGCGTGGATTACCGAAAGTCCAGCGAAGCCGTCTTTCCGGCGGCGCTGGCGGATGTGAAGGCGGCGGTCCGTTTCGTCCGTACGGCAGCTGGCCGCTATGGGTTTGACGCGGAGCGCGTGGTGCTCTGGGGTGAGTCGGCAGGCGCGTATCTGGCCTGGACGTTTTCCCCGGTAAGTGACCTGGACCTCAATTCCCTCAACCTCATTACCAACGTTCGCACCTATGGAAGCGACGTGCAGCGCGTCATGCGCTGTACGCGCGGGTATATGCAGACCGTGCAGGCCTGCGGGGTGGCGGCCTGCGCCAAGCACTTCCCCGGGGACGGCGTGGACGGGCGCGATCAACATCTGCATCCGACGTACAATACGCTCTGCGCGAAGGAGTGGTATGAAACCTACGGCGCCGTCTACCGCAACTTGATCGAGGGCGGGCTGCTCAGCGTGATGGCGGGCCACATCGCCGCGCCGTATGTGGAAATGGAACTGGATCCGCAAAAGACGCCCCGGGACTGCTTGCCGGCCTCCCTTAATCCAACGCTTCTGCAAGGCGTGCTGCGCGACAGGCTGGGCTTTAACGGCCTGATTACAACGGACGCCACCATCATGGGCGGCTATTGCATGGCGATGCCGCGGCGGGAAGCGCTGCCCGCGTCGGTCATGGCGGGGTGCGACATGCTGGTGTTCAGCACGGACTTTGAGGAAGATTATTCCTTCCTTATGACGGCGCTGGAGGACGGGCGGCTGACGCAGGAACGTCTTGACGAGGCCGTCCGACGGATTCTGGCGCTCAAGGCAAGAGTGTGCGGCAGGGGGACGGAAGCGCAGGAGGTCCCCGCACGCAGGTGGCGTCGAGAATGTGCCTGCAAGGCCGTGACACTGGTCAAGGCTATAGAGCCTGGCGCTTTGCCCATCTCTCCTCGACAATACCC
>CALVVZ010000175.1 GCA_944364075.1 uncultured Clostridia bacterium
CGTACCATGGACAAGATCATGGTGAGCGCCATCAGCGGCATGGCGGAAAACGGCCTGTACGAAAATGCGGAGAAAATCATTTACTGCCTGAGCGGATTCATTTCCGCCATTGGTACGGTGATGCTGCCCAAAGTGGCCGCCATGCAATCCCGCGGAGAAACGGAGGCGGTAAAACGGCACGTTTCCCTTTCCATGGAACTGATTCTCTGCATGACCTGCGCCATGGCCTTCGGCGTGGCGGCAGTTGCCACAGATTTTGCTCCGCTGTTTTTTGGGGAGGACTTCCGCGCGTCCGGCCTGCTGATGATTCCCCTGGCCTTTACGCTGATCATGATCGGCTTTGCCAACGTGGTGCGCACCCAATGGGTGCTACCCCAGGGTCGAGATCCCATTTTTGTGCGCAGCGTATGCGTAGGCGCCGTGGTCAACCTGCTGGTCAACAGTGCGCTGATTCCCCCCATGGGAGCCATGGGCGCGGTAATCGGCACCCTGGCGGCAGAGTTTGCCGTTCCCTTCACCCAGTGGCTGATGCTGCGCCGGGAACTGCCCTACCGCCGCTTTCTGGGCATGACGGCTGTCTACTGCCTCTTGGGCCTAGTGATGCTGGGGGCGGTACGGCTGACGGGGGCGCTTTGTCCCTGGACGGGCTGGACGCGGCTGGGCCTGGAGGTGGCAGCGGGCATCGCCGTATACGGCCTGGGCTGCCTTGCACTGTGGCGGATCACTGGACGGCAGGAACTGCTGCGCGCCCTCACCGGCAGGCGAAACAGGAACGCCTAGCGGCTTTTCCTGTTTTTTCCCGGGGCATTGTCCCGCTTTTCCCGTGATAAAACTCTTGTTCCCCGGCCACACTGGGTGTGACAAGGAGGATGGAACATGGGAAAAAGAATCCGTTGCGGGGCGGCGCTGGTATGCTGCTGCCTGCTGCTGTGCGGCTGCGCCACATCGGCGCAGGAACGCTATGAGCGTGGACAGATGTTTTTGGGGTTTGGAGACTATGCCACCGCCCGGGAGATTTTCCAGCAGCTGGGCGGCTATGCGGATGCGGAAAAATACGCCCTCTACTGTGCCGCACGCCAGGCCATGGAGAACGGAAACTGGGCGCTTGCCCAAGCCAATCTGCGCTTGATCGATCCCTTTGCCAGCAGCGGCTGGTGCCTGCAATACATTGACGCGGCGCGTCTGGCAGAGGAAGGCAGCCTGGCGGAAGCTCTGGCGGGTTTTGAGGCGTTAGGTTCCTTCCTGGACAGCGACGCACGCGCCCAGGCCTTGCGTGCGGAGATTCCCGCCCGGGAAACGGACCGCATCGCCGCCCTGATCGAAAACGGACGGTATGACCAGGCCCGGAGCCTGCTGGAGGCGTTGGCCGACTCGCCGGAGCGGGATGCCCTTTTGGCGCAGTGCGATGCCGGAGAAAAAGAGCTGGTCTATACCCAGGCCATGGCCCTGTACGAAGCGCAGGCGTGGGCGGAGGCCATTCCGGCCTTTGACGCCCTGGGGGATTACCGGGACAGCGCCGCCCGTCTGCTGGCCTGCCGCAGCGGATTGTACCGCGCCGCGGAAGCAGCCGCTTCCGCCGGTACCCTGGACGCCGCCGCCCAGGCCCTGGCGGATTTCCGCCTCCTGGAGGATTATCTGGACAGCGCCGCCCAGGCGCAGGCGCTCTCCGCACGATGGGAAACCAACCTGAGCCTGCGGGACAACGCCGGCGTCATGCCCTATGTGGTATTCGGGAGCTATCCTCTGGGGGAAACCGGAGAACCCATGCCCGTATTGTGGCAAGCCGTGAAGCTTGCCGGGGACACCGTGACCCTGCTGGCCTGCCAGGTGCTGGACGCCAAAGCAGCCGCGGACGCTGCCAGCTTTCCGTTGCTTTTCTCCGAAGCGGAGGCGGCAGCCGCACCCGAGACGGCACTTCCCACCGAGTCGCTGATTGCCGCGCTATATCCCAACGAAGCGGACCGCCGCTGCCCCGCCACGGCCTATGCCTTGGCCCAGGGCGTGCGCCACCATCAGGACGGCAGCGCGTGGTATTATCTGGCAGAGGCCGGCGAGGCTGGTTATCAGCGCGCAGTATGGTATAATGGTCAGGTGCTACAGGTGGATGCGGCGTACGAAGGCACCGGTGTCCGCCCGATCCTGCGGCTTTCCCTGAGCGCCTATGCCTTCACCCAAGGCGACGGCAGCGCGGAAAACCCCTACCGGTAAAGGATTCTTTGCTGCACAGAAGGAGGCGAAAGCCCTTGATGACCCTGACCATCCCCCACATGGATCTGCCCACCCTGTTTTCCAGCGGACAATGCTTTCGCATGCGTCCCCTGGAGAATGGGGCTTTTCTGGTGCTTTCCGGGGAAAACGCTGTGCGCGTTGCACCTCTGGGCAATGCGTGCTTCCGCTTCTCCTGTACCGCCGCCCGCTGGCCTTACTGGCGGCGGTACTTTGACCTGGACACGGATTACGGGGCGCTGCTGAATGCCATCCCGGCGCATGAAACTTACCTGCACCAGGCTGCGTGCGCCTGCGCCGGACTGCGCATCCTTCGCCAGGAACCCTTTGAAACCCTGATCAGTTTTATCCTTTCCCAGCGCAAGAGCATCCCGGCCATTCGCGGCTGCGTGGAAGCGCTCTGCGCACAGTACGGGCGCGCGCTTCCCTGCGGCGCACGTGGGTTTCCCTCCCCGCAACGACTGGCGCGGACCACGGAAGCGGAGCTGCGCGCCTGCGGGCTGGGCTATCGTGCCCCCTACGTGCTGGCAGCCGCCCGGCGGGTAGCCTGCGGGGAAATGGACCTGGCAGCCTGCGCCGGTCTGGGGGATGCGGCGCTGTTGGAAGCGTTGTGCGCTCTGCCGGGGGTGGGCGTCAAAGTAGCCAGCTGCGTGATGCTCTTCGCCTATCACCGCATGGGCGTTGCGCCGGTGGACGTGTGGATTCAGAAAGTCATCGACGAAGAATACGGCGGCACGTCTCCTTTTCCGGGTTGGGGCAAACAGGCAGGATGGTATCAGCAGGTGCTGTTCTATTACCGGCAGCATGTGCTGCGTGCAAAAACACCTTCCGCTTTTTCGTCAGACGCCGGCCTTCCTCCGGGAAGGACAACGCCCGCGTGAAAGCGGAAGGTGTGGGACGGCTCCGGGCGGGAATGGTTGCATTCATCCGGCGCGGAGAATAGACCCTTTGCGCAATGACATTCCGACGGGAAGATAGCGCCGGAACGGCCCTGCCGGCCTGGTCTGCGCGTTGAAGTCCCTGCCGTCCTGGTTTCAGGATGCCCGGAACTTCTTTTTTGTATGCGCGGAAATTATGCCGTTTTCTTCCAGCGTTCGCCGGTGAGTCCCAGCGCTTTCATGGCCTCCACCACCGCCAGCGGCGCCAGCGCCAGCAGGATCACCACCGCCCACTGAATCGGCGTCAACACAGCCAGACGGAAAATATCCCGCAGGAAAGGCACCAGCAGCACCAGCAGCTGCAAGGCTAGCGCCCCCGCCCCTGCCAGGAACATCCAGCGATTCTGCGGCCCGCGACTGAAAAGGGAGCGGGTATTGCTGCGCAGGTTGAACGAGTGGACAATCTGGCTGCCACTGAGCACCGCAAAGGCCATGGTTTGGCCGCAGGCCAGGGAAGCTATGCATCCCAGCCGGTATGCCGCCAGGGTACACAGGGCAATCATCAGCCCCTGATAGGCCAAACGGAACACCAGCGGCCGGTCGAAAATGGCCGCTTTGGGGTCTCGGGGAGGCCGGCGCATGACGTCGGGCTCCGCAGGTTCCATGCCCAGAGCCAGCGCGGGCAGGGAATCGGTAATCAGGTTCACCCATAGAATATGAATGGGCAGCAGCGGGCTTTCCCAGTTGAGCATCACGGCCGCAAAAACCGTAAGCACCTCGCCCAGGTTGGAGCTGAGCAGGAACTGGATGGCCTTCAAGATATTGCTGTACAGCGTCCGGCCCTGTCCCACCGCCTCGACAATGGTGGCAAAGTTATCGTCGGTGAGAATCATGGCGGAGGCTTCCTTGCTTACCTCCGTGCCGGTGATGCCCATGGCTACGCCAATATCCGCCTGCTTGAGAGCCGGCGCGTCGTTGACGCCATCCCCAGTCATGGCCACCACATCCCCCCAGCTTTGCCATGCGCGAACAATCCGCAGCTTGTGCTCGGGCGACACCCTGGCATAAACGGCAATGTTGCGCACTTCCTCCCGGAGCCGGTCGTCGTCCATGCGCTCCAGTTCCGCGCCGGTAATCACCCGGTCCCCGCGTCCCAGAATCCCCAGATCCTTGGCAATGGCGGCGGCGGTAAGCTTGTGGTCGCCGGTAATCATCACGGGCTTGATGCCCGCCTGCAGGCACTTGCGCACCGCCTCCCGCGCCGTGGGACGCGGCGGGTCGATCATGCCCACCATGCCCAGGAACGTCAGCTCCCGTTCATAGGCCTCCTGCTTGTTTTCCGTTGCCAGTTGTTCCCGGGAGGCCATGGCGAATACCAGCACCCGCAGCGCGGCGTTGGACATTTCTTCCGCCGTTTGGCGGATGCGCGCCGTGTCCTCCTGCGTCAGCGAACGTTCCGTGCCGTCAAATATGCGCGCACATCGGGCCAGCACTTCGTCCAGGCCGCCCTTGACAAAGACCCGGTAGCGCTTTCCTTCCTGATGGACGGTGGTCATCATCTTCCGCTGGGAATCAAAGGGCACCTCATCCACCCGGGGCAGGCGCTTCGTCAGCCGGACCGCCTCATACCCCAAAGGCTTTACATAGTCGGAAAGGGCCGTTTCCGTGGGATCGCCCAGGAATACCTCCTGACCGTCCCGCTGCCCCGGCTGCGCGTCGTTGCACAGCGCCATGGCTGTGGACATCAGCACCGCGCCGCTCTGGCGCAGAAAGCTCTGGCTGTCCCCTGCCTGAAAGGGCGCGGCGGCCGCTGCCACGGTCATACGGTTCATGGTCAGCGTGCCCGTCTTGTCCGAGCAGATCACCGTAGCGCTGCCCAGGGTTTCCACCGCGGGCAGGCGGCGAATGATGGCGTTGCGCTCACTCATACGCTGCACGCCCAAGGCCAGCACAATGGTCACAATAGCTACCATACCCTCGGGAATGGCAGCCACCGCCAGGCTGATGGCGGTCATGAACATTTCCACCGGGTCCCGGCCCTCCAGTACGCCCACGCCGAACACTACGGCGCACACCGCCAGGCAGAGGATCGCCAGCTTCTTGCTCATGTCCGCCAGGCGGCGTTGCAGGGGCGTTTTCACGCCCTCGCTCTGCTCCAGCATGCCGGCAATACGGCCGATTTCCGTTTCCATGCCCGTAGCCGTCACCACGCCGGTTCCTCTGCCATAGGTCACCAGGCTACCGGAATAGGCCATATCCCGTCGATCCCCCAGGGGAGCGTCGGCAGGCACCGGTTCCGTTTGCTTCTCCACAGGATTGGATTCGCCGGTAAGCGCGCTTTCCTGCAGTTGCAGATTGACGGATTCAATCAGCCGCATATCCGCCGGGACAGCGTCCCCGGTTTCCAGGGTCACGATATCCCCGGGCACCAGTTCCTCCGCGGGCAGGACCTGCATGGCCCCGCCGCGCAGCACCTTTGCATGGGGGGAAGACATTTTTTTCAGCGCTTCCAAGGCGTTTTCCGCGCGGTTTTCCTGCACTACGCCCAGTACCGCGTTCAGAGCCACCACCAGCAGAATGATCAGGCTGTCCGTCCATTCCCCCAGGGCAAACCCGGAGATCAGGGCTGCCGCCAGCAGAATCAGGACCATGACATCCTTGAATTGTTCCAGAAACATCTGCAGCGTGCTGCGCCGGCCGGCGGCACGGATTCGGTTCTTTCCATATTTCTCCTGGCGCACGGCCGCCTCGGCGGCATCCAGCCCTGCCTGGGGCGTTACCTGCAATTCGCGCAATGCGTCCTGCGCGCTGTGTTCATGCCAGTTCATGCTTAACCTCCTTCGGGAAAATTTTCCATGTTCCATAGGCCAAGGATACCACCTCCAACAGTATGCCGCAACTGCCCTCCGTTCAACAATACAATTTTTTGTCCCAATGCATCTACGGGAGCGGACATACGCCGCAGCCGCCTTCACGGCAAGCGCGGATTCACAAATTCCTGCCAATTGTTCATAATCCGTTCATGACAGGGACAAAATTTCCCTGTATCATGAAGCACGTAAACCACAGAAGGAGGTTTTCAGATATGAAGCTTAATTGGAGAAAACAT
>CALVVZ010000176.1 GCA_944364075.1 uncultured Clostridia bacterium
CTGCACCCTGGTGGACAACGTCAAGCAGGAGATGCGGGAAGCGCTGGAATATGCCGAAACAAACACCTTCTGGGCGCCGGATGTCCAGCAGCTGGCGGACGGGAAATACTATCTGTATTACTGCACCTGCGAAGGATCTTCGCCGCTGTCCGCTCTGGGGCTGGCGGTGAGCGACAGCCCGGAAGGCCCCTTCAAAAATTTGGGCGTTTTCCTGAAGTCCGGCATGCCGGGCTACGATGCCACGGAATACCCCAACGTGGTGGACCCGCACACCTTCTTTGACCGGGACGGCAAGCTGTGGATGGTGTACGGTTCCTACTCCGGGGGAATCTTCATCCTGGAGATGGACCCGGCTACCGGCTTGCCGGTGGAGGGACAAGGATACGGCAAGAAGCTGCTGGGAGGCAACCATAGCCGGATAGAAGCGCCATATATTCTTTATAATCCGGATACGGAATACTACTATCTGTTTCTTTCCTTTGGCGGGCTGGAGGCAAACGACGGCTACAATATCCGCGTGTGCCGCAGCAGAAATCCCGACGGACCCTATGTGGACGCGCTGGGACAGGATATGCTGGACTGCAAGGGACGGGACGGCACCTTCTTCAACGACCCGGATTATGCGGGCTACGGCGTGAAGCTTATGGGCGGCTATTGCTTTGAACCCATTGACTCCGACACGTCCAAACTCCGTACCGCGTACCGTTCGCCGGGGCATAATTCTGCCATTCTGGAGGAGGAGACGGGAAGGTATTTCCTGATCTTCCATACCCGCTTCGCCAATGCCGGCTCCTATGCGGTGATGGTCCATCAAATGTACTTCAACCAGGAAGGGTGGCCGGTGGTATCCCCCCTGCGCTACGCGGGAGAGACCATCGCGCCGGTGGAGGAAGCGGAACGGACGGGACTGTATAAGGTGGTGTTCCATGGCCGCGACATCAACGGTACAGAACACAGCTCGCAGCTGTACACCCTGGCCGGGGACGGAAGCGTTTCAGGCAGCGGGGAGGGTACATGGACCTGCGAGGACGGGAACCGGTTCACTCTGATCCTGGACGGGGTTACCTACCGCGGCGTGATGCACCGGGCACTGGATGCCGTGCAAAAAACATGGACCACCTGCTTCACTGCGCTGGACGATAGCGGCGCGGCGGTCTGGGGCGTTCACGCGGCCAACGAACCCTGAGCATACGCGCGTTGAACGGCCGGAAAGACGGGTGATTGCCTTTTCACAAATGCAGGCGCATGGGATTCTTCGGCGGCGCGGCTTGCATCCGGGGGAACGCGGAAGGATACGGAAGCACTGAAGGAACCCTTCGGTGTTCCACGTTGGCTTCACTAAAAAAATGGACCCCCGGCCCCTTTAGGGGCGGGTGGTCCCGTGCGGCTATTTTCCGCAGCTGCCCCGGCAGATGATACGGGGCTGAAATACGATGGTTTCCGGAGCGGAGCGCCTGTCGCTCATGCGGTGCATCAGCAGCGCGATGCCGCTGCGCACCATGTCCCGGGTACGATAATCCACACTGCACAGGGCGGAAGGAAGCGGCCAGGCGCCTTGAACGTTGTCATAGCCTACGATGGCGAAATCTTCGGGTATGCGCAAGTGCATTTTGCTTAGCAGCGAATAAGCGCTCCAGGCTTCCTGATCGCAGAACAGGAACAGGCCGTTGATGCCTTGCTCGCGCCAGCGCAGCAGCAGCCTGCAAACCTCCTCGTCCGTCTTGCACATGGCATAGGGGGCGCTGGAGAGGCCAGACTCCCCGCAGGCGCGTAGAAATCCCTTTTTCCGTTCTTCCGCGCTGTAAATTGCGTCGAAGCGGTAGATATAACCGGGACGCCGGCCGGCCTGAATCAGGTGCATAGTGGCCAGGTAGCCGCCTTGTTCTTCGTCGCATACGACGCAGTCATCCTGGCCGGGTACCAGGTAGCGGGACATGAGCACATAGGGAATGTTCAGGGCACGCATACGGTCGATGCCCCGCTGGGACCCCCGGCAAGGAAAGAGCAGGATGCCGTCTACCTGACGGCTGATGGCGGTTTCCAGAAGCCGGTATTCCAGGTCAGGGTCGTCCCGGGAGCAGAAGATCATCAGGGAATAGCCTGCCGCCATGGCCTCGTCCTGAATATCGTCGGTCATTTTGCTATAAAATGGATTGGACATACCGCCTACAATAAGCCCCAGGGTCTTGGTGCGGCCCGAGCGCAGCGCCCCCGCCATTTCGTTGCGCACATATCCCATCTGACGGGCTACGTTCTGGATATGCTCCCGGGTTTGCGGCGCGATATCCGGCTTGTCTTTCAGGGCGTGGGATACCGTGTTGGCGGTATAGCCGGTGGCGCGGGCAATATCCTGTAGGGTAACGCGTTTTCCGGGTACGTTGGACACGCCTGCTGTCGCTCCCTTCCGTAAAGCGGCCGGCTTCCGACCGCGGGTATGGGGGTATCTTATCATGATTTTTTTGTACTCTCAATTCTCTAGCACTATGCATGTTTCTGAGCCTGGCAACCTTTGCCAGCGCCGAGAGCACCACGCTGACCATGTGGACCTTCATCGCGCAGCATCAGGAATTCTATGAGAATATGGCCGCGCTGTGGAACGAGCAGAACCCTGACCGTCAGATCGACCTGCAGGTAACCACCATCGGCTACGACGATATGCACAACAAGTACAAGATCGCGCTGCAAGCCGACGAGGGCGCGCCTGACCTGTGCGACGTGGAGCTGGGCCAGTTCCCCAATGTGCTGACCTTCAGCGACAAGCTGGTCGATCTGACCCCCTATATGGAAGCGTATATGCCTGACCTGGTTACCGCCCGCTTCGAAATCTATGCCAAGGACGGCAAGTATTACGGCGCGCCCACCCACGTAGGCGCCATGGTGGCCTACTACGACGAGGCGCTGCTGGCTTCCGCCGGTGTGGACTACAAGGAGATCGTGACCTGGGACGACTGGCTGGAAGCCGGCAAGAAGCTCAAGGAAGCCGTCCCGGACGCCTGGATGGGCACGGTGGAAACCAGCACCCAATGGGTGGCCAGCCTGATGCTGGCGCAGCAGGGCGCCGACTGGCAGGATGGCGAGAGCGCCTTCATCAATACCCCTGAGGTTGCCAAGATCATCGACACCCAGAAGGCCTGGCTGGAGGCCGGCATCTGTGAGACCTGCCCCGGCGGGCAGCCCGATACCGAAGAGGGCAAGGCCTACATCGCCAACAACAAGATCGCCTGCGTCATCATGCCTTTCTGGTACATGAGCCGCTTCACCGGTGAAATCGGCGATGCCTGCAAGGATCGCTATGTGGTTGCTCCCTGCCCCGTGTTTGAGGAAGGGCAGATTCGCTCCATCGGTCAGGGTGGCACGGGCACGGTGGTATACGCCGCGGGCGCCGATACCGATCTGGCTGCGGAGTTCCTGGTGTTCGCCAAGATTACGCCCGAAGGCAACGAGAAGATCTGGAGCTTCCTGGGCTTCGATCCCATCAACACCGCGGTTTGGGATGACGACAGCGTCATGAAGACCGATGACAATGCCTTCAACCAGTACTTTGTGGGTTATCCCGTGGACGCCCTGATTGCCGTGCGGGATGAAATCGGCTACGTACTGTCCACCTCCATTAGTCCCACCATCAACAACTACCTGGGCACCACCCTGTGGAACGAGGTCTATGTGGATGGCGTGGATACCGAAGAAGCGCTGGTCAATGCGCAGGATACCATTGACAGCGACCTGTTCTAAGCCTAAGTTCCGGCACTTTGCCGGGCAAGCGGGGCGCATGGGGGGCTTGTCCCCCATGCGCCCTTCAGCAATGTAAACCCGACAACGGATGGCTTGTGGCCCACAGGCACACCGTTGCGGACAAAGGAGGGCCGAAGGATGCAAGCTGGAAAATCCTTCATGGAGGTTTCCCGTGCCCAGACCAGGCGGAAACGCCTGCGGACGCTGCCGGTGTTTATCATCGGCGTTTTGCTGATTGTGCTCAGCGTGGTGGCGCTCTTTTCCCTGAGCGGCAAAGCGGTGCGCTTTGATTCCGCCTACGATAAGGGCGACGACCTCAGCGCGTTTTTCTTTGCGCCGCTGGCTGAGGGACAGCAATATTCGCCGTTGCAGAGCCTGTGGCTGGCCCTGGCGCGCTATCGGGTATGGCCGGCGGTGGCCGGGTTGCTGTTCATCGCGGCGTACGTGGTGCTGAACCGGGAACTGCTGTATTCCCAGAAGGTGGCGCCCTACGTGTTTGTGGCGCCTTTCATTATTACTTTTCTGGTGTTCTTCCTCTATCCGCTTATCTCCACGGTGCTGATGAGCTTCCAGTCCATTACCGGATCAGGTACCAGCTGGATCGGCTGGAAGAACTACCAGGACATGTTTTCCAACAAGAACTTCTACACGGCAGTGGAAAACTCGCTGATCTACATGGTGCTGACCTGCGCGCTGCTGATTCCTTTCCCGCTGCTGTTTGCCTACATGCTCAACTCCAAGTCCATGCTTTTTGCGGGGTCCTTCAAGACCATCTCCTTCATGCCGGTGCTCTGCTCCGTGGTGGTGGCCGGTATCGTATTCCGCATGATGTTCTCGGAGCTGCCCGGCGCGCTGATGAACCAGGTGCTTACCCTGTTTGGCGGCGAACCGATCGCCTGGCTGAAGTATAACCGCTGGACGGCCATGTTCGCCATGGTGCTGCTGTGCTGCTGGCGCTGGACGGGCATGAACATTCTGTACTACATGGCGGGCTTAAAGTCCATTCCTGGAGAATTGTATGAGGCTGCGGAGATCGACGGCGCGGGCGCGGTGCAGAAGTTTCTGCATGTGGGCTGGCCGCTGCTCAAACCCACCACCATCTACGTGCTGACGATTTCCATTTATGCGGGCTTGTCCATGTTTACTGAAAGCCTGATGATCTTCGGTACCAACAACTCGCCCAAGAACTATGGCCTGACCATCGTGGGCTACCTGTACCGCTACGGCTTTGAAAAGGTGGATAAGTTCGGCTTTGCCAGCGCCGTTGGCCTGGTGCTGCTGGCGGGCGCCATGATTATCACCGTGGCGCAGCTCTACATCACCGGAACCATCGGCCGGCGGAAGGAGGCGTGAGCGGTATGACGGAAAAGAAGCTGGGAGGCAATGCCTTTAGCCGTATCTTCCTGGTGGTGTTTTTCGCCATCCTGGCGATACTGATTCTCATTCCCCTGTACGCGCTGCTTCTGGGCACGTTCAAGGGCGGCGCGGAGCTGTTCGTCAGCGGATTGAATCTGGACCCCACGCCGGAAAAGCTGCATCTGCGCGCCTGGCGCTATCTGTTTACGGGTATCATGAGCGATGGACAGTATCAGCCTCACGACTATTTCATCTGGTATAAAAACAGCTTCCTGCTGGTCATTGTCCAGGGCTCGCTGACGTTGCTGATTTCTTCCATGGTCGCTTACGGCTTCTCCAAGTATGTTTTCCGTGGCAGAAACCTGCTGTTCCTGTGCGTGCTGCTGGTGATGATGATTCCCTTGGAAATCCTGATGCTGCCCATGTATACCCAGATCAATGCCATGGGCCTGCGGGACAGCTACGCGGGCGTGATGCTGCCCTTCCTGGCAAACATGAGCGCCATTTTCTTCTTCAAGCAATTTCTGGAGGGCGTGCCCATTGACCTGCTGGATGCCGGGCGCGTGGACGGTTGCACGGAGTACGGTATTTTCTTCAAGATCATCGTGCCCATTATGAAACCGGCCTACGCTTCCATGGCGGTGCTGGTGGGGATGGGCGCGTGGAACGGTCTATTGTGGCCGCTGCTGGTCATCTCCAGCATGGACAAGTACACCATTCCGCTGGGCCTGAACACGCTCTTTACACCCTACGGCAACAACTATGACCTGATGATCACCGGCTCCTGCTTTGCGATTTTGCCGCTGCTGCTGCTGTATCTGCTGGCACAGCGCTTCATCATCGAAGGCATGACCGCCGGTTCCGTCAAGGGATAATCCTTTCCTTCCGGCAGGACCGGACACAGCGCCGTTGCAGCTTTACACAGCTGCAACGGCCCAGACTGTCGAAAAACCCCGGGGAGGTGTCGGAGGGGCCACAGCCCCTCCGACTCAGACTGTCAAAAAACTCCAGGGAGGTGTCGGAGGGGCCGCAGCCCCTCCGACTTTCATTCGTGTCCGATAGCTTTGCCGGCGGGGCGGGGGGTTGATTTTGCTTGCAAAATCAATTCCTT
>CALVVZ010000177.1 GCA_944364075.1 uncultured Clostridia bacterium
TCAGCGTGTCGAAAAAGTGGTTTTCACCACTTTTTCGAGAAAGCACCTTCGGCCAACCAGAGGTCGTCCGAAGGTGTAAGGAATTGATTTTGCAAGCAAAATCAACGACCCGCCCCGCCGGCGGAGCCGGCGGATACGAATGAAAGTCGAAGGGGCTGCGGCCCCTCCGACGCCTCCCCGGGTTTTTTGACAGTCTGAGGCCGGGGCGAATGCCCCGGCCTCAAATTATGGAAGAGTTTTTTCAGGTCGCGCCCGCGGAGGCGAAATTTCTGTACAACAAAAACCCTGCCTTCCGCAAGAAATCTTTTTTTACAGCTTTCGCCCAACTGCAAAGCCTGGACTCCCGAAGGGGTCCAGGGGGCGATCGGAAAGCCCCCTGGTCGCGCCCCCAGGTGCGAAATCCTTTGCCCGTGCAAGTATACAATGCGCAACTTGAAGAAATGATGAAACTATATACTTTATCAGCAATCTGAGGCCGGGGCGAATGCCCCGGCCTCAGATTATAATTGTGCATCAAAGTGCAACAAACCCCTGTTTCAACCGTTTTTTTATTTCAATCCCACCGTATCGCTCACCGCCAGGGAATACACCAGCGCATGCTCGCCGGTTTTCTCCAGCACCGCGGCGCAGACGGCTTTAATAATATCCTTTTTTTGCTCCGCCTGCACCAGCATCAATACGATTTCCTTTTCCGGCTGTACAATCATACCGAAAATCTTTTTTTGTTCCTCTCCGGCCACTTCCCGGGCTTTTATTACCGTGCCGCCGTGCGCCCCAGCTTCCTTGGCCGCTGTCACCACCAGATCCGTGGAATCGCTGTCCACCACCGTTACGATCATTTCCATGGGCCGTGCCTCCATTGGCATGTCCTCCTTTTGCTTGTTGGGATTGTTCTGTTCCTTTCCTGCCTGAACCCGTTCCGATGCGGCAACGCTGATACCCGATAAGGCGCAGATAAAGGCAATGCCCGTTCCCGGCCGGTCAAAATGCAAATTGTTTTTGAGTTCATCCAGTATGCTTCTGCAAATATCTCGGGTGGCAACGGTGACCAGCAGTTCCTTTTGCGGTTCATCCAGGCCCAGCATATCCATAATTTCGCTGTTCGCCGTACCATGACCACGCAATACCAGACTATTGTGAATCTGATAGGTTTGATACACCCGCTGAACCGCGCCGGTTTTTCCGCGGTCCACAATGGCAATCAGGCCATAAAGACTCATCATAGTTGAACGTCCTCCTCGTTCAGCGTAATAATTTCATCTTCCGCTTCAACAGGCTTTGCAGGCGCGGCGAATTTCTTTTTGCGGAATCCGCCCGTCTTTACGCGGTATACAAGTCCGATGAGCTGGATCATAATCAACGGCGTCATGGCTACCATGGCCACGATTCCGAATGCGTCCGTCAGCATATTTCCGCCCAGGGATTCGCAGGCGCCCATGGCCAAGGGCAACAGGAAGGTGGCCGTCATGGGACCCGAAGCCACGCCGCCCGAGTCGAAGGCGATGGCCGTGAAAATGGGCGGCACCACAAAGGAAAGCCCCAGCGCCAACAGATACCCCGGCAAAAGCACCGCCAGCAGCGGCAGCCTCGTCAGCACCCGCAGCATGGACAGTCCCACGGAAATCGCCATGCCGATGGACAATCCGCCCATCATCATCCGCTGGGAAATCGCGCCGCTGGTGATGTCCTCTACCTGCTTGTTCAGCACCAGCACCGCCGGTTCCGCCTTGACGATGTAGTAGCCGATGAGCATCCCCAGGGGAATCAGAATCCAGTTATAGGAAAGGGACGCCAGCTCCGCGCCAATAAAGTTGCCCACCGGCATGAAGCCCACGTTTACCCCCGTGAGGAAAAGCGTCAAACCGATGAAAGTGTACACCAGACCCATAACGATTTTCAACAGCTGTTTTTTGCGCAGCCGCAGGAAAATGATCTGGAATACCAGAAAAAACAGCAGCACCGGCAACAGCGCTTCCGCTACCTCCAGCAGATACGTGGGAAACGCCTGCCCGAACTGTATACCCAGGTCCCGGGTGCTGTTCACCTCCGGAATGGTAAAGGGCGTATAGCTGCCTGCCGTGGCGTCGTACATCAGCCCAAGCAGCAGTACCGCCAGAATGGGACCCATGGAGCACAGCGCGATCATGCCGAAGCTGTTGGTTCCCGCCTTCTCCGATTTACCAATGGACGCAAGGCCCAGGCCCAACGCCATGATGAATGGAACCGTCATGGGACCCGTGGTCACGCCCCCCGAGTCGAAGGCCACCGCCAGGAATTCCCGGGGCACGAACAGCGTCATGACAAAAATGATCCCGTAGCCCACAAGCAGCATGGTGGACAGGTTCCAGCCGAACAGCGTCCGCAGGAAGGACAGCGCCAGAAACGCGCCCACCCCGCAGGCCACTGAAAGAATCAGCACCATGTCCGGCACCGAGGGCATCTGATGCGCCAGCACCTTCAGGTCCGGTTCCGCAATGGTCACAATGGCGCCGATGAAAAAGCACAAAAGCGCGATAGCGCCCAGCTTCTTGAACTTTGCCAGACGGCTGCCCACATGCTCGCCGATGGGCATCATGGCCATGTCCGCCCCCAGGGTGAAAAAGCCCATGCCGATAATCAGCAGGCATGCCCCGGCCAGAAACAGCATCAGCGGCGCAAGAGGCATGGGCGTTACCGTAATGCACAGCGCCACTACGATCACCGTTATGGGCAATACTGCCGATAAGGATTCAGCGATTTTTTCCTTGAGTTTTTTGTTCAAATCGCCAAGACCTCCTCTCTGTTCTTTGCTTCCTATTATATCATAGCTTTTTTCGGTATACAATCCGACCGGCAAAACCGTTTTTTGGCGAATCCGTTTTATCTTCCACATTTTGCTCCCTTTTGTGGAAAAATCTGTGGAAAATCTCCCGCCTTCCTTTCGCAAATCGCTTTTCCCACCAAACCCGAGCTTTTTCCACAGCCTGGTATACACAGCGTGTGCAAGTTGTGAATATTTTCTTCCCACAGCGCGAACGACCTCAAAAATCACCGGTTTTTTGGCGAACGCATACGTTTTTCCCGGTGTGAAACCGGAAAAAAGCAGGAATCAAACCGGGTTTGGCGGAATATACATAGGGAAATGAAGGATTTTGCACCGCGCAATGGAAAAACCGCCCGGTTTATCCCAAGGTTTTCCCGGGCGCAAAGCCTTATATTGCCGTCGTTTGCGGGGGTTTTCCACAGTTTGCACATGCCCTACGACTACGACGAAAAATAATATCAGCTGTCATGCTGTATCGGAGAGGATGATCCCATGCTGTTTTCCATGAACGTTCAGGACCTCCTGGACGGGCTGAATATCGTTACGCGGGCCTTGTCGGCCCGGCCCTCCAAGCAAATATTGGAAGGCGTGCTGTTGGACGCGGGGGAGGACAGCATTACCCTGCTGTGTACCGACGGAAGCCTGTCCATTGAAACCGTGCTCACCGCGCAGATCAAGGAACCCGGCCAGGTAGTTTTGCCCGGCAAGCTTTTTACGGAGATCGTGCGGAAACTTCCCGGCGGCGAGGTGACCGTCAAGGTCAACGAGAATCATTCCGCTTCCATCCGCTGCATGTCCTTCAAAAGCAACCTGGCGGGCATGAACGCCGTGGACTTCCCCGCCATGGCGGCCATTGAAGGCGGCGCACAGTTTGATTTTCCCCAGAACAAGCTCCGGGATATGATCAGCCACGTGGTTTTCGCCATCGCTACGGATGAAAGCCGGCAGATCCTTACCGGTTGCCTGCTGGAGATTTCCCCGCAGGAGAGCCGCCTGGTTGCTTTGGACGGATTCCGCCTGGCTATGCAAAAAATACAGACCTCGTTTGACCTTCCCCAGGAGGCGCAGCTGCTGTCCACGGTGATTCCCGGCCGGGTGCTCAGCGAACTGGGCAAAGTGCTTTTGGACGAGGAGACCCCCTGTACCCTGACCATTGGCAAGGGACACCTGCAGGCGAACTTTGGCAACACCTGCCTGCATACCGTAACCCTGGCCGGAGAATACATCGACTATCGCAAGATCCTGCCCTCCTCCGCCCAGACCCTGGCCAAGGTGAGCCGCGCCAGCCTGCAGGACGCCATTGACCGCGCCAGCCTCATGGCCCGTGAAGGCAAAAATAACCTGATTCGCCTGAATCTCAGCGAGGGCAACATGCAGATTTCCTCCAACGCGGAAATGGGCGACGTCGTGGAGGACATCGACTGCGATCTGCAGGGCGAACCCATTGAAATCGCCTTCAACGCCAAGTATATCAGCGACGTTATTCGCAACATTACCGACGACAGCATGTGCATGCGCTTCAACAGCAATGTCAGCCCCTGCGTGGTTTGTCCGCCGGAGGGGGACGATTACCTGTATCTGATTCTGCCTGTGCGCATCTTCCAATAAGGCGGGAACAATTTGCGTGTCAAGAAGCTGAAATTAAAACAATTCCGAAACTATGACGCCCTGGAGCTGACGCTGGACCCGGGCGTCAATCTTTTCTTCGGCCCCAACGGCAGCGGCAAAACCAACCTGTTGGAGGCGGTGCATTATTGCGCCCTGGGACGCAGCCACCGTACGGCCCAGGATCGGGAGGTCATTGCTCGGGACCGGGAAATGGGCGCCTGCGGCGTTACCGTGGAAAAACGGGACGGCGCCCACGATGTGGCCGTGAAGCTGCTCTTTGCCGGGGAAAAGCGCAAGCAGGTGTTTCTGGACGGCAAGCGCGCTTCGCGCCTGGCCGGCATGATGGGCATGCTGCAATGCGTGATCTTTTCCCCCGAGGATCTGATGCTGGTCAAAGATGGGCCTTCGGTGCGGCGGCGCTTTCTGGATATGCTGCTTTCCCAGCTTTCCACGCAATATTTTCTGGCTTTGCAGAGCTATCAGCAGGCCCTGCGCCAGCGCAACGCCCTGTTGCGGCAGTTCCGCACCGCTCCGGTGCCTACCGCATCCTTTTTGCCCTGGGAGGAGGCTATGGCGCAAGCCGCTGCGGTTATCATCCCGGAACGCCGCCGCTGTTGCGCACGCCTTGCTCAGGAAGCCCAGAAACGTTACCTCTCCATCAGTGGACGGGACGGGGAAGTTTTCACGCTTTCCTATGAGTGCTGTCTTTCTCAGGAGGACAATCTGCGCGAGCATGTTCTGAGCGAGTTGGACAGGAGCCGCACGGAGGACGTTCGCCGGGGAGGAACGGGTTTCGGCCCCCATCGGGAAGACCTGGCCTTGTATATTCAGGGAAAGGATATGCGTTTGTTCGCATCGCAGGGACAAATGCGAACTGCTGCGCTGGCCATGAAGCTTAGCGAGCTTTCCGTATTTCAGCAGATGGCCGGAGAGCCTCCGGTGCTGCTGTTGGATGATGTGATGAGTGAGCTGGACCTGAATCGGAGAACCAGGCTGCTGGACGAAATACGCGGCGTGCAGACGTTGATTACCTGTACGGATGAGAGCGACCTGAACGCTCAGGAAAAATACGTGCCCTGGCGGGTTTCTACGGATAAGGAAGGAAAAGCGCGGGTCATGGCCTGCGTTCATCAGGAAAGAGAACAGCGGCTGCGGGAACTGGATGACGGGTTTTTGGATGAATGATGGGGAAAATAAAAAGGTACAGGAGGAGCTCCGGCTCCTTCTCAGCGTGTCAAAAAAGTGGCGCCGCCACTTTTTTGAGAAAGCAACTTCGGCCAACCAGAGGTCGTCCGAAGTTGTAAGGAATTGATTTTGCAAGCAAAATCAACAACCCGCCCCGCCGGCAGAGCCGGCGGATACGAATGAAAGTCGAAGGGGCTTCGGCCCCTCCGACGCCTCCCCGGGGTTTTTTGACAGCCTGAGGAGGAGCTGCGGCTCCTTCTTTTTTTTTTAAGAAAGCCTATTTGCAGCAAAAGGCCGAAGGTTTCCAAAGGGCGATCGGAAAGCCCTTTGGTCGCCTCCGCAGAGGCGAAATCCCCTGTGAAACAGGAAAGCAAAGAGGGGGCTTTTCCTGCCCTCCAAATAAATCCGTTATTTGTAGCAGATTTCGCACATCTGCGCCGAAGGTTTCCAAAGGGCGATCGGAAAGCCCTTTGGTCGC
>CALVVZ010000178.1 GCA_944364075.1 uncultured Clostridia bacterium
GAACAAACCGGCGCACATTTTCCCTGGAGCCGGAGGAACCCTGTTCCTCCGGCTTCAGGGGAGCGCATAGGGTGTCTGTCCTGCGTCCGGTGCAATGCGGTATCTTGAAGAGAAGAAGGGCAGGCCCGCCGGAGATGTACGGCGGCGCCTGCCTTTCCATTGACAAGGCAGAAGCGCGCACCGCGTAAAAGTATTTTCAAGGAGGAATGGCCATATGACAAAGGCAGCTGTTCCGTTGAAGCACAAACCGTTATCCGGCCATATGACCCAGTATGTTCTCCGGCGCGTGCTGGCTTTTATCCCGACGGTTCTCATCATGTCAGCGGTTATTTTCTTTATCATCCAGTTGCCTCCGGGAGACTATGCCACCACCTATGTTGCGTCCTTGAAAGCGGAGGGCAATGTGGTGGATGCCAATACCATGGCGGAGCTTCAGGAGCGGTTCGGTCTGAATCAACCCTGGTATGTGCAGTATTTCAAGTGGATGGAAAGTATCCTGACACGGTTTGACTTTGGCTACTCTTTTGAGCAGGCAAAAAGCGTGTGGAGCGTAGTCGGCCCTCTGCTGCCCATGACCATTGCGGTCTCGCTGATTACGATGCTCTTCACCTATCTTGTGGGTATACCACTGGGCATATACAGCGCTGTCAAGCAGTATTCCATAGGCGACTATGTGCTGACGACCATCGGCTTTCTGGGCATGGCGGTCCCCAATTTCCTGTTTGCCATTCTCATCATGTTTGGTACCTACATGTGGACGGGGACAGCCTTTATCGGCCTGTTTACCAAGGAAATGCAAATGGCGCTGAACGCAGGAACCATGCAATGGTATGAATGCTTCGGCTACGGCGATTTCTGGCTGCGCGTGCTGGTTCCTGTCATTGTGATCGGCACTTCCGGTACCTGCGGCACGCTTCGTTCCATGCGTGCGCAGATGCTGGATGAACTGGGGAAAAACTACGTGCTTTGCGCCCGTGCCAAGGGCGTATCCGAAAAACGGATTATATATAAGTACTGCCTGCGCGCTGCGCTGAACCCTACAGTGAGCGGCCTGTCCGGCAGTCTTGCCAGCATCTTTTCCGGCTCAACCATCTCCGCGATCGTTATGAATCTGCAAATTGTAGGTCCGACGTTGTATAACGCGCTGAAAAGTCAGGATATGTACCTGGCGGGCACGATCCTGCTGGTGATGGGCTTCCTGATTTGTCTGGGTACGCTCATAAGCGACATTTTGCTTGCCTGGCTGGATCCCAGAATTCGCTTTGTGGGGAGAGGTGCTGAGTAAATGAACGCATTGCAGGAGAAAAAGCAGCTGCGCCAGCAGCGCAAGGCGGAAAAGGCGCGGCAAAAGGAAGAGCGGTATTATCTTGCCTCCCAGTGGACGCTGATGGCCCGCAAGCTTTCCCAGCATAAGCTGGCCCGGGTAAGTCTGGTGATCCTTGGCATCTTCTACTTTGTAGCGCTGTTCGGAGATTTTTTTGCCCCGTACAGCCTGACGGCGTATGATCCGTCCTACAAGGATGTTGGCCCTACCAAGATACATTTGTACCATGAGGGAGAGTATATTGGTCCGTTCGTTTACAAGCTGACCATGCAGCGTGATCCTGAAACCTACAAGAAAATATTTACGGAAGATACCAGCGAGCCTTGCAAAATCCAATTTTTTGTCCAGGGAGAGGAGTACAATTTCCTGGGTTTGTTCAAAACCGGCCTGCACCTTTTTGGCGCAGAAAACGACGCGAAAGTGATGCTGTTCGGCTCTGACTCCATGGGCCGGGACATGTTCAGCCGTATTATTCTTGGCAGTCAAATTTCATTGACAATTCCCTTTGCCGGCACTTTTATCAGTTTTATTCTGGGTCTGCTCATCGGCTCGGCCTCCGGCTATTTCGGCGGCAAACTGGATGCGATCGTGCAGCGGATCATTGAGGTGCTGAACTCGCTACCTTCCATACCGCTGTGGATGGCGCTTTCCGCCGCGATCCCGCCGGAGGTAACCGTGGTACAAAAGTACCTGCTGATCACGGTAATTCTATCGCTGATAGGCTGGACCGGCCTGGCGCGCGTGGTACGCGGTAAGTTCATGAGCCTGAAAAATGAAGACTTCGTCATGGCCGCCAAGCTAGCGGGCGTCACGGACTTCAAGATTATCATGAAGCATCTGGTGCCCGGCTTCATGAGCTACCTGATTGTCAATCTGACGCTGGGCATTCCGGGTATGATTATCGGGGAAACCAGTATGAGTTTTCTGGGCCTGGGCATTCAAAGCCCAGCTACCAGCTGGGGCGTCCTGCTGAAAGACGCGCAGAATATCTCCAACATTGCCAATTACCCCTGGCGGCTGATTCCGCTGATTTTTGTGGTGATTGCCGTGCTGGCCTTTAACTTTCTGGGGGACGGCATCCGTGACGCGGCGGATCCCTACAAATAAGCGTAATTTGTGATCGATACAAGGGAGGCGTTGATATTGGATAAGCGTCAGGCGCCCATCATACAGGTCAAGGACCTGCATGTAGACATTAAAGTAGACGAGGGCATGCTTACGCCGGTGCGCGGGGTCAGTTTCGATATTCATCCGGGTGAAACCTTGGGGCTGGTGGGGGAAAGCGGATGCGGCAAAAGCCTCACCAGCAAGGCTATTTTGGCGATCAACGAAAAGAAGTGTTCCGTCCAGGGTCAGATTCTTTTCCGGGATGACAAGGATCAGGAAATTGATATTCTCCAGCTGAATCCCCGCGGGAAAGAAATCATGGACATCCGGGGCAGGCAGATCAGTATGATCTTCCAGGAACCCATGGTGGCGTTCAGCCCCATGTATACGATTGGCAACCAAATCAACGAATGCACCAGGCTTCACATCACCAAGGACAAGCAGCGCTCCAAACAGATCAGTCTGGAAATGATGAAGAAAGTGGGCATTGCCAATGCGGAGAAGCGTTACGACCAGTATCCGCACGAGTTTTCAGGAGGTATGCTTCAGCGCGCATTGATCGCCATGGCCCTGGTATGCAAGCCACGGCTGCTGATTGCCGATGAGCCTACCACCGCCCTGGACGTGACAATCCAGGCACAGATCCTGGAACTGATGAAATCATTGCAAAAGGAATTGGGCATGGCCATTCTCTTCATCACCCATGATCTGGGTACTGTGGCAAAAATGTGCGATAAGGTAGCGGTCATGTATCTGGGACGCATTGTGGAGTATGGCGATGCCAGGGATATTTACAAGGACCCCTGGCACCCCTATACCCGGGGGCTCATGGGCAGCGTACATAAGATCGGAACCAGAAAGCTGGATAAGCTTTTCTCCATCGACGGTACCGTACCCCTGGCCCTGAACCTGAAACCCGGCTGCGGCTTCTATGACAGGTGCCAGGAGCATCAGCCCGGGCTGTGCGATCTGCGGGAGCCTGAGCTGGCGCCGGTGCAGGGGAGCCATTGCGCCGCCTGCTACCGTTGCCGGAAAGGAGGGGAAGGCGCATGAATGAAAATCAGGACGTAATCCTGCAGGTGAAAAATATCTCCAAGCGTTTTGTCTCCAAGGGCGTATGCGTCCGTGCGGTCACCAACGTATCCTTTGACGTATGCAAGGGAGAAACCATAGGGATCGTTGGCGAGAGCGGCTGCGGAAAAACCACGCTGGGGCGTTGCATCGTGCGCGCCATCGAGGCCAACGAAGGCCAGGTGCTCTACCGGGCCAAAGACGGTCAAACCTATGACCTGCTCAAGCTGGACAAGCGGGAAATGCGCAAGGTTCGCAAGGAAATCCAGATGATTTTTCAGGACCCGTATTCTTCCCTGGACCCCCGCATGACGGTCATTGATATTATTGCCGAACCCATCAAAGCCAATTTCCCGAAAATGCCCAAGAAGGAACGGGAACAAATGGTGATGGACATTGCCGCCAAGGTGGGCCTCAACACGACGTATCTCAAGCGGTATCCCCACGCCTTTTCGGGCGGTCAACGGCAACGCATCGGTACCGCGCGGGCGCTGATTCTTAAGCCGCAGGTGATTGTATGCGACGAGGCCGTCAGCGCGCTGGATGTATCCATTCAGGCGCAGATCATTAACCTGCTCAAGGAACTGCAGCGGGAAATGGAGCTGACGTATATTTTCATCAGCCACGATCTTTCGGTTGTGGAGCACATTTCCGACAAGGTTGGCGTGATGTATCTGGGACAGCTGGTGGAGTTTGCCGAGACGGAGGCGCTGTTTTCCAAGCCCATGCACCCCTATACGGAGGCGCTGCTTTCTGCCGTGCCCGTAGCGGACCCGGATGTGCAGATGCAGCGAATCCCCCTGGAGGGAGAAATTCCTAACCCGGCCAATCCGCCCAGTGGTTGCTACTTCCATGAACGATGCCGCTATTGCCAGCAGCGCTGCGTGGAAGAGCAGCCGTCGCTGCGCCAGATCAACGGGCGGCAGGTGGCTTGCCATTTTGCGGAAGAGCTGGACCTGCGCGGCTTTGATTACGAGAAAGCGTAAGCGAAAGGCGCATAGCCGGCATGATGGAGGTGTTTGCCCATGGATTTTCTAGTTTCTGCCTATGGAGCGGTTGGGGACGGCACGACCGACGATACCCGAGCTTTACAGTCAGCCATTGACGCCTGTGCCGGCGCGGGCGGCGGCCGCGTGGTGCTGGAAAGCGGCCACACCTATCTTTCCGCCTCCCTGCGCCTGCGTGCCAATGTGGAGCTGCATCTGGAGGGCGGCAGTCTGCTGAAAGCCAGCCGCCAGCTGGACACCTACTTTCGCCCCGATCAACCGGCGGCGGAGGAGGGCGTTTCCCACGTGGGCACGCCCGTGGTAGGAAAACCTTCCTATGTGTTCCTGCATGCCAAGGACGCGCCCAATGTGCGCGTGACGGGTTTTGGCGTCATTGACGGAAGCGGGGACGCCTTTGTGCGCCGCGTAAGCCCCTATTACGTCACGGGAGATTTTTACCCCCGGCCCACGCTGATGTATTTGGAAAATTGCCCCCATCTTACCGTAAGGGACGTGACCATGCGCAACGTTCCCTTCTGGACGCTGCATATTGCGGGCTGCGAGGACGCGCTGATCGACCGCATACGCATCCTGAATGATCTGGACGTCGCCAACAGCGACGGTATTGACGTGGATCACAGCCGTAATGTGCGCATTCTGGGCTGCCATATCGAATGTGCGGATGACTGCATATGCCTGAAAAATACCCTGGGCAACCGGGAATATCCCCATACCCGGGATGTGATTGTTTCAGATTGCACCCTGGTTTCCACCAGCGCCGCCATCAAGCTGGGCACCGAAGGCGTGGATGACTTTGAAAACGTCGTGATCTCCCGGTGCGTGATTTCGCGTTCCAACCGGGGTATTTCCATACAGATCCGCGACGGCGGCTGCGTGCGCAATGTAAGCGTAAGCGATGTGATCATCGAAACCCGGCGCTTTGCGGAAAACTGGTGGGGGTGCGCGGAACCCATCGCCGTTACGGCGCTGGACCGGGATGCGCATACCCCGGGAGGCACGGTCAGCGACGTGCGCTTTTTCAACGTTACATGCCGAGGTGAGAACGGCGTGCTGCTCTATGGCGAAGCAGGCCGTATCCGCAATGTGCTGCTGGACAATGTGAGCGTTTCGCTGGTAGAAACCAGCCGCTGGCCCAAGCACTGCTATGATCTGCGCCCCGGCGCAACGGTGGAAGGATTGATGCACAGAGTAGCCGTGCCGGTTTTTGCCCATGGCGTTACAGGGCTGCGCCTGCGCAGCCTCTCCACCCAGGGTATGGGAAGCGCTTGCGCCAATGGGGCGGAGGATGTGGCCTTGGAGGATTGCAGCCAGGTTTCCCGGGAAGCATAAGGCTTCGCGCATCAAAAAAGTGGGTACACCCACTCCAGATTGTTGAAAAAGGCACGTTTTTTTCATGGGACCACAAGAGAAATGATGCTTCAGGTTCCCAAACTTGCAGGTATTTCATATCGTATGGGCCCGGAGGTTTCCAAAGGGCGATCGGAAAGCCCTTTGGTCGCGCCCGCAGGCGCGAAACCTTTTGTATCTGCAAGCATACATACAAAACTTGCAAAAAGGATGA
>CALVVZ010000179.1 GCA_944364075.1 uncultured Clostridia bacterium
CAAAGGGCTTTCCGATCGTTCCGCAACCTCAATCGTCGCGGCATTCTGCCGCTCGTTTCGGTTGAGAAAGGCAGGCAGGCTCAACCGCGAGGCCGGTTGGCCGCGCAAAGCGCAGCCAACCGGTCCGCCGTAGGCGGATTGCCTTTTCCAGTGGAAAAGGCAACCTTCCGGGCGGCTATACCCGCCTTTTCTTTTGGAAACCTTCGGGTCCATACGCTATGAAGTTTTTACAAGTTAGGGAGCATAAAGGTTCATTTTTCCCTGCATCTGTATATAAAAAGACATGCCTTTTTCAACAGTCTGAAAGTGGCGTCGCCACTTTTTTGAGGAAGCACCTTCGGCCAACCAGAGGCCGTCCGAAGCTGTGAGGAATTGTTTTTGCAAACAAAATCAACGATCCGCTCCACCGGCAAAGCCGTCGGATATGAATGAAAGTCGGAGGGGCTTCGGCCCTTCCGACACCTCCCTGGTTTTTTTGACAGCCTGAACCGCCCCCGTTCCAGGGCGTTTTTTCGTACGCTACATTGCGTCAGAGGAAGGCGAAGCGGCCTCCGCGGGAGCGGCTCAAAGCTCGCCCCGCAGCTCCTCCAGGCAGCGCTTGCATATAAGCTTGCCCTTGTAAGGAACCACATCCCGGGCGTCGTTGCAGAAAATACAGGCAGGGTGATACTTTTTCAGCACAATCTGGTCGCCCTCAACAAAGATTTCGAGGGTGTCCTTGATGGAAAGGTTCATTGTGCGCCGCAGCTCCACGGGAATGACGATGCGCCCGAGGGTATCCAGCTGACGTACCATGCCGGTTGATTTCATTTTACAGCCTCCCTTCGCATAGATTCCTCTGTAATTACATTTTACAAAATGTGCTGTATGTTGTCAACACGGCACAAAAATTGTGTATAGTTCATAAAAGGTAGGCGATGGTATGCGACGGGTATGGGGAATACTGCTGTTGTTGGCGGTGATGGCTGCGCTGGGGTTCCGGCGCTGGGGAGAGGGAGCGGCCGCGGTGCTTGCGGCGGGAAACCAGGCGCTGAACCTGGGCATGACGCTCATGGGCGGCATGATGGTCTGGGGCGGACTGATGGCGATTCTCCAGGAAAGCGGCGCCATGGGGCCGGTGAGCCGCTGGGTGCGTAGGCTTCTGCAACCTTTGGTGCGCCGGGAACTCAGCGAGGAAAGCTGGGCTGCCATGGGCATGAACCTGGCGGCCAATCTGCTGGGATTGGGCAACGCGGCCACCCCCTTTGGCATTCGCGCGGCGCAGCTACTGGCCGGGCAGGGTGAAAGCGGACTGCGCGGGTTGCTGGTGCTGCTGGTCATCAATAACTCCGGGTTGGAACTGATGCCCTCGTCGGTGATGACGCTGCGTCAGCAGGCTGGCAGCATTGCGCCCGGCGCCATATGGCTGCCGACGCTGGCCGCTACGGGCATATCGACCCTGGTAGCGGTGGTGCTGCTTTGCTGGACGGACAGGAGGGAAAAACGTGGATAGCGTTGCGGCGGCGCTGGTGCTGGGTACGGTAGGCGGCATGGCTTTGCTGGGGCTGTGGAAGGGCGGCGGCGGATACGAAGCCTTTTTGCGTGGGGCGAGGGACGGTTTGCACACGGGGGTGGAGATTCTTCCTGCCCTGGCTGCCATGATGCTGCTGATAGGACTGATTCGCGTAGGCGGATTGGCGGAGGTCCTGGAAGGGCTACTGGGCCCTCTGGCAGAGGCTGTGGGATTTCCGCGGGAGGCGTTGACGGTGCTGCTGCTGCGCCCCTTGAGCGGGGCAGGCAGCCTGGCGGCCTTGGAAGCCCTCATGGTGACCCAGGGCCCGGATACCCGGGCATCCATGGTGGGCGCGGTGGTGGTAGGATCCTCGGAAACTATTTTTTACACCCTTACGGTGTATCTGTCTGCCGCAGGAGTCAAAAAACTGCCGCGGGCATTGAGCATTTCCCTGATCTCCTGGTTGGCAGGATGTTTGGCGGCGGCCTGGCTGTGCTGAGAAGAAAAAGCGGGAAAAGGCTTGTGCGTCCTTGCGTGGTAGCGTATAATAAAGCCGTTGCAAACGCGCCAAGGGAGGACCGGAGACATGAAGGCACCAGGAGACAGCCGGGCGGTGGCACGAGCGGCCATCCAGCTGAGCATGACCGCAAGCCGCGAGGAAGAGGCCGAGCTGAAGGAAAAACTGTTGCAGCAGGAGATACGCGGCGCGGCGGCGGATTACGGCGGCGAGTTTGTGCAAAGCGTGATCAAAATTGTGGAACGCGCTGTAGTGGCGGCCAAACGCGAGCATGTGATCGGCGATACCCACCACGAGGAAGGCGCGGTAGCCGGCGCCGCCCGGGAAGCGGTTTCCCAGGTGACGGCCAAGGCGCTGGGCCTGAGCGTGGGCGGAAAAATCGGCGTGGCGCGTCAAGGGGAACATGTGGCGGTAGCCGTTTTTTTCGGCATCGGCCTGGTACACCTGAACGAGGTGTGCGTAGGCATGGGTCACCGGGCCGTATGATTTTTGTACTGTGCAGGAAGAAAGGATGAGGCATATGCCATTGACCATCGCACTGGATGGCCCCGTGGGGGCCGGCAAATCCTCCGTGGCGGAGGAGACGGCACGCAGGCTGGGCATTTTGCATCTGGATACTGGGGCCATGTACCGCGCCATGGGGTTGCAGACCCTGCGTTTGGGCATTGATTTGACGGACGAGGAAGCGGTCTCCCGCATGGCGGAGAGTTTGCGCGTGGATGTACGTTATACGCAGGGCGCTCAACAGACCCTGGTGGAAGGGGAGGATGTCTCGGGCCTGATTCGCACGCCTGAAGTCAGCATGGCCGCCTCTACGGTAGCGCGTTACGCCCGGGTGCGTCAGGTGATGGTGGATCTGCAGCGGCGCTTGGCATCGGAGCAATCCATGCTGGTGGATGGCCGGGATATAGGTACGCGCGTGCTGCCCCAGGCCAGCTTGAAGGTATTTCTCACCGCTTCCGCGGAGGAGCGCGCACGGAGGCGGTTCCTGGAGTTGCAGGCCAAGGGGTTGCCAGATACCTATGAGCAGGTTCTCGAAGAACTGAAAAAGCGCGATGACCAGGATATGCATCGGGCAGTGGACCCGCTGCGCCCGGCGGAGGATGCGCGGATGCTGGATTCCACCTCTCTGAGTTTCGAGGAAGTGGTAGATACGCTGGTGGCGTGGGCGAGGGAGGTATCTCCATGACGGCGGGCGGGCAAGCTAAACAGCGAAAGTCCATACTGTATGGCGTGGCCAGGTTTCTGGCGTATATTGTGTTTCATACCCTGTATCCGCTGCGGGTGCATCAGGTGGAGCGGATCAACCGCCCCGCGCCGTTTTTGCTGATTGGAAACCACAACTCTTGGCTTGACCCCATGGCCATGTGCTACCGCATTCACGGGCAGCAGGTCAGGTTTCTTGGGAAAAAGGAGCTGGTGCGCAATCCACTGGTGCGCGCCGTTCTAACGCGAATCGGCATGATTGCCGTGGATCGCCACCATTCGGATATGGAAGCCATGCGCGCCTGCATGCGCGTATTGCGGGAGGGGCGCATCCTGCTGGTTTTCCCGGAGGGAACACGGCACCATGCGGGCCTGATGGACCAGCTGGAGGGCGGTACGGCACTGATGGCTCTGCGGTGCAACGTGCCCCTGGTGCCGGTGTACCTGGACAAGAAGTTCCGCCTTTTTCATCTGGTAAACATGTACGTGGGCGAGGATATTCCCATGGATGACCTGATTGCGCAAGGCGTGGATAAAGCCGCCTGCGACCGTCTCCTGGCACGCATTACGCAGGCATATGCGCGCATGGCGCAAGAGGTGAGCCGAGGGAAGGAACAGAAAATTTGAAAAAAGTTTTTTATCCTTGCAGGAAATAGCGGCGGCGTGCCGAAAAAGCTCTAATCAGAGCATTTTGCGAAAGGATGCTTGCCATGCCCTATGAGATCGCTGCCCATGCCGGATTTTGTATGGGCGTGCGCCGGGCGGTGGAAGCGGCGCTCCGTGTGGCGGAGGAAGGAAAGCCTTCCTGCACCCTGGGAGAGCTGATTCATAACCCGCAGGTAGTGAAGATGCTGGACGCTCGCGGCGTGCCGGCCATTGAAGCACCGGAAGAAGCGGCGGGCAGGCAGGTGCTCATCCGCAGCCATGGCGTGGCACCCCAAGTACTGGAAGCGCTGCGAACATCGGGAGCGCAGGTGTTGGATCTAACCTGCCCCTTCGTGGACAAGCTTCATCGCGTTGTGGCGGAGGAGTCCGGACCGGACTGCCCGGTAATCCTGCTGGGGGAAAAGGCACATCCCGAGGTGCAGGGTACGGCAGGATGGGCGCGGGGACCGGTCTACGTGCTTTCCCGGGAAGAAGAGCTGGAGACTTTGCCCCCCATGACGCGAGCGTTGATCGTGGCGCAGACTACCTTCCCGCCTGCGCGATGGGAGCGCATGACGGCGCGCTTGATCGCGCGTATCCCCGACGCCAGGTTACGGTATACCATCTGTTCCGCTACCCAAACGCGGCAGCGGGAGGCAGAGGAGCTTGCCCGGCGGGCCGACGCCATGATTGTGGTGGGCGGCCGGCACAGCGCCAACACCCGCAAGCTGTACGATACGTGCAGCAGGCTGTGCAAAAGAACCATTTTGGTAGAGCGCGCGGCGGAAATTCCGCCAGGCTTTGCAAATATATATTCCGAATTCATAGGAATAACCGCTGGCGCGTCCACGCCGGATGGGTCACTTAAGGAGGTTGTCACACGCATGATCGACAAGGAACAACAGGTTCTTACCAACCAGGAGGACGCTCAGAACAGCTTTATGGCTGAAGTTGACGCTACCCTGGTCAGAATTCGCCCGGGCCAGACGGTGACCGGCACCGTGGTGCAAGTCACCGATGATGAAGTTTGCGTGAACATCGGCTACAAGTCCGATGGTATCATCAAGCGCACCGAGCTCACCCAGGAAGATGTCAAACTGGGCGACGAGCTTGAGGTGGAAGTGGTGAAGGTAAACGACGGCGAGGGCAACGTGGTGCTGTCCCAGCGCAACATTGTCAACCGCAAGGCCTGGGATGCTCTGATGGCCAAGTATGAGGCTGGCGAGTATGTCGACGGCGTTGGCAAGGAGGCCGTCAAGGGCGGCCTGATTGCGGATGTGGAAGGCGTGCGTGCCTTTGTGCCCGCGTCCCAGCTGTCCCAGCGCTATGTGGAGAAGATTGCCGACTTCGTGGGCAAGGATCTCAAGCTGAAGATCATTGAGGTCGACAAACAGAAAAAGCGCATCGTGGCCAGCCGCAAGGCCGTTATGGCCGAGGAAGCTGCCGCCAAGAAGAAGGAAGCCTGGGACAAGCTCCAGGAGGGCGAGATCATCCATGGTATCGTCCGCCGGCTGACCGACTTCGGCGCTTTTGTGGACGTGGGCGGTGTGGATGGCCTGGTGCATATCACCGATCTGAGCTGGGGCCGCGTGAAGCATCCCAGCGAGGTGGTGCAGCCCAACCAGGAGATCGACGTGAAGGTGCTGGGTCTGGATCGGGAGCGCGAGCGCATCCAGCTGGGCTACAAGCAGCTGCAGCCCCGGCCCTGGGATAACGCCACCGAGAAGTATCCCGAGGGTTCCGTGGTGGAAGGCAAAGTGGTCCGCATCACCGATTTCGGCGCCTTTGTGGAGCTGGAGCCCGGCTTGGACGGCCTGGTGCATATCTCCCAGTGCGCGCTGACCCGCGTGGCCAAGGTGGAGGACGCGGTGCAGGTGGGCCAGATCGTCCGGGTGAAAGTGCTGGGCGTGGACCCCGAGAAGAAGCGCATCAGCTTGAGCATCCGCCAGGTGCTGGAGGACGAAGCCTTCAACTACGAGACCGAGATCCCCGGCGACGCGGAGTTCGAAATCGTGGCGGGCGACGATATGCCTGCGGAGGAAGCTCCCGCGGAGGAGACTCCCGCCCAGGAGTAATGCAAAAAGGATATGGAGGAGGCAAGCCTTGGCTTGCCTCCTTCAGGCTGTCAAAAAACCCCGGGGAGGCGTCGGAGGGGCCGAAGCCCCTTCGACTTTCATTCGTATCCGCCGGCTC
>CALVVZ010000180.1 GCA_944364075.1 uncultured Clostridia bacterium
ATGAAAGTTCTCAGTAACCCGGAAATGGTGAAGCTCCTGAAACTTCTGTCCAAGACAGTAGGCTAAGCAGACATATGTGAGGATTCGGATCTTTTGATAGACTATTTGCAAAGGATGATAAAGCATATCTTCCCTCTTTGTAAAAAAACAGATAAAAGCTGTAATCCCGGATACAACATTTTCCGAGATCACAGCTTTGTTTTGATATCATAGTAAGCTGTTATTTCGTTCATCCTCATATAGCAAAACAGAGAGGTATCGTGATGTCTATATACCTCTCTGTTTATGTTGCCAAAGCAGCAGATCAATCGCATTGACAAGTACTGGTCTTCATGGGTTGAAGTGGCCCCATGCCGTTATTCGGATACAAATGACACTATGCGGCTTTCTTACTGTTTATAGATATTTATTGGTTTATCAGCGCTTCACGCACACAATTGCCCGCATAGACTCCCGAAGCCATGCAGCCTACCACGTGAGAACCCAGACCAATATTGCACAAGGGAAAATAGCTGCCTGATCCTGCACCGCCACAAGCGTAAAGGTTTTCGATAGGTTGTCCGTCTTTAGCGAGAGTAACCATCATGTTCTCATCCGTAAAGACAGCGATGTCAATCCCGCCGGTAGAAATGGCATTGATTTGAACGGCGAAGTACGGAGCCTCCTCCACGGGCGCCATTTTTTTTGCAGACGTATGGAACACACTGTCCACCCCTGCTTCATAGTCTGCGTTGTATTGCCCGACGGTGGAAATCAATGCTTCCGCCGGAACGTGGATTTGATCCGCGAGGTCTTCCAGGGTTTCAGCAGACCAGGCAAGACCGTTTTCCGACAGATAATCAACATATTTAACGCCTTCATGCGTGCTGTCAAAAATCATGTAACATTTGCCGCCCTGCTCCATGACCTTCATGGCCGTATCATGACCGCGGTCAGAATCATCTGTGAACCTCAGACCTTTTGGATTGACCAGCATACCGTTCATTTCGTTATAAAGTTTTCTTTCTTCACCAAAATGCGCCAGCACGGTATTATACCCCAGGATAATATGGCCATCACTAATCGGGTCATGCACGTCATTGACCTGCCCGCCCAGCGCCGTGATCTGCTTTTGGGCGAAACTCTGGTTCGCCGCCGTTTCTGCTCCAACCACATTTCCATACGCCTCGGGCAGATAGGCTGCAATCGTCTCCTGGTCAAAACCGGCGTATCCCGTGGCAAGAATAATCTTTTTGGCATACACTGTGTAGTAGGTTTCATGATCCTGAACCTTGACACCAATGCAGGCGCCCTCGTCCATCACCAAATCAGTAGCCCGCGTCTCATAACGAATCTCTACGCCCGCCTGGTTCACAATATCCGTCAAAGTTTCGGCAAAAAATGCGCCTCCACCATAGACGTCATAGCCGTTGTCGCCGGAGCGTTCCCCGGTTTCCGGGTCAGCAATGACCGAGCTGGATGTATATGCCGTAGGCCCCTCTTTGGAAATACGGCTGGATTCGCCCACATAGGCGTCCGATCCGGTGAGATAGAAGCCGCGCGCCATCAGCCCATTCAGGGTGTCATCCGTGAGCTCGGCAATACGAAGCATCAATTCCCCGTCCAGCACTTCAGCATACTGCGGATACAGTTCCAGCAGCGAGGAAACAAGCGTGTCGGCCTCAATGCTGTTGCCTGTGTATTCATTGAGCGATGTGCCGAAATAGCTGGCGATGTAACCGCCGCAAATGGCCATGTTTCCGCCGGCGTAACCGTTGGCTTCCACGATCATGACATTCAGTCCGCTATCAACATCAGACAGCGCAGCATCCGTCTTGGCTGCCAACGCTGCCGTCAGGCCAGAAGTGCCGCCGCCAACCACTAGAACATCCACATTTACATCCTGTCCCTGTCTGACCGTTTCCTGGGCAGACCAATCAGACAGATTCGCTCCGGCCTGCATAAGGCAATCGCTTACCGCATTGCGTATCGCAGCGCTAGTGAACGTTGCGCCCGTCACGGCATCCACCGCAACCGACTGCTTTTCCAGCATGCGGGCAGGCATTTTTTCAATGGCTGCCTCGCTGACAAAGGGTGAGTCGTTCGCTTCTGTCACACGGATATCCGTGATTTCGTTCTCCGTAACATCAACTTCTGCAGTGAGGTCATGCTTCGCGCCGTGCGCCGTTGCGGTATACGTTCCCGGAACAAGCAGGCCGTTGCCAAGGTTTCCGGCTGCCGCGTCCAGGGAGCTGCGCACAGCCGCCCTGACCGCGTCAGAAGTAACCGTTGCGCCGGATACGCCATCAATTTCCGCCCCCTGCGCATCCAGCACCTGCTGAGCAAGCGCGTCCCCGGTTATATCGCCGATTCCCGACGTTTCACCAGAAACATCCAACTCAACCGCTGTAATTTCGCCATTGTCTATGGTGATCGTTGCCGTTATCACGCTTTCCATGCCAGGCGCGCTGCCTGTAACGGTCGCTGGCTCTGCAAAGGCCGAACCTGCACAAACAGTAAGCAACAGGATGCATAGGCCAAATAACCTTTTTTTCATTATTGATTGCCGCCTTTCCATACATGTGTACAGTTTCCATGAGAGACAAACCTTGGCTGTCGCAAAAAAAGCCAGGCATTTCCTTTCGCGGCATGGACTTTTAGCACCAGTCATGCTTTTCGTTTCGATCCAGGGCGTTGATGCGCTGCATTTCCTCCTCGCTCAGCTCAAAGTGATACAGCTGCGTGTTTTCCAGAATATGATCGGGGTTACTGGAGCCGGGAATGACCACCACGCCCTTTTGCAGGTTCCAGCGCAGGATCACCTGCGCGGCGGACACGCCGTGCGCCCGCGCGATGTCCAAAAGCACCGGATCGCTGAGCATCTCCTGCGTATGCCCGCGTCCGCCCAGCGGATACCATCCCTGCACCGTGATGCCCAATTCCTGAATATAGGGAATCACGTCGTTTTCCTGATAATACGGATGAATCTCGTTCTGCACCAGCGCCGGAAGAGTATCCACCTGGGGCAGAAAGGTCTCCAGCTCCTCCACATACCAGTTGGACAAGCCGATAGAGCGGATTTTTCCCGTATCCACAAACCGCTCCATGGCTTTGTAGGCCTGCACATCGTTGGTGTCTGGATGGTGAAGCAGCATCATGTCCACATAGCCGATGCTCAGCCGGTCCAAGCAGGCCTGAATGGCCGCGTCAGGATCAGCCATTTCGCTGCCCGGATATATTTTGGTAATGACAAAGATCTCTTCCCGCGCAATGCCCAGTTCTTCCATGCTTTCCCGGATGGCCTGACCGACCTCCGCCTCGTTGCCATAGGCGGAGGCGGTGTCAATAAGACGGACGCCGCATTGCAGCGCCGCTTTGACAGCGCTGATGCATTCCTCTCCGTGCAGGCTGTATGTGCCCAGCCCGTTGAGGGGCATGACATAGCCGCTGTTGAGCGCAACCGTGCCGGTTGCCAGATCAAAGCCCCCCGGATTGCCGGAGTCACGCCGGCTTTCCTGCCCGGCCGCCTGCGCGCCGCCCCAGACAAGGGGCCAGACCGCCAGCAGACACCAGGCGATCAAACGTCTCCATTTCATCACAGCGCTCCTCAGCGATACGCTTTTTCAAAGATGCCGGCGCAGTCCGCATCGTTCAGCTCGCAGGGATTGGCCAGAAACAGGCCGCCCATCGTCTCGCGGGCGTTGACCGCCAGCGTCATGCATTCGTCCCGGCCGATGCCGTAATCGCTCATCTTCAGGTCCGCCACGCCGCAGGCCTCCTGCAGCCGCGCCAGCGCCGTCAGGAAATCCTCCGCGCGGTTTGCCCCGGGCATGCCCATCACCCGGGCCATCTTGATGAACTGCCCGTCACAGGCATGGCGCTCGATGAAGAAGCGCGCAAATTCCACCGAAATCATGATCAGGCCCGCGCCATGGGGCAGCGTGGGATGATAGGCGCTCATGGCGTGCTCCATGGAGTGCTGGGCCGTGGTGCTGGTGAGCTGCATGGTCATGCCCGCCAGCGTGCTGGCATAGGCCACATGCTCGCGCGCCTCAAGATCGTTCCCGTTTTCCACCGCGCGGGGAAGATAGCGGGCGATGTTTTCAATGGCGGAGAGGGCCAGGGTTTCGCTGAGGAGGTTGCAGCCCTTGCTCATCATCACCTCCGTGTGGTGGAACAGCGCGTCAAACCCCTGATAGGCCGTATACCGGGCAGGAACCGTGCGCATCAGCTCCGGGTCCACCACGGAGAGCACCGGCGTGAGGCGCGGATCGCCGCCAAAGCCGATTTTCTCATGGGTTTGCAGGTTGGAGATCACGCCCCAGCTGTTGATCTCCGAACCGGTGCCGGAGGTGGTGGCGATGGTCACGATGGGCAGCGGAGCCTGCGCCAGCGGCTGTCCCTTACCCGTGCCGCCGCACACATAGTCCCACAGATCGCCGGGGTTGGTGGCCATGGCCGCCACGGCGACGGACGCATCCAGCACCGCGCCCCCGCCCAGCGCCACAATGAAGTCACACCCCTGCTCCCGGGCAAAGGCAGCTGCTTCCATCACGCATTCCCGGGACGGGTTTTCATGAATCCTGGGGCACACCGCGTAGGCGACGCCAGCCAGGGAGAGCTGCTCCTCCACCCTGGCCAGGGAACCGGTTTCCCGGGTGGATTTGCCGGTGGAAATCAGCAGCAGCGCCTTCTTGCCCGGCATGGGCTGGGCGTGCAGGTCGTTCAGCCTGCCGCTGCCAAAGAGCAGGTGTGTGGGGTTGTTGAAGTCAAAACGCAGCATTACAAATTTTCCTCCTTATTCAAGTCATCATTCCAAAGGCGTTTACGGCCATTCCGGTGATAAAGGAAAAGACCATGACGAACCCGATGTACAGCAAAAAGTGCCTGATCCCCAGCACGGTTTTGAGCGCGCCGAGGTTGGTGATCTTGGTCGCCGGGCCTGTGAGCATGAACGCCGCGGCGCTGCCCAGGGTCATGCCGCTTGCCAGCCACTCCAGCAGCAGCGGGATGGTTCCGCCGCCGCACATATAGAGCGGAACGCCCAGCGTGGCGGCCAGCAGCACGCCGAATCCGCCGCCGCCGAACAGCTCCGCCGCCCATTCCCGGGGCACATGGATCTGATAAAGCGCGGTCAGCAAAACGCCCACGGCAAACCACGGGGCGGTGGTGCGGATGTTGCGCAGCACGTTCAGCAGATAGCGAACCAGTGCATTGGGATGCGTGTCCCGGCTGGCGCGGGCGTGGAAACCGCTGAAGTTGAAGAAGGGCCTGTCACGGAAAAACACACGGACCAGCCATCCCGCTGCGCAGCCGCACAGAAAACAGGAGACAAACCGGATAATCAGCGCCGCCTGGCCCAAAGCCGCGGAGTACAGCAGCAGCTGCGGATTGAGCAGCACGGAGGCCATCATGAACGCCGCCAGATGATCGTCCCGGACGCCCTGTCTGGAAAAGGAGGCTGCGATGGGGATGGTGCCATACATGCACAGCGGCGAGGCGATGCCCAGCAGGCTGGCCAGGACAACGCCCAGCCAACCCCATCTGCCGCGGCCAGCGCCGTGAATGAACCGCTTGCCAAACACGGACACCGCCGATCCCAGCAGGATGCCCAGCGCCCAGTAGGGCACAATCTGCCGCAGCTGGATGTCCAGGTAATACCACAGATAAACGGCCTCGCGCTCAATCCAGTCCTGCATCGATGTTCACCAGCGTGTAGTCCCGGCTGCCAAAGCCGATATCCTGCGTATGCTCCAGCGTGTGCAGACCGTTGCGGCTCTCGATGCGCTGGATGAGGGAGCCGCCGTCCGGCGCGCCGTATACCAGATCGATGCATGCCTGGTCCAGCGCCACCGGGTCCAGAGAAGCCAGAATACCGATGTCATGCATATCCGGCTCGGCGGGGTTGCCATCGCAGTCGCAGTCCACGCTCAGACGGTTCATC
>CALVVZ010000181.1 GCA_944364075.1 uncultured Clostridia bacterium
ACACCTTCGGACGACCTCTGGTTGGCCGAAGGTGCCTTCTCGAAAAAGTGGTAAAAACCACTTTTTCGACACGCTGAAGCGCGGCAGACGCAAAGGCGTTGCCGCGCTTTTTCTGTGCCTCGAAACGCTTAGGCTCCTACCAGCTGGTCAGACTTCAGCAACGCCTCCATGGCGGCGGCGGCTTCCGCTTCGTCGGGGCCTTCTGCCAGCAGGCACAGGCCCGCCTGGGCGTCGGAACCCAGGGAGAGCAGGCCCAGCATGGACTTGGCGTTGACGATCTTCGCATCGTGCTCGATCATCAGCCGGGACTCGAAGCGGCTGGCCTCCCGCACCAGCAGCGCGGCGCTGCGCCGGGTGAGCGGGGCGCGGTTGGGGAAGGAAATGGGTTTGCGGATCATGGGGTGTCCTCCTTTTTCAAAACGTCCATGGACGCTACAATTTCGTTATATACGGCTTCCAGGCGGCGCATGCGGTGATTGACGCCGCTCTTGCCCACGGGGGGATGCAGCAGCGCCCCCAGGGAGGTGAGGCTTTCCTCGGGGTGCTCCAGGCGCAGCCGGGCAATCTCCTGCAGGGAGGGCGGCAGGGTATACAGCCCCCGCTGGATGGAGATGATCTTGATCATTTCCACCTGCTTCTGGGCGGCGGAAACCTGCCGCTCGGCGTTTTTTTCATCGCAATTCATGGCGCGGTTCACCTGGTTGCGTATCTCTTTTTTAATGCGGATATTTTCCAGATCCATGGTGGCCCCGGAGGCGCCCATGAGCGCCAGCATATCGGCGATATGTTGGCAACCCTTGAGGTAAATCACATACTTGCCCTTGCGCTCATGCATGTGTACGGGCAGGCCGCTCTTTTCCAACAGCTTTTCCAGGGTAGCGCAGAGGCTTTCTTCCCCGGCCACCAGCTCGAAATGATAATCCTTCTCCGGGTCGCTCATGGTGCCCGCGCCCAGGAAAGCGCCCCGCAGGAAGGAGCGGCGGCAGCACTGGCGCGTCATGGGATGCCGGGGGGTGGTGCGGCGCAGGGTCACGCCGCCCGCTTCGTCCCGCTCCATCATGTGCAGGCTCAGCAACAGTTTCTGGGCGGCTTCATCCTCCAGGGTGAGCACGCAGCTGCGCCGCCCGCCCAGCCGGGCGTGCTGCACAAAATGCAGCCGGGGCGTCAGCTCTAGCCCGGCCCGGAGCAAGCGGAAAATGCGCCGGGCCAGCCCGGCGCTTTCTACCCGGAAGGTGACGCGCACCCGGCCGCCGCCCCGCAGCTGGAGGCTGCCGGAGGTTTGCACCAGGGCGCTGAGCTCGCTCATCACGCAGCAATCCTTGCCCAGGGGAAGCCGGAGTAGCTCCTCCTTGGCCAGGGAAGAAAAGGACATAGGCCTGCTCCTTACTCAGATAGTTTCCAGTGGGCCTGCTCCAGGTCGATGTCCCGATGGTTCACATCCACCTGATAGCCGCTCTGGCGCATGAACTCCGCAATGGCCTCGGCAATGGCCACGCTCCGGTGCGCGCCGCCGGTGCATCCCACGGCGATCACCAGGCGATGCTTGCCTTCCTCCTGATAATGGGGCAAAAGGAAGGTGAGCATGTCCTTGACCTTGTCCATGAATTCCCGGGTCACGGGATGGTTCATGACGAAATCCCGCACGTCCGCGTCCAGGCCCGTGTGACGGCCCAAACCCTCCATGTAGAAGGGGTTGGGCAAAAAACGCACGTCAAACACCAGGTCCCCCTGACGGGGCAGTCCGCGCTTGAACCCGAAGGACAGCACCTCCAGGCGCAGGGGCGCTTCGCCGCCGTCGCTTTTGACGATCTCCGCCAGCTTGCGCTGCAGGGACCGGGGACGCAGGAACGAAGTGTCGATGACGTAGTTGGCGGTTTCCCGCAGGGGGGTGAGCATCTCCCGCTCCTGGGCGATGGCCTCGGTGAGGCTGACGCTTTCGCTGGCCAGGGGATGATCCCGGCGGGTTTCCTTATAACGGCTGACCAGTACGTCGTCGCTGGCCTCCATGAACAGGGTTTCAATCTGATACCCCAGCTCCCGCGTCTCTTTAATCAGGCGCTGGACGGCCTTGGCGTCAAAGAACTCGCCGCTGCGCACGTCCACCGCAAAAGCCACCAGGGGACAGTGCATGGCGGTGCTCTGACACGCCTCCATGAGCTTGAGCATCATCATGGGCGGAAGATTATCCACGCAGAATACGCCCATGTCCTCCAGGTACCGCGTGGCGGAGGTTTTACCTGCGCCGCTGAGCCCGGTCAATAACAAAAATCGCAAGGGGTGTCCCTCCCTCCTGTGTATCCGTGCGCTAGACCGGCTTTACCGGCGCGTCCTCGCCCAGGATGCGCACCTCCGGCTCCAGCCGCACGCCCTTTTGTTCCCATACCACCCGCTGCACGTGGGCCATCAGCGCCAGGAAGTCCGCGGCGGTTCCGCCACGGTTGAGCAAAAAGCCCGCGTGCTTTTCGCTGACCTGCGCGCCGCCCAGGGCGTAGCCCCGCAGCCCGCACTCGTCAATGAGCGCCGCTGCGTAGTAGCCCGCCGGGCGCTTGAAGGTGCTGCCCGCGCTGGGAAAATTCAGGGGCTGCTTCTCCGCCCGGCGGCGGTTCAGCTCCACCATTTCCTGGAGCAGCTCCTCCCGGTCGCCCCCGGGCAGCTGGAACACCACCCGGTAGACCGCGGCGTCCCGCTGTTGTAGGGCGCTGTGCCGGTAGCCGAAGGCCAGCTCCGGCCGGGTGAAGGTCAGCGCCTGTCCCTGCCGGTCGAAGGCGTCCACCCGAACCACCACCTGGCTCATTTCGCCTCCGTAGGCCCCGGCGTTCATGTACGCGCCGCCGCCCACCGTGCCGGGTATCCCGCTGGCAAAGCTCAGCCCGGCCAGGCTGTTCTCCGCCGCGGCCATGGCCGCGCTGGTCATGGTGGCGCCCGCCTGAGCTACCAGCGTGTCCCCATGCACGGTAATGCCGCGCATGCCGCTGGCCACGCGCACCACCAGGCCGCGGATGCCGCCGTCCCGCACCAGCAGGTTGCTGCCCTGGCCCATGAGCGTCAGGGGCGCTCCCAGACGATGGGCTTCCTCCAGCAGCAGTTGCAACTCCTCGGGATGCCGGGGCGTGGCCAGCAGGTCCGCCGGTCCGCCCAGGTGCAGGGTGGTGTACCGGGCCATGAGCGCTCCGGCCTCCAGGGGCAACCCCGGCGCGCGCCGCTTCAGTGCGTCTTCCAGCTCGGGCATCTGCCGCACAACGGTTTGGGTGGTCATTTTCTCCCTCCTGATTCTTCCTCTATTCTATCGCAAAAGTGCCGCGCCCGCAAGCGCTAAAGGCCCGGCAGCCCGCCAAATCCGCAGAAAAAAACAAGGGCCGTTCCTTTGCATTGTACCCTGGGAAGGCAGGGAACATGACGGCGAAAAAAAGAATTCGCTCCGGGGGGACAAACCCTCCGGAGCGGTGAACGTTTAGGCTTCCAGGCCTTCGAAGCGGCGGCACCAGGTGTATTTGGAAATGGCGCTTTGCTGGGCCTGGGGACAATAGGCGGTGAGCAGGTCGCGGATATAGGGGGGCATCACCCGGTTGTACTTGACTTCCAGGATGATTTCCCCGTTGTCCAGGGGCGGCACCGTGGGCACGTAAGGGTCAAACAGGTCGATGGACCCCAGTCCCGTGCGCAGCTGCTTGTCGAAGGTGATGCGCACCTCCTCCGCCGGGTGCAGGTAGGCCTCCCGCACGTAGTCCACCAGCACCACCGGGCGCAGCAGGTTCACGGTCATTTCCCGGTACACGTCGTTGAGCAGGCCGGAACGGGTGGTTTCCAGCCCTGTGGGGTCCCCGGCCATGAGCTGTTCGCACAGGTCCCGCGGAATGGTTTGGGAACGCTTGGAAATCAGGTTGCCCACCTTGGTTTTGCATTCCAGCTTGATGAGCCGGTCGCTGAGGTTGTAGATGCGGATGCGGTACTTGTCGCGGTTGCGCTGTCCATCCAGCTTGTCGAAATAGGCGTCGTTGAACACGGTGTCAAAGTACAGGCTGCGGATGTGGTATTCGTTAAGCTCGTCCCCGTTGGGGTCCCGGTGCAGCACCTGGTCCAGCACCCCGGAGAGGACGATATACTGCATTTCGCTGATGAAGAATTTCAGCTCGTGCCGCAGGGGCATCGAACTAGCCATGGGCTTCGCCTCCTACCCGGGTCGCGCCTTACGCGCCCGCCTCGCTCTGGCAGGCCACCAGGGTGGCGTCGTGTACGCCCTCGATGGAGAGCATGGCGGCCACTAGGTCCTGCTTGTCCCCCAGGCGCACCTCGATGGTCATTTCCGCGCCGGCGCGGGTGACGGTCTTGGAGCGCAGGCGGTGCTGCTTCACCGTGCGGCGCAGCAGGCTGAGAATGTCGTGCTCCGCGTCGTCGTCATAGTGGAGCACCAGCAGGTAGGCGTTGGGGTTGCGGAACTTGACAAAGGTCAACCCGAAGAGAATTACCGCAATGCCCAGGGCCACCACCACGGCAATGACGTACAGCTCCGCGCCCAGCAGGATGCCCATGGTCAGCGCCCAAAACATGTACGCCGTGTCCATGGGGTCCTTCACCGCGGTACGGAAGCGCACAATGGACAGGGCGCCCACCATGCCCATCGACAAGGCGATGTCGCTTTTGATGCACATGACCACGGGGGTGGTAATCAGCGTGAGCATGATCAGCGTCAGGCTGAAAGTAGGGCTGTACAGCACGCCCCGATAGCACTTTTTGTACACGAAGGCAATCAGCAGGCCCACCGCCAGGCCGAAGAGCAGGGCGATGACCATTTTCATGGGGGTCAGGCTGGCAAACTGCTCGGCAAAATAGGTGGAAAGGCTGCTGTCATTTTTGATGATGTTGCTTACGCTGAGGCTCTCGGCCAGGGCTGATTGCATAAAGGGTACCTCCTGTATGATTCGCTTGCGCTTCTGATTATACCCGATTCGGGGGCGAATTGCATCTGTTTTTCCTGAAAAATCCGGGATTTTGTCATTCTGCGTCGGGCTCCAGGGGCGGCTGCTCCCCGAAGTAGTCGATCATCTGCTGGTCGGTGAGCTCGAAAGCGTCCTGGATGTATCCCCACAGGTAGTGGGGCCGCCAGGTGCAGGTGTTCCGCAGGCGGTCGATACGGCCTTCCCAATAGCGCAGGGCGGCCTCCGGGGTATTGGGCACCTCCGCGATGATGGCCGGATCGGTTTCCTCCGCCCAGCGGGCGAAATGAATGGGCATTTCCCCTTCAATCTGGTCCACCATGGGCTCCAGGATGCTGAGCATGTATTCCGTGGTGAAGGTCTTGAAAATATCGGCCAGTTTGAGCAGGAACTTGTCCTTGTACTCGGGCACGGAGAGAAGCTTGCGGAAAATGACATTGTTGATGTTCTGCTGCCCCATGCCGCTTTCCTTGGTGTAGGAGGCGGGGCTGTTGAACTGTGAGCTATACATGCCGTAGTCCGCGTCGTAGAAGATCCACTTCCACTTGGAGCCTTCCTGGTTCAGCCTGTAAAAACGGATGTTGCCGGGGTCGGAGTTGCCGAAGAACATCTCGAAGGCCAGATATTCGAAGTAGTTGTCCACGTCCACGTTGTCCAGGATGTATTGCAGGTCTTCGGGGTTGTTGGCCGGGTCGCTATCCTTGATTCTATTGCGCATTTCCAGGTATTCATCGTTGGAGCCATAAACTTCTATGGAGTTGCCTTCCAGGATGGTCATCTGATCGGCCTCGTCCAGGGAAAGCCCTTCATGCTGGGCCACAAAGAAGCGGTCCACGCGCTCGCGCATGTTGTAGTGGCCCCAGTAGGTGCCGTTGAGATACACCACCACGGGGTTCCAGGCCTGATGGATGACCTGGGAACCGTAGGCGTCCATCATCCGGGACTGGAAGCCGTC
>CALVVZ010000182.1 GCA_944364075.1 uncultured Clostridia bacterium
ATCGGAAAGCCCTTTGGTCGCGCCCGCAGGCGCGAAACCTTTTGTATCTGCAAGAATGCATACAAAACTTGCAAAAAGAATGAGGCAAAATATTTTGTCAACGCGCTGAAGTGGTTTTACCACTTTTTCGACACGCTGCGGGGAGACCGCGGTTCCCCCTGCTTTCATTCGTATCCGGTGGCAAGGGGCTTTGCGTTGTTGTGCGTGGGTGAAAACAACGCCTTGCTGGGGTGTTGATGCTGCTTGCAAAATCCATCTGTTACCAATTGGGGGCGGCCTCTGGTGCCCGAGCCTGCTGTCCTGAAAGTGAGACCGCTGTGCCGTTGATACGTGGAGAATTTCCGCCCCGAGACAAAAAAGACCCAGCACGCGCTCCCGGCGCACGCTGGGCAAAAACGGCTCAGGAACCCATCATGATGACGCTGCGACCGATGCCCTTTGCCGCACGCAGGAAGTCCAATGCCTGATTGATTTCCTCCAGACGGAAATGGGAGGAAACATAGGGCAGGATCTTTCCTTCCTCCACCAGGCGAATGGAGGCGCGCAACTCATCCGGCGTAGAACCGCGCAGGCCAAGAATTTCCTTTTCCTTGATGACCAGTTCCTGGCAGGGAACGGAGAACGCATCCTCCGCATAAGCCAGTGCGACGATCTTGCCGCCAGGACGAATGCAGCGCAGCAGCAGGTCCAAAGAATCCGCATTGCCTACCAGATCAAAAGCTACGTCGCACATCTCTCCCTGGGTCATTTCATCCAGGGACGCCACCAGGTCCTTTTCCCGGGTAGGGATCACCTGATCTGCGCCGAAACGCAAGGCTTGATCCAGCTTGGCATGGGTGCGCGCGGCGGCGTATACTGTTGCGCCGGCCAGCTTGGCCAGCTGCACGCCCTGCAACCCCAGTGCGCCAACGCCGTGAATCAGCACCTTGCTTCCTTGGGCCACTTGACCCTGGGTGAAAATCGCGTGGTACATGCACGCGACGGCATCGGGGATAATGCAGGCCTGGTCAAAGGGAATGTGATCCGCAATGGGAAACAGGTTTTCGGAGGGAACCAGCGCGTATTCCGCATGAGAACCGTTGCGCTCAAAACCAATGCGCACACGCTCCAGGCACAGGTTGGGACGCCCCGAGGTGCAGAGGGTGCAGCGGCCACAGGTAATGTCGATGCCGCAGACTACGTGCTGCCCGGGGACCAGGGAGGCGTTTACCGGATTTTCGCCAATCTGCACGACCACGCCAGCCATTTCATGGCCGGGAATGTACGGAAGGCGCACGGAGGCAATAATACCGTCCTGGATATGTGTGTCCGTCAGGCATAGGCCGCTGGCCATCACCTGGACCAGGACTTCGTTGGGGCCGGGGACAGGAATGGGCATCTCCCGGATCTGCAGCGGTTGATGGAAGTTCTCCAAAACCGCCGCCTTCATGACGCGCTTGTCCATAACTTGCATCTTCTCCCCGGTTATTTGTCTGCGGCCAGGCCGGTTTCCACGCATACGTAGGTCAGGGGCGTGGAGCCGGTATTGCGGATTCCGTGAGAGCCGCCATCACGGATCAGCGCAATGGACCACGGCTTGACCGGGAAAATCTTGCCGCATAGCGTCACTTCGCCGGTACCCTCCACTATCAGATAGAACTGTTCATTGCCCTGATGGGGATGCTCGCCCACGCAACCGCCTACGGGAAGCGTGGTGCGATGTACGTAGTGGAAGTTGTGGTTTTCTTCAGGGTTGCGGGGAACGTCGCCCATGGGCATCTTGGCTTCGTCGCCAAAGAGCGTGATGTTCCAGAAGGTGCCAATACCGCTGGAATCTCCCTCCACCTGATACGCGGGCGCATCTTCCAGATTCCGAAATACATACTTGTCCATTTTGAAAAGCTCCTTTCCGTTATGCAGTCATATACGGTAACCGACGTTATCCCTTGACGGCGCCGGAAGTAAGGCCGGAGATGATCTGACGCTGCAGCAGGAATACGACGATGGCCAGCGGGAACGTTACGGTAACGATGGCGGCGGCCTGCTCCACCCAGGGGATGGTGTACTCGCCGCGGAACATGGTGATGCCGACGGTTACGGTACGGGACAGATCATCGGTGTTAATGGTCAGGGAGAAGAGGTACTCGTTCCACGCCTGGATAAAAATCAATATGGCGGTGGTGAACGTACCGGGAAGCACCAGGGGAATAATCACCTTGACCAGGGCTTGCAGCGGCGTGCAGCCGTCCACCTTGGCAGCCTCTTCCAGCTCATAGGGGATGGTTCGGAAAAAGGTAGTCAGGTACCACACGCTCAGGGGCATGCCGAAGGATAAATAAGGAATCAGCAAGCCCCACCAGGTATTCCGCAGCCCCAGCTGGCTGATGGTCAGGTAGATGGGAGAGATCATGGAAATACTGGGGAACATGGAGATCGCCAGAATGCTGGCAAGTATCGCGCCCTTTCCGCGGAAGTTCAGCCGTGCCAACGCATAGGAGGCCATGGAGGAGATGGTCACGGCAATAACGGTGGTCATCATTGCGATGCAGAAGCTGTTCAGCATATACCGCAGGAACGGACGTTCCGTCATAATGAATCGGTAGGCGTCAAGGCTCGCGGTGGACCAGTTGGGCAGCAATGACATGGAAGTGATCTCCCGGGTGGGCTTGAGGGAGGTCAACAGCTGCCAGTAAAAGGGGAACAGCACTATCACCAGAAAAACCGCCAAGAACAATGCGCGCAACAGCGCGAACAAGAACCGTTTATGCTTTTTCATGCAATCACCTCATGCCTGCCGCGACTTGAACAAGTCCGCGCCCATTACTTTGATATAGAACAAGCATATGAGCAACACCATGAAAAACAGCAGAATGGATATGGTCGATCCGCTGCCGAAATCCATTTGCGCAAACATCACCTTATAGGCGTACAGACTGATGGATTCCGTGTTGTTGGCGCCGTTGGTCATTACGCTCATCAGGTCAAAGGCCTTGAACGTGTCCAGGGTGCGGAAGAGCACCGACACCAGAATGGTGGGCTTGAGCAGCGGCAGGGTAATGGTGAAAAAGCTGTGCAGCTTTCCGCTACCATCCACGCGGGCGGCTTCGTAGAGGGTTGCGTCGATGGTCTGAAGACCTGCCAGCAGCAGCAGCGCCATGAAAGGGGTCGTCTTCCAGATGTCGGATACGATCATGCCGAAAAGGCTGCCTTCGCGGGTGGTGAGGATAAAGGCCGCGGAAGGGATGATCCCCAGGGTTGCAAAAAGCTTGGATATGATCCCGTATTGTCCGTCGTACATAAACCGCCAAATCGTAGCGGAGGTGGAGGCGGGAATAGACCAGGGGATCAATACGCTGGCGCGGATGAGGCCGCGCCCACGGAAATTTTGATTCATGAGCAGCGCTACCAGGATGCCGAAAAGCAACTCGAATCCCACGGCAAAAACGGTGAAGATACTGGTATTTGCCACGGCGGTCCAGAAACGATTATCCGTCAGGTAACGCAGGTAGTTGTCCAGTCCGACAAAATTCGGCTCCACAACGGCAAAGGAGAGCGCGTCCAGCGCTTGCGTTGCCCGGGATAGCTGCTTTTCGGCTTCCGGAGCTATTTCCAGGGCGGTTTGCGCGGCTTCACCGGCAAGGGACAAAAAGGTTTTGAAGGCTTCGATTTCTTTACTGCTGACGGACATGTACCGCAGCTGATCGTCGTTTACCGGCGTATAGGATGCGACGAGCGCGTCCACCTGCGCCAAGGTATCCTGCCTTGTATCCGTACAGAATAGCGCGGCTTCTTCCTCCGCCAATAGGTCGGCCATATCCGCTATGGCGCGCTGTCCTTCGGGGGTGACTGCCTCTTCCGACGCTTTGGTCAGCTGGGAACGCAGGGTATAAACGCTATCCGCGTATTTTTCCAGATCCAGGGAATAGGAAAAATAGGTACTGCTGCGCGTAGGATGATTCAACCGCAAGTCAAATAAGCTGTACCATACGGTGCGAAGGATGGGATATACGGCAATGCTTGCGATTACAAGCAGCGCCGGCAGTACCAGCAGCGCGGCCAACTGCCCTTCGCTTAGACCGCGGGACCGTTTTTTTTCGCCATGGCGATGCTTTTGCAACAGCGGCGCCTCCTCTCCAGGGCAGCCGCGCAGACAGGAACGAGATAAACCCGCCTGCGCGGCGCCGATTGCTTCAATATATATTGGCTATACCTTCGTTATTGGTTATATTCTGCCAACTTGGCGTTCATTTGCTCCTCCATGGCAACCACGGCTTCGTCCACGGTAGCCTGTCCCAGCAGCACGTTGGAGATGTTGATCTGCATGATCTCCGACAGCGCGGTGTAGATGGGGGAGACGGGACGGGTGAAGGCGGCTTCCAGGGATTCGCGCATGTTGGCGAAGTGCGGGTTGGCGGCCAGTACTTCAGGATCGTCATACAGGGGCATGTACGTGGGCGGCTGGCTGGCTACGATGGCGTTGATTTTCTGGCCTTCCGGTCCGGCGACAAACTTGATGAATTCCCACGCGGCTTCGGGATGTTCGGTGTTGCGGTTGATCATCCATCCCCAGCCGCCCAGGGTAGCGGCGGAACCTGCGTCGCCTGCCGGCAGCACGGCTACGCCCACGTTTTCAGAAACCTGGGACATTTCGGGGTCCACGGCGCTGGCATAGGTGCCGGGCCAGTTCCGCATGAAGATGGCTTCTCCGGCCAGGAACATGTTGGTGCATTCGTTCTCCATAAAGGAATTGAAATTCTCGGGCACGATGCCGGAATCCACGATTTCCTTCATCTTTGTCAGCGCCTTGCGGACGCCGTCGTTGTTGATGGTGATGTTGCCGTCGCCATCCACAACCGTACCGCCATAGGAGCCGATGAATTCCAGCGCGTTGCAAACCAGGCCTTCATACTGTGCGGCCTGCAGTACGAAACCGGTCTTGGTACCGCCTTCGCCCGCGTGGGCCTGTGCCATCTCGATCAGCTCGTCCCAGGTCGTGGGCGGCGTGTCGATGATGTCGGTGCGGTAATAGAGCATGCCCACATTGCCGTACCAGGGTAGACCCCACATTTTGCCCTGGAAGGTATAGGCGTCCACATAGCCCTGGGAGAAATCGTCCAGGTCAAAGTCGTCCTGCTCCAGGAACCGGTCAATGGCCAGGCAATAACCTGCCTGGGAGAATTCGGCCGGCCAGATGACGTTGCAGCTGAATACATCGTATACCGATTCGCCGGCGGCCAGGGAGGTCACCAGCATGTCGTGGGAAGTATCCTGGCTGGCGGGCGCTTCAATCCAGTTGACCTTGTACTGGGGATACGCAGCTTCAAAGGCGTCGATGATCTGCTGGAGGGCGCCGGTGGAGTCCGTGCCATAAAACAGATTGATGACGGTTTGCTCTTCCGCCATCGCCGGAAACGTTCCCAGCGCCATCATGAGACACGCAACAGCCAGTATCATGCTGAGCATCTTTTTCATTTGGATTTCCTCCTTTTGCTTTTGTGCTTGTGCTACAATATCTGCGCGAAAGGCTCCACGACTGCGCGCTCTGTCGGGAATCCTTGGTAAATTTGTAGGACAAGCTTCCTGATACGGGAAGGATAGCACGAAGATATAGGCGCTTTCAATAGTGAAAATGGATAAAAAAGAACTTTTTGGGACAGAAATTTGATTTTCTCAGTTAAAATTTCTATACCCCTTGAAAACACTGGTGTTTCCAGCGTTTTCGCCACCTCGGTTTGGCCCTTTT
>CALVVZ010000183.1 GCA_944364075.1 uncultured Clostridia bacterium
TTACACCTTCGGACGACCTCTGGTTGGCCGAAGGTGCTTCCTCAAAAAAGTGGCGACGCCACTTTTTTGACACGCTGGCAATCCGCCTACGGCGGACTGGTTGACTGCGCAAAGCGCAGACAACCAGCCTCACGGCTGAGCATGCCTGCCTTTCTCAACCGAAACGAGCGGCGTAACGCCGCGACGATTGAGGTTGCGGAACGACCGGAAAGCCCTTTGGTCGCGCCCGCAGGCGCGAAAACCTCTATGCCATTCAGAACACAGTGTGCAACATGCAAAAACGATGGGACTACATCCGTTGCCAATAGTTTAACGGCCCCGCCGCTGCGCCTGGACAGCGGCGGGGCCGTATGCATGGGAAAAGGGGAGCGTTATTCCACATCCTGCAAAGCGTCGTAGCCTTCCTCGCCGGTGCGCACCTTCACCACGTTTTCCACATCGTATACGAAGATCTTGCCGTCGCCGATGTGACCGGTGTAGAGCACTTTCTTGGCGGTTTCGATTACCGCGCGCACGGGGATCTTGCATACGACGATTTCTACCTCAATCTTGGGCAGCAGGTTCATTTCCACTGCGACGCCCCGGTAATATTCCGGCCGTCCCTTCTGTATGCCGCAGCCCAGCACCTGGGTGACGGTCATCCCTGTAACGCCGATTTCTTCCATGGCGGTTTTGAGTACTTCGAAGCGGCTCTGCTTGGTGACAATGACCACCTTGGTCATCTTCACGTCGGAGGCCATGGGTTTAGCGGCTGTACGCAGCTCCACGGGCACGGCCTGGTCCGGGGCGACGCCGGTTTCTGCCGCAGGAGCGGCAAGGGCGGCGGAGGGCGCGGTGAAAATCTGCTGCATGGGCGCAAAGTCCGCATAGGCGCTGGGCAGGCCATGTTCCACGCTGTCCAAGCCGGCAATTTCCTCCTCCGGGCTGACCCGCAGGCCCACCGTAGCCCTGATGATCAGGAACGTGACGGTGATGGTTGCCGCCGTCCACAGGGCAACGGCACCGGTGCCCAGCAGCTGCAGTCCCAGCAGCTCCAGGCCGCCGCCGTAGAACAGCCCCTGGAGTTCCTGGCCCGCGGCGTTGGCAATGGCATACCCCGGGGCGGTATGGGTGGCGAACAAGCCTACGGCCAGCGTGCCCCAAATGCCGTTGAGGCAATGAACGGCCACCGCGCCCACGGGGTCATCCACCCGCAGCTTGTAATCCAGCAGCCACACGCCGAACACCACCAGCAGGCCGGAGACGGCGCCGATGGCGATGGCTCCCGTGCAATCCGTTACGTCGCAGCCTGCGGTGATGCCAACCAGACCGGCCAGGGAGGCATTGAGGCACATAGAGACGTCAGGCTTACCGTATTTGATCCAGGTGAAAACCATGCATACCACCGTGGCCACGGAGGGCGCCACCGTAGTGGTCAGGAAAATGGAGCTTAGCTGATCCATGGAGGTGGCGGCGGCGCCGTTGAATCCATACCAGCCCAGCCACAGGATGAACACGCCCAGGCAGCCCAGGGGCAGGTTGTGCCCGGGAAAGGCGTTCACGCGGGTGATACGGCCCTGCTTGTCGGTGGCAAATTTGCCGATGCGCGGCCCCAGCAGCTTGGCGCCGATGAGGGCGGAAATGCCGCCCACCATGTGGATGGCGCAGGAACCAGCGAAGTCGTGGAAGCCCAGCTGCGCCAACCAGCCTCCGCCCCAGATCCAGTGCGCTTCAATGGGATAGATCAGCGCGGAGATGACGCCGGAGTAGATGCAGTAGGAGAGAAACTTGGTCCGCTCCGCCATGGCGCCGGACACAATGGTGGCGGCGGTGGCGCAGAATACCAGGTTGAACACAAAGCTGGACCAGTTGAAACTTTCGTATGCGGTGAAAATATCCAGGCCGGGCTTTCCAATCAGGCCCACCAGATCCTCGCCCAGAAGCAGCGAGAAGCCGATGAGGATGAATACCACCGTGCCGATGCAGAAGTCCATCAGGTTCTTCATGAGGATGTTGCCGGCGTTCTTGGCGCGGGTGAAGCCAGTCTCCACCATGGCAAAGCCTGCCTGCATCCAGAAAACCCACGCGGCGCCAATGAGAAACCATACGCCGAAGACCAGCTCGCTGGTACTGCCCATGATGCTTTCCAAAGTCATTTCCATGGTTCCATCTCCCGTTCAGCATGAATTTGGCATCCGTAGGAAAAACAAAAAGCGCGCAGGCCCTGCGGCGCAATGCCGCGGCCTGCACGCCTTTGTGCAGAAGGAAGGGATTATACCCGGAACAACAGATCGCCGTAGGTGGGGAAGGGCCAGAACCGTTCATCCACCAGGGTTTCCAGCTCGTCGGCCACGGCGCGCAGGGCGTTCATGGCGGGAATGACCGTGTCGTGCTCATAGACTGCAGAGGCAAGCGTATCCTCAGGACGGTCCGCGTCGATGACGTTTTGCAGCGTTTCGATGCGCTTATGAAGCAGATCCACGTCCGCGCAGAGCCGGGGAAGCAACTCATCCTCTGCCTGGGTGGGCAGGGACAGGGCTTTCAGGGCGGCGGCATGCCGCGCCATATCGCCGGTATAGCGCATCATGGCGGGGAGGATCTCCCGCTGCGCCATGACCAGCGCGGTGGTCGCCTCGATGTTGAGCACCTTGACGTATTCTTCCAGCTTGATTTCATAACGGGCGTACATTTCCGTAGCGGAGAATACCTTGTGCGCGGTAAACAGGCGGATGTTCTTCTCGTCGATCATATGGGGCAGCGCGTCCACGGTGCTGCGCAGGTTCATCAATCCGCGCTTTTCCGCTTCGGCCACCCATTCGTCGGAGTAGCCGTTGCCGTTGAAAATAATGCGCTTGTGCGTTTTGATCTCCCGGACGATCAGGTCATGCAGGGTGGCCTTGAAATCCTGGGCGTTTTCCAGCTCGTCGGCGAACTGGCGCAAGGATTCGGCCACAATGGTATTGATGACCGTGTTCGTTTCGGAAATAGAGGCGGAGGAGCCCAGGGAGCGGAACTCAAACTTGTTGCCCGTGAAGGCGAAGGGAGAGGTACGGTTCCGGTCGGTGTTGTCCTTGGGGAACTTGGGCAGCACATGCACGCCTACGGTCAGGTCGCTGTGCTCCCGGCCCGCATAGGAAGCGCCGGTTTCCAGGGCCTCCAGGATCTCGGTAAGCTCGTCGCCCAGGAACATGGAGATGATGGCGGGCGGCGCCTCGTTGGCGCCCAGGCGGTGATCGTTGCCCGCGCTGGCCACCGCTACCCGCAGCAGATCCTGGTAGTCGTCCACCGCCTTGATGACCGCGGTAAGGAACAGCAGGAACTGCGCGCTGGCATGGGGGCTGTCGCCGGGCTCCAGCAGGTTGTAGCCGGTGTTGGTGGTCATGGACCAGTTGTTGTGCTTGCCGGAGCCGTTGACACCCTCAAAGGGCTTTTCGTGAAGCAGGCAGACCAGACCATGACGGCGGGCCACCTTCTTCATCATTTCCATGGTGAGCTGGTTGTGGTCGGCGGATACGTTGGTGACGGAGAAAACGGGGGCAAGCTCATGCTGCGCCGGCGCCACTTCGTTGTGCTCGGTTTTGGCCAGCACGCCCAAGGCCCACAGCTCCTCGTTCAGCTCCTTCATGAATGCCTGTACCCGGGGCTTGATGGAGCCGAAGTAATGATCGTCCAGCTCCTGGCCCTTGGGGGGCTTGGCGCCATACAGCGTGCGGCCGGTAAAAATCAGATCCTTGCGCTGATCGAAAAGCTTTTCATCCACCAGGAAGTACTCCTGCTCGGGGCCTACGGTGGGCATGGCCCGGGTGGCGTCCAGACGGCCAAAGAGCCGCAGCACGCGCACGGCCTGCTTGCTCAGGGCTTCCATGGAACGGAGCAGGGGGGTTTTTTGGTCCAGGGCTTCGCCGCCATAGGAGCAGAAGGCCGTGGGAATGCACAGCACCCCATCCTTGATAAAAGCGTAGCTGGTGGGGTCCCAGGCGGTATAGCCCCGGGCTTCAAAGGTGGAGCGAAGTCCGCCGGAGGGAAAGGAGGACGCGTCCGGTTCGCCGCGAACCAGTTCCGAACCGCTGAAGGAAAGGATCATCCGCCCGCCGTCCTTGGGGGAGATGAAGCTGTCGTGCTTTTCGGCAGTGATACCCGTCATGGGCTGGAACCAGTGCGTGTAATGCGTCACCCCTTTTTCCACAGCCCAATCCTTCATGGCATGAGCGACCACGGCGGCAACCTGTGGATCCAGATGGCGGCCCTCGTCGATGGTCTTTTTGAGCGCCTTGTAGGTATCCTTGGGCAGGCGCTGCTGCATGACGTCATCGTTAAAAACGTTGCTGCCAAAGAGGTCATCCATGTGTGCCATACGGTTTCCTCCTCTTACTGTTTCATCTGCGGGAATATACAGCTTTCCTAGTATAGCACAGCCGGAGCATGAAATCCAGCGGCAAACACGGAAAAGAGCGCTGCGAGGTCAACCTCACAGCGCCCTTGCTGTATGGACGGATTATAGGCCCGCCACGGCGGATTGTCAAGCCCATTTTGCAACTTTTTTTTAGAATTTTGCATTTTCGGAAAAATGGACCATGTTGCCATAGCTTACGAAATGTTCGCCTTGATGTAAAGCCGGGAGATTTTGCGGCATGCGTCTATCTGCTGCACGGCAAGGAATTTGAGTACATGGAAAGAACAGCCTGTGTAGGTTTGTCAAACATATTGGACAGTAAAGGAAGAGAGGACATCTCTGGGAGCAGCCCAGTGAAGAGGACGCATGGGGCGGGAGTTGCTGCGACTTTGGTGGGCAGCTAGCTGCCCACCAAAGTCGGCGAGGGAATAGAAACGGTGCGTGTCGTAGAAACGCTTTTGGTCCTCACGATGACTACGTTCCACCTTTCCATTGTGACGGGGAGTATAGGGACGGATGAGCTTGTGCCGTATGCCCAATTGTCTGGCCGTTGCCTCAAAGAGGGTTTCCAAGTTACGCCGGCTGTTGGAGAAGCGATTGGTGAACTCAAAACCGTTATCAGTCTGGACACACTCCACGGCAATGCCTTTGCGGGCAAAATGCGCAACGACCTTGCTTAGAAAGTCTGCGGAAGAAAAGGTATTCTGCTCTTCGTAAGCGCCCAGGACACGATAACGGGAGTACTCATCAATGGCGGTGTACTGGTATAGTTTGAGCTCTGGATCAGCGATACAGCGCCGGGGTACGACCTTAACATCAATCTGGATACGTTGTCCAGGGTATTGCATTTGCTCATAGGGTTTGGGTTTGTAGGGCTTCTTTTTCTCTGCCTTTGCCAGCCAGCCTTCCCTGCGCATCACCCGCCACAGGCTTTCTATGGTACGGGTATAGCCTCTTTTTTGCAGACGTACCCATAGCTCGACGATTTCAAGTTTTGGGTTTCTTCGGTGCATATCAGCGATGAGCTTGAGTTCTTCCTGGGTGTGTTGCCTGGGGTGACTATGAGGACGTCGGGACTGGCAGGCCAGGGAGTGCAGAGAACCATCGTATCGAGCTAGCCAGAAGTAGATGTAGGAGCGGCTTTTGTTGTACTTGCGGCTGGCCCGGCTTACGCCGTATTTCTGGGCATAGGTGAGCAGAGACTGGCGGTATTTCATGTCTTGTGTTATACTGTTCATGAGGCTTGAGCTCCTTCCTTAGTTGTGCTGCAATTCAACTATACCAGATGGGCGCTCAAGTCTCACTCTTTTTTTCCCTCTGTCCAATATGTATTGTAGCTCTACA
>CALVVZ010000184.1 GCA_944364075.1 uncultured Clostridia bacterium
GCCGTCCAGGGTCAGATTGCTGAATACCTGTGTGGCGTCCACATGCAGCTCCGTATTCCCCTGCAACCGGGGCAGGATGGTGAAGCAGCCCACGCATACCACGCAGGTCAGCAAAAGCATGACCAACGTGCCAAAGGACACGCCGCGGCGCTTACGCCGTTTCGCCATACCGCCATACCTCCTTTTGCTTCATGTACAAAAAACGATGGGAAAGGCCGCATCTGCCTGGATGCGGCCTTTCCGGTCAGAAAATCTGGTTCAGCGCCGCAGCCAATACCACGGAGAAAACCATCAGCCCCGCCAGCGTCAGACTGATGATGCGGGTGAACAGCTTGCGGCGATCGGCCGCGTTCTTTTTCTGGGACATACTGTTACCTCCTTTTCCGCAAGGGAGAACGTTGGGGTCATTACAGGGAGGCTTCGGCGCTCTCGGCGGCAGCCTCGTTTTTCCATAGGCGTAGCTGCGTTACCCGGCGCTTATCCATGGCCGTTACCTGACAGTGCAGGCAGTCGGCGTCAAAGGTTTCGCCGGTCTTTGGAATATAGCCCAGCACTTCCGTGGCCCAGCCACCTGCGGTATCGGCTTCATAGGTATCTTCTACATCCAGGCGCTCCAGAAGCTCAGCCAGGTGCATGCCGCCATCCACCAGCCAGGAGCCGTCTTCCAGCAGGCGCAGTTCCTCTTCCACGTCGTCATGCTCGTCGTAAATATCGCCTACCAGCTCCTCCAGCACATCCTCCAGGGTCACCAGGCCCTCGGTGCCGCCGAACTCGTCCAGCAGAATCACCATATGGGTTTTGCTGCCCTGGAACAGCTTGAGCAGCTTGGAGATCTTCAACGTGGAAGGGGCGTATACCGGCGGCTTCATGATGGCGCGAATATCCTGTACCCCTTCATGTTGACGAATGTAGAAGTCCTTTTCATGCAGTATGCCCACCACGTGGTCCATATCCTCATGGAAAATGGGCAGACGGGAGTAGCCGCTTTTACGGAAAACCTCTGCCGCATCCTCCATGCTGGCGGTATCCTCCAGGGCGGTAATGTCCACCCGGGGCGTCAGAATGTCGTAGGCATCCATGTCGTTGAATTCAATGGCGGAACGGATCAACTCGCCCTCATGGGCGTCCATATCGCCCTCGCTTTGGGCTTCGTCCACCATGGTCATCAGTTCAGCCTCGATATGGCTTTCCACGCTCTGGGGCTTGAACACCCGGGAAAGCAGCTGACGCCACAGTACGAACAGGGCGTTCAGCGGCTTGAAAATCGTAATAAGGGCGCGCAGCGCAGGCGCAGAAGCCAGCGCCATGGCTTCGGGCGACTCCTTGGCCAGGCACTTGGGGGAAACCTCGCCAAAGATCAGCACCACCAGCGTCAGCACCACGGTAGATACGGCAGGGCCATAGCTTCCCAGCAATTGGGTAAAGATGACCGTGCCAATGGAAGCGGCGGCGATATTGACGATGTTGTTCCCGATGAGAATGGTCGTCAGCAGGCGATCATAATCATCGGAAAGCCGCAGGGCCAGCTTGGCCCGGGTATTGCCCTCCGCCGCCATGGATTTGAGGCGCAGGCGGTTGAAAGAGGAGTAGGCTGTTTCGGAAGCGGAGAAAAAAGCGGATAGCGCGATGCACACGGCCAGCGCGCCAAACATGAGCCAAAGTTGCGGCGTCATTCTAGATCAGACATTCCTTTCTTCATTGCGTCATCAGCGTCATATGCTGGATTCCTGGGCGACCGTTCAGCGCAAGCTTGGTTCCAGCAACGGATGGGAAAGGAACGCGCCGGATGAAACGCCAGTACTGGGAGGCTCCACTCTTTCTTCACCTCTTTCTTAGAGAATACGCTTCACTATACCACATACCGGAGGAAAATGCAAATCTACCAACTTGTTTACACAAATTGCTGCATGCTGCGAACAAATTCTTGACTTTTGCATTCCAGGGAGTACAATAGGAGCACAGAGAAAAGCGCGTGGCGATCGCAAAAAAAAGAATGGAGGGGAGCAATGTGCAACAGGTGTGGAACGGTATCGACCAACCGGAGCGGATGGACCGGGAACTCAAGGGCCAGCGCCTGGCCGTAGTGAGCGGAGGCGGCGCGGTGGACAAAACGCTGCGCCCGGCGGTGGACGTACTTTGCCAGCGGTACCGGGTAACGGCGTTGTTCAATACGATTTATGGAATCCGGGGCGAATTCATGTATGGCGAACGGGTGCCGGCGTATGTGGACTCGGTTACCGGCATGCGGGTGGAGAGTATTTTCAATCGGGAACGCATTGCCCCGGACGCCGAAATGCTGGAGCGCGTGGATACGGTGGTGTTTGACATCCGGGAGGCAGGAACTCGCTTTTTTGAGTATCTGCATTGCTGTGCTGCAATCATGAAAGCCTGCGCCGCGGCGGGAAAGCGTCTGGTGGTGCTGGATCGCGTGGCGCCCATCGGGGGCGTGGCGGTGGAAGGTACGGTTTGTCCGCCTACCATGCACACCATTGTGGGGGATTATGAGCTTGCGTCCCGAACCGGCATGACCATGGGCGAGTTTGCCCGTTATGTGAACGGAGAATACGCGGTGGGATGCGATTTGACGGTGGTTCCCGTGGAAGGCTGGCGCCGGGACCTGTACTTTGATGAGACCGATCTGCCCTGGCTTCTGCCTTCGCCCAGCTTGAACGGAACAACGGCAAACCTTCTTTACGCGGGAATGTGTGTGTTTGAAGGCGTGCGCACCGTCAGCGAAGGACGGGGCACCAGCAAGCCTTTTGAATTGATCGGCGCGCCATGGATAGACGGGCGGAAGCTTGCGGCGCGGATGACGGAACGCGGCCTGCCAGGGGTGGCTTTCGCGCCGGTGTATTTCCGTCCCGCCAGCTCCAAGCATGCGGGACAGGTATGCCAGGGCGTGCAGGTACTGGTGCGGGATAAGCGGGCGTTCGCGTCTTTCCGCACGGCGATACTGCTGCTGGACACCATTCGCGACCTGTATCCCGATCAGGTGATTTGGGAGGACAATTCTGCGGGGCATGATGTATTGCAGCCGCCGTCCCAGCCTGTGTTTTCCCGCTATCTGGACAAGTTGCTTGCGGACGGCGATTATACCAGCGGCGCTCTGGACGGGGAAGGCCTTATGGCCAAGCATGCCGCAGCCTTGGCAAGCTATGGCCGACGCAAGGAGAAATATCACCTGTATGTGTAAGCACGACCGGCATGGATTTCTGGAAATTTCTACCCTGGCTCCGGGAAGGCGGATTGCTTCCCCGGGGTTTTTTCGTTATAATAGCGGTATCCTGACGCAAAAGGAGCAAGGCAGCCTTATGGAAGAAATTCGCCTGGGCGATGTGGTCCAGACCAAGAAGAACCACCCCTGCGGGTCCAATGTCTGGACGGTGATCCGCACCGGCGCGGACATCAAGATCCGCTGCAACGGATGCGGGCATATTGTGATGATGGAGCGGGAAGTGTTTCTCAAGCGGCGCAAGAAAGTACTCCAGCAAGGTCCGGAACCGGCGGACGGCCGGACGTGACAGGAGAGGCGACACATGGAGCTATGGCAGCTTGCGGCGGCAGTGCTGATGGCGCTGGCGCTGCGACGGTGGTGCTTTGAGTTGATTCGTGTGCAGGGCAACAGCATGGCCCCCACCCTTCGCGGCGGGGACATGCTGTGGGTGACGCGCTTTGATTACCGGAAACGCGCGCCTCATCGGCAGGAGCTGGTGATCTGCTACTACCCTGGCAGGTATCTGCGCCGCTGGAAGCGGGTCCGTCAGTGCTTTGTCAAGCGCGTGGTAGGGTTGCCGGGAGAAACGGTATCCATCTGCGAGGGCGTGGTGTACATTGACGGAAAACCGTTGCGGGAACCGTACCTGGACCCTGCACGAAACCGGCGGTCCTATGGCATGGAGCCGGTGACGCTGGGGGAACGGGAAGTATTCGTGCTGGGAGACAACCGGGACAACTCTAACGATAGCAGGCGCGTAGGTCCCATTCCCCTGGAAATGCTGCGGGGACGTGTGCGCCGGGTACTCTGCCACTTGGCATGGCTGGAGCGCCGGCCGCGCCGACGCCTTGCGCTCCCTCAGTCCTCCAAGGGCCAAAGGTAAGCGGCTACGCCCCAGCCCAGGTTGTCCAGGCTGACGTCTTCCAGCTGTGCCAGCATAGGCGCCTGCACCGTCAACACCCCGTCTACGGGACGGCACAGCACGGAGCATACGGGCGCGCCTGTCTCATTCCACAGCGTCAGCGCCTCCTGCCGGTGCAGCAGCGCCAGATAGTCTTCCAGGGACAGGGAGAGCGCGTGCATCATGGCTGCGTGGGCTTTGCCCACGTAACGGAAATGATACGCGCTGCAGGAAGGGTCCGAATCAGGGGCGCTTTCCGAATAGCGATGGATCAGCCCATAACGCCAGCTGTTTTCCAGGAGCCATTGGCCTTCTGGCGAAGCGCTGAGGGGCTCGTTGCGAGGAAGCTGGTCCCAGCCGTCGCATATGCGGATGTCCACGGCCCAGGCAGTTTGATGCTCCGACGCTCCTGCGGGCGCGATTTCCCGCAGGGTTTGCGCCAGGGCTTCTTCCAGGGAAAGCGCGTTGGACAGCTGACAGAAGCGTTCCACCTGCAGGCTTTTTTGCTGCGCGGGTGCAATGCTTCCGCGAAAGACTGTAAAGAGATTGATATGCTGCTGCCGGGCGTCGGCAAACAGCGCTTCCAGCGCTGAAAGCGTATCTTCGCCCAGTACGGCCTGAAGGTCCCTGCAGGCTATGGTTCCGTGGGAATGGGTAAGGATATTGTAGGTGCTGGGCGCCGCGGCTGTTTCGGGCAGCGGGTGCGTCCGGTCGATAAGCATCATGCGCCCGGCGGCGAGGCGAGCTGCGGTATAGGATACGGCGCTGACAGCTGTCCCGGCAGGCAGGCCTGGCGTCACGCAAGCGGGCAGGGCGAATGCGTGGACGGAAGCGGCGGCCGGTTGGCTTACCGACTGATATATGCTTTCGGTTTGCGGTGCTGGGCGCAGAAGCAGGCAAAGGACGGATAGGAACGTAAGGGAGAGCACGAACACGAACAGCGCCCGTACCAGGGGCCGTCCCCGGCGGACGGTGAGGGCGGGGAAACGACGGAAATTCCTTTGCATGGCAGGCCTCCAGCGCATCAAATTGCTTACGGTGTCAGTATGCCGCCCCACAGGCAAAAATATCCATTCCCGGCTCCGCCCGCAAAAGCCTCCGGCGTGGTTTGCCATGGGAAAAAAGGAATCCGCCATATATATGTAGAATTCTATGTTGTATTTTTTGCACGCGAATCTCCGGCGTAGGATGGCATGCGTTCGGAAAGCAAAAGGAAGGACGGTTGATTTCCACATGAAGAAAAAAATACTCTTCACGTTCCTTGTGGTGCTGGGAGTGTTTCTCTGTGCCGCCGCGAACGCGCAGACCTTTACCTTTGACGCGATCCATGCTACCTGCGAGGTCAGCGACGATTATATCCTGTTGACGCCGGAAAACCTGGGAGAGCATCCCGAGTGGGGAGCTAACCAAGGCACGACGGGGGAGGAACTGCTGGCGCAGTGGACGGAGGAAGGCGTCCTGTTGGAGGCCTGGGATACCAAGGGCGATGCGCGCCTG
>CALVVZ010000185.1 GCA_944364075.1 uncultured Clostridia bacterium
GGGCCGAAGGTTTCCAAAGGGCGATCGGAAAGCCCTTTGGTCGCGCCCGCAGGCGCGAAATCCTTCATGTTGGCAAGAATACAATATGAAACTTGCAAAAATAATGAAACTGCATACTTTGTCAGCAGTCTGAAACGCCGGAGAAAGCAACCGCTTCCTCCGGCGTTTCAGCGTTATTGAATAATCATCCGCCCGCACGTCTCGCATTCCACAATTTCCGAGCCGGATTTGATGCGGCGCAGAATGGCGGAAGGCTGCGAAGTATTGCAACCGGAGCACTGGTCTCCAATCAGGCGGGAGATGGGCGGTGAGATGTGCTTTTTGATGGTGTTGTATTCCTCCAGCAGCGCGGGGGAAATCCCCGCCTTTTTGCTGTCGGCCACGGCGCGCTGGGCATCCAGGGCTGCCTTCTGGGTCTTCAGCTCCTGATCGTAGCCCACCTTCAACTGGTCGAACTCCTGCTTGGCTTTGGCCGCTTCATGGCGAATGGAGCGCTGCTTGTTGTCATAATCGGAGGTATCCTTGACAATGCGGCGCATTTCCTGCTCATAGGAGCCGATGGTTTCACGGTGCTTGCTGATCTCGGCCAGCATGCTCCGGGCGGCCTCCAGGTCCGCGGGAGGCTCTGCCTCAAAGCGGGAGGTAATTCCCTTGATCTGTTCCTCGCAGCGGGCAATGGCGTCTTTGATTGCGTCTACCCGATCTGCCAGCATGGAAACCTGCTCCTCAATCTGCTTGAACCGCTTCTGCTGCTCGATAATAAAATTGCGGTTTTTTTCAAGCTTCTGCCTGGTGGGAGAGCGACGGATCTCGTTGGCAATGCGGTCCGCAGCCATATCCTCCTGCTGGTAGGCCCAAAGAAGCTCCAATTCCTGTTGATTCATGGAAATTCCTCCTTCTGCGGGGTCGTCCAACCTCCCCGCACAGGCCGCTTATCCCTGATAGCCCGGGATGAGCGATTTAGACACACACACGTTACATTGTATCGCATTCAGGTGGGTTTGTAAAGCGCCGGCCAGGGCAAAAATCCCGGGCGCTTCTGTGGCGTAATGCCCACCCTCCAGGCCGATCATGCCGTTGGCCACACAGTCCAGGGCCTCATGGTGACGGAGTTCGCCGCTGAGAAAAGCCTCCGCGCCCATAGCCTTGGCCATGGACCAGAACTCGCCCCCTGCCCCGGAGGATACCCCCAGCCGCCTCACCGTCCGCCCCTCCGGCCCCATCAGACGCACCGCTGTGCCAAGCCGCTGGGACAGATACGCCTGCAGCGCCGTTGCCTCCATGGATGCGGGCAAATCGCCCACGCGGACGAAAGCTTCTCCTGCGATGTTTTGCAGGCCGCATACCTGCGCCAGTACGTCGTTGATACCTCCGGCGGCGCGGTCCAGGTTGGTATGCGCGGCCAACAGCGCCATGCGTTTGCGGATTAATCTGCATAGCAGCCGTCCCTCCGCGTCCTCCTCGGTCAGGCGCTTGCGGGGATGGAACATCAGCGGATGATGGGTGAGAATCAGGTTTGCGCCCAGGTTCTCCGCTTCCGCAATCACTCCTTCGGTGCAATCCAGCGCCACGTGAATCCCGGTCACTGGCTGCTCCATGACGCCGGTCAGCAGGCCGGCGTTATCAAATTCCATCTGGGTGTCAAAGGGTGCGCGGCTGTTCACATAGGCGTATACGTCCGCTACCGTCAGCATGGGCTTTCCTCCTTTGCAGCCAGGGCCGCATATGCCGCGGCCACTTCCTCTGCCTGGCGAATCTGTTCCGCTTCGGGCGCTTCTGCCTGGCGCAGTCCTGCCAGTCTGGCTTCCCAGACCCCGCGCCGCCAGGCCGCGTATCCTGCCAACAGCGGATCGCCCGACCGCGACAGACAGGGGCCCAGGATGCGTTCCAGGGGCGTGTAACGCGCCGCGCCAGGAACAGCCTGAAGGAATACGTACCAGCGGTTACCGGCCCGACAGAGCCGCTCCTGCACCAGATGGTAGCCGATCTCTTCCACGGCCTGGCGTACCTCGGGAAGTTCCGTATGCGCGGAAAGCACCAGGGTTGCCCCCGCCAGCCGCTGACAGCCGCGGAGCAGCGCCCCCGCAATGGTGCGCCCGCCCATGCCCATCATGGACACGCAATCCACCGGGTGCGTTAGGGCTTCCAGCCCGTCCGCTACCACCAGCGTAGCCCGATCCACAAGACCGCGCTGCTGTACCAGCGTCTGCGCCCTGGAAAGGGCCTTGGGGCTGATATCACTGAGAATCATGCGCTGACACCGGCCTTCCTCCAACAGGCGGCAGGGTAACCGTCCATGGTCCGTGCCGATGTCCGCGCCCTCCCGGCAGGAAGGAAACAGCGCCATGGCCAGGGATAACCGTTCGTCCAACTGAATGGGCCGCATGGGCCGCCCTCCTTTGCAGGCAGGATTCGGGTTCCGGGATGCGCCGGAAAAAGGGGAACGAGGGCGGGCAAGCAACGCCCGTCCTCGCTGAGATACCGGAAAATGCGTATGGGAGACTATCAATCCAGGTAATCCTTGAGCTTTTTGCTGCGGCTGGGATGGCGAAGCTTGCGCAGAGCCTTGGCTTCGATTTGCCGGATGCGCTCGCGGGTTACGTTGAACTCCTTGCCGACTTCCTCCAGGGTGCGCTGACGACCGTCATCCAGGCCAAAGCGCAGGCGAAGCACCTTTTCTTCCCTGGGAGTGAGCGTATCCAGCACGTCCAGCAGCTGTTCCTTCATCAGGGCAAAGGAGGCAGCCTCCGCAGGAGCGGGCGCGTCGTCGTCGGGAATAAAGTCGCCCAGATGGCTGTCCTCCTCTTCGCCGATGGGGGTTTCCAGGCTTACGGGTTCCTGAGCAATTTTGATGATCTCTCGTACCTTGCTTTCGGAAATGCCCATTTCCTTGGCGATCTCTTCGGGGGTGGGTTCACGGCCGTACTGCTGCAACAGCTGCCGGCTGACGCGGATGAGCTTATTGATGGTTTCCACCATGTGTACCGGAATGCGGATGGTTCGCGCCTGGTCGGCAATGGCCCGGGTAATGGCCTGACGGATCCACCAGGTGGCGTAGGTGGAGAATTTATAGCCCTTGCGGTAGTCAAATTTTTCTACTGCCTTGATTAAGCCCAGGTTCCCTTCCTGGATCAGGTCCAGGAAAAGCATGCCCCGCCCCACATACCGCTTGGCGATGGAAACTACCAGGCGCAGGTTCGCTTCGCTGAGCTTCTTCTTGGCTTCCTCATCCCCGGTTTCCAAGCGCTTGGCAATCTCGATTTCCTCTTCGGCGGTCAGCAGAGGAACCTTGCCGATCTCCTTGAGATACATCCGCACGGGATCGTCAATGCTGATGCCCTCGGGTACGGAAAGATCGTCCTCCAGCTTTTCAGCGGGTTCAGGTGCGGCAGGTTCGGCCTCGGGTTGGGGATCCAGCTCGTTGACCACTTCCACGCCCAACGCTTCCAGAGTTTCCAAAACTTTGTCAAGCTGGTCAGGATCCATGTCCATCTCCATCAGAGCGTTCATGATTTCCTTATAGGTCAGCTTTCCCTTGCTTTTTCCCAGCTCGTACAGTTCGTTGAGCTTGGCTTGACGGTTATCAGGCGCATTCGTCAAGTGCGATCCTCTCCTTCTTAACTTAGGCCGATCTGTGGCGGAACATCCTAGCGCGTCGCTTTTAGGGCTTTGATCTTCTGCGTAAGCAGGGTCACTTCATCCAGGGCGGCCTTTTTGGCGTCGCCGGAAAGACCGTTGATGGTTTGCATGACCTGCCGGACGCGGTTTTCCATCCGGTTGAGGCGCATGGCTGCGACGCAATCCTGCGCCATGCGGATCAATTGATTGGTATCCTCGCTGGGAGGTGTGAACAACAAATGACTAACCCGGGCGCGGAGGGTTTCATCCTCCTCGCGTTCGGCCAGGGAAGCGGGGGATTCGCCGCGCTGCAAACCTTCATAAAGGTTTTTGAGCAGGGGATCCGCAAAATCTTCCACGGATACGATGTCGCCGGGCAGCCTTCCCGTGGCCATCAGCGACAGCAACAGCTCCTGGGCGCGCAGATCCTCTCCCGCAGGTTCTGCGGCGGCAGAGCGCGGCGCGACAGGCTTCATCCGCTGCACGGTGGCCGCTGCACGCGGCTGTGTGGCGCCGATCTGCGCCAACAGCACCTCGCGGGAAAACCCCGTTTGTACCATCAGCTCCTGAAGGTGGCTTTCCATTTCCACCGGCTCCAGCTTGGCCAACAGCACGGCACAGGCCTTGGCGTATTCCATACGGCCCTCCTGCGTGCTCAGGTCATAGTTTTCCCGGGCCCGGCGCATGCGGTAAGTGGTAGGGGAAATTGCGGGCAAGGCGGCAAAGGCATCAGGACCATCCCGACGAATGAACTCATCCGGGTCCAATCCATCGGGGAAATCCAGCACCCGTGCAGGTACGCCTTCCTGCTCCAAAATGTCAAGCCCGCGCAGGATGGCATGCTGACCGGCGCTGTCGCCGTCGTAGGCCAGGAAGACCCGCGGCGCAAAACGCTTGAGCAGCCTGGCCTGATCCGCAGTCAACGCGGTGCCCAGGGTGGCTGCCACACCGGCCACGCCAAACTGCGTCAAGGAAACCACGTCCATGTAGCCTTCCACCAGGATTACGCGCTCCAAATGGCGTTCCTTGCGCAGCAGATTGGCGGCGTAAACGCCCAGGCGCTTGTTGAATACCGGCGTGTCCGAGGTGTTCAGGTATTTGGGCTGTTGGTCACCCATGGCGCGTCCCCCAAAGGCCAGCACGTTGCCATATTGGTCGATGATGGGGAAGATCGCCCGGTTGCGGAACATATCGAAGGATCGGGCAGGTCCGGCGGAACCGTCGGGACGCTTCTCTCCTTCCTTGACCACGGTCAGGCCGCACAGGCGAAGCTCCTCCAGGGTATAGCCTTTTTCCATGAGGAATTTGGTAAGCTGATCCCATTCCGCGGGTGCGGCGCCCAGGCCAAACTTACGGATAACGCCGTCGCTGAGCCCTCGCTTTTGCAGATAAGCGTAAACGGGCGCGCCCTGAGGCGAAAAGAGCAGCTTGTGAAAGAATTGGGCGGCTTCCCGGTTTGCGTTGAGCAAACGCTCCCGTTGGGTGCGCCTGCGTTGGTAATCGGGATCGTCCTCCATTTGGGGCAAGGGCATGTGAAGCTGATCGGCCAGGTATTGCACCGCTTCGGGAAAGCTAAGCCGTTCCATCTCCATAATGAAGGAAATCACCGTGCCGCCGGCCTTGCAGCCAAAGCAGTAGTAAAGCTGCTGCTCGGGGTCCACGGAGAAGGAGGCTGTCTTTTCGCCGTGAAACGGGCACAGTCCCCAATACTTGTGCCCGTTCCGCTTCAGTGTAACATAGCCGGATACCACCTGCACGATGTCCGCCCGGGAACGAAGCTCGTCCAGCCAAGCGGATGGAAAGCGCGATGCCATGGTTGCTTCACCTGTCCTATTCTTTCGCCATGCTCGGAAAATTTCCTTCTTTTTTCGTCAAGAAGAAAGTTCCAGGGAAGCCGCTTGTATCCTCACGCCAGGGGAAAGGCGCCGGGGATAAACAGCGACTGATATTGACGCACGGCATAGCGGTCGGTC
>CALVVZ010000186.1 GCA_944364075.1 uncultured Clostridia bacterium
ATCGCAGACCAGGCCCAACAGATTCATGAGGGCAAAGGCGGCTGCATCGGCGCTCTGCTGAGGCGTGCCGCCCTCCAGATACACCAGCGCCGCCGCAGCCATGGCCGCCGCAGAGCCGCATTCTGCCTGGCATCCGCCCTCTGCGCCGGAAATGCTTGCCTGGCTTGCGATGGATTCGCCCACGGCGGCTGCTACAAACAACGCGTCCACCAGGGCATCCTCCTCCAGCGCTTTTTCTTCAGCCAGCGCTTCCAAAAGACCTGGCAGAATCCCGCAGGCTCCGGCGGTAGGCGCGGCGACAATCTTTCCCATGCAGGCGTTGCATTCCGCGGTGGCGAGGGCATAGGCTTCCGCTTTGCCCAACAAGGTACCGCACAGGCTTTGCCCTGCCTGCATGCGTGCCAGCAGCTTGACTGCCTGTCCGCCGCTGAGGCCGGAAACGGAACGGAGTCCCGCGTCCAGCCCCGTGCGGATGGCTTGCTGCATGTCATGCCAATGGTTGCGCATGGTCTGGCGGATATGCTCCCGCTCCATACGGGTTTCTTTGGCCTGAACGTTCAACGCGGCCTGTGCCAGGCCGCAGTTTTCGGCCAGACGTACCCATTCCCGCAGCGTATGATCCATCAGTCATCCCTCCTTGCCAGAAAGGTTGCGTCCATAACGTCATGGAGTCCTCGAAGCTCGGCCAGCAGATCGGGGGTAAGGGGTGTATCCAGTTCCAGCACCATGATGGCTTCCGCGCCGGCATCCCGCCGAAATACTTGCATGGTGGCGATGTTCATCTGACGCCCTGCCAACACGCCGCTTACCAGTGCGATCATGCCGGGGGTATCCCGATGGCGGATGATCAGCGTGTTCTCCTTGCCGGAGAAGTCCACGTTCATGCCTCCCAGGCTGGTGATGTCGATATTGCCGCCGCCCACCGACGCGGCCTCCATCTCCAGCCGCGCGCCCTGGTCGCCCTCCAGGGTCAGCTGCACGGTGTTGGGGTGCGCGCCGCGCAGATGCACCGTGGAAAAAATTAATGATAGCCCCTGCTGCCGCGCGATGGACAGGGAATCCCGCAATCGCGGATCGTCCACCGCCATGCCAAGCAATCCCCCCACAATGGCGCGGTCCGTGCCGTGACCATGCCAGGTTTTGGCAAAGGACCCGTGAAACCCGATGCGTGCTAGCACGGGACGCTGCCCCAGCAGCAGCCGGGCAATCAGGCCGATGCGTGCGGCGCCCGCCGTGTGGGAACTACTGGGGCCGATCATGACCGGGCCAATGATATCGAACAAATCCATGAGGATTATCCTTCCTTTCTGCTTTCGTCCGGCAAGCCCAGATGCGCACGGAGAAATTGCCCCGCCGCCTTTAAGGATTCCCGGCTTTCGGGAAAACCGAACATTTGAAAAACATGGCACATGCCCGCCCAGCGGAGCAGCTCGACCTCCACGCCCGCTTGGCGCATGCCTTCGGACAGCTGCTCAGCATCGCTGAGCAATAGTTCTCCGGTTCCCACGTGAATCTGCGCAGGGGGAAAGCCGCGAAAGTCCGCGTATATGGGGGAAAGCATGGGATCGTGAAGCAGCGCTTCCTGGCCGCCGGCGTAATCCAGGGCGCTTTGCATAAGTTCAGGTGCGGACAGCGTTGCATCCACTTCCTGAAGTGCATGATAGCTCGGTCCCGTCTGCAAAAGATCAGCCCAAGGAGAAAAAAGCGCCATGGCGGCGGGCAGCGGACGGCCTTCACGCCGCAGCGACTGGCAGAGCGCAAGGCACAGATTGCCGCCGGCACTTTCTCCCGCCAGGACAATTTGCGAGGGCGAAAAGCCGGCGGCCAGCACGGCATCCCATAGCGTCAGGGCATCTTCCACCGCTGCCGGATAGGGATGCTCCGGGGCCAGACGATAGGCGAAAGTAATGGTGGGAATACGCGCCGCGCTGCAGATCAAAGCCGCGATGGCGCGGGCCTGAACCAGCCCGCCCGAAACAAAAGCACCCCCGTGGCAGTGCACGATCAGATAGCCTTCCGGGCAGCCTTCCGGCGGCATCAGCATCAGCGCTGGAGAGGATGAAAGGGGAAACAACTCCCCGTGTATTTTGTCCATGGAGAAATCCGCTACAAGCTGGTCCGGCACGTGAACGTTCTGCATCAGAGAACCACCCACCCGGGAAAAGAATCCCTTGCCCCGGCGAAGCGCCCCTAAAACGAGCTTGCTTTTGAAACTGGGCACGGCGGTCTTACCTCCTTGTATCCGGCGTGCAGGGGGATGATGCGTCTGCCTCATTGTACACGATGTGGCTGGAAGGGTCAAGGTATGGGAAAAGCTCTGACGAATTTTCCGTGCAATTCCGCAGGGAGTATGCTATAATAACCCAAACGGGGGAGGTGACGGCTTTTGGAAGAGCAGCGCGGCGTACGTCAATGGTTTCGCCTGGACAATGCCGCCAAGCTGTACCCGGCCATCTCCAGTGTCCAGTGGACAAGTATGTTCCGCCTTTCCTTTGTGATGATGGAGGCGGTGTCGCCTCAGCGCCTGGAGGAAGCGGTGAATCAGGTGCTGCCCCGCTTTCCCGCGTTTCGCGTACGGCTTCGCAAGGGCCTTTTCTGGTACTATCTGGAGGAAAACAGCGACCGCTTTCGGGTAACGGAGGATGCGGGCCATCCCTGTGCGCCCCTGGGGCAGGGGGAAAACAGCGGTTATCTTTTTCGCGTGAAATACGGCGTGCGCCGCATTTCCCTGGAAATGTTCCATGCCCTGGCAGATGGTACCGGCGGACTGGTGTTCCTTAAGTGCATCGTTGCCCAATACCTGCGCCTCCAAGGGACGCCGGTTCCCTGTGAGGAGGGTGTACTGGATCCCCGATGTCCCCCTAACCCGGAAGAACTGGAGGATGCCTACCGGAAAATTCCCTTGGACGGCGTCCATGCCAGCCGGCGGGAAGAAGCCGCTTACCAGATGCCTGGCACTCCTGACCCGCCGCATACCTTGCGGCTGATTCTTGCGCAGATGTCCGTTGCGGAAGTGAAGGCGCGCGCCTCTGTCTATGGTGCTACCATCACCGAATATTTGACGGCCGTCATGGTTTTTACGCTATGGCAGTCGCAGCAGCGCGGCCATTGGCAGCGCAGACTGCCGGTGAAGGTTTCCGTCCCGGTAAACATGCGGAAATTTATCCCTACGCGGACGGTGCGCAATTTCGCATTTTACCTGAATGTGGGCATTGATCCCAAGCTGGGGACCTACACCTTTGAGGAAACGGTGCAGCTGATTCATCACGCGATGCGTTACGGGATGAATCCTAAATTCCTTTTTGCAGGTATTGCCACCAACGTTGCTTCGGAACGCAATATATTGATCCGCCTTTGCCCGCTGCCGGTGAAGAATTTTGTGCTTTCATTCGTTTATCATCGTGTGGGTGAGCGGCTTTTTACCACCACGCTGACCAACGTAGGCGCCGTGCGGCTTCCCAGCGTCATGGCGGAGCAGATCGAACGAGCGGAAATGATGCTTGGCGCGTCCAGTTCCTACCGTAGCAACTGCGCGGCGATCAGCCTGAGGGATAAGCTGTGCCTGACCTTTACCAGGGACATCGCAGAAACGGATTTTGAGCGCAACATGCTGCGGTTTCTGATTCGGGAGGGAATTCCCGTGCGCGTATCCAGTAATCAGGAGTGAAGCTGAATGTCCTATTGCGTACATTGCGGCGTGGAACTGGCTCCATCCGAGGCGCGTTGCCCTCTGTGCCAGACCCCGGTGGTGGACCCTGCTGCGCCCTATGATCCCACGTTGCCCAGAGAGTTTCCGATACGCAGCCGTGAGCAGCGCCTGGAAATCAATCCCTGGACTACCCTGGCTCTGGCAGCGGTACTATTATCCGTTCCGGCGTTGATCTGCCTGCTGATCGACTTACTGGCTAATGGGCGCCTGGTATGGTCCCTGTATCCTATCGGTGCCTTTGGCATGATCTTTCTGGGCATTCTTCCACCGGTGACCCTGCGGAAAAATGTGTTTTTCTGGACCGTCGCCGCAGACGTGGGCGCATTGTGCCTGTATCTGTGGCTGGTACAGTCCTTGAGCGGCGGCGAATGGTTTCAAACGGTCGTATTCCCGGTGCTGCTGCTCTTGGGCATTATGCTGGTGGCCATGGCGTCCAGCATACGACAAGGCATGCTTAAGGGGCTGGGCATTCCCGCCATGGGTCTGCTGCTGATCTGCGTGGTTACGTTGGCAGTGGATTTGCTCATTACCGCAACGCTTACTGCACAGGTCCGCATCACTTGGTCCGCTTTTGTCATGATTCCCTGCGGTATTATTTCCGCCATGCTTTGGCTGGTCCATAGAAATCGCGCCCTGCGCAGCGAACTGAAACGTAAGCTCCACCTATGAAGCTAACCCGGAAGGAGAAAAGAACATGGATTTTCTCAAAACCCTGCTCGTCTACCTGTCGTTGACCTACGCCACTTCGGTACAGGGCGCGCCTACGCCCGCTCCCACGGAGGTGCCTACGGCAACCCCTGCGGCGATGGTGGAAACTAGCGCGCCCGAGTCCGGCACGGATTCTTTCACCCCGGAAGCCACGGACGGTACCTACACGCCAGTGCCTGTGCCGACCGATACGCCCGCACCTACGTTGACGCCGGCGCCGGCGCCGACGATGACGCCCAACACAGAGTATAAAACGCTTCAAGAGGGCGACCGAGGCGACCGGGTAAAGGAGTTGCAGCAGCGTCTGAAGGATCTGGGATATCTGACTGGCGAGGTGGACGGCGCGTACGGCGCGCAGACCCGCCGGGCAGTGCAACGCTTCCAGTACTATAACGGACTCTCTCAGGACGGCATTGCCGGAAAAAACACGTTGACGGTGCTTTATGAAAGCGAGAGCATCGTGGCAGCGGTGACGGCTACGCCGGAACCGTCTCCCACGCCCACGGCAATGCCTGAGGCTGTATCCACAGTGGAAGCGACTGTGAATCCGCCCCAGGAAGCTACCAATACGCCGGATCCCACCCTGGTGCCCCCCCTGACGGAGACCCAGACTCCCGCCCCGGAGGAAGGACTGACGGCGATTACGCTGCAGGAAGACAGCAACATGGTAGTTAATGGCAGCGGGAAGGCGCTCTATGCCATCGTTCCCGAAGATGGCGTAACGGTGGAGCAGGTGCTTCGCGTTTACACGGACGGGACGGGCGAACCGCTGGTAGATGCAGCCTTTATGGCGCAGTGCCTGGAAGGTTGGAGCTGGACGCCAGAGGAAGGCGCGGAGAACGCTTACACCCTCGATGCAGACGGTTTTGTGCTGGCCTTTGTGTTGGAGAAGGATGAGAACGGAGACGTTGCCTCTGCTGCGCTGACGGTGGACGGAACGGAGGTTACACTGACGGAGGGCGACGTACGGCGGCTGACGGACGGCACGATACTCATTCGTGCCGCGGTGCTGGAAAAGGCCATAGGTGCGACCTATGTTTGGGACGCAGAGGAAAACGCGCTGGTACTTCATTACGGCAGCAAGGAACTGGCCGACGCGCAGGACTGAGTACATAAGC
>CALVVZ010000187.1 GCA_944364075.1 uncultured Clostridia bacterium
ATGCCTTCGGGGCGGCGCGCTGGGGCGTTGTTTTCATATACCATGTCGTTACGAATCAGGTTGATGCGGCCCTGAGCGTCGATCTCGTTGACCTTGACCTCCAGCTCGTCGCCGATGTTCACCACGTCCTCGACCTTCTCCACGCGGTGGTTGGCCAGCTTGGAGATGTGCACCATGCCATCCTTGCCGGGGGCCAGCTCCACAAAGGCGCCGAAGTTCATGATGCGCACCACGCGGCCGGTGAACACGTCGCCCACCTCAATGTCCTTGGCGATGCCTTCGATGATCTTGCGGGCCTTGGCGGCGGCCGCTTCGTCGGGGGTGGAGAGGAATACGCGGCCGTCGTCCTCAATGTCGATCTTCACGCCGGTCTCCGCAATGATCTTGTTGATCATCTTGCCGCCGGGTCCGATGACTTCGCGAATCTTCTCGGGGTTGATGGTGAAGCGCACGATCTTGGGCGCGTAGGGGCTCAGATGATCCCGGGGTTGACCCAGGGTCTCCAGCATGATGCCCAGGATGTGCAGCCGGCCCTGCAGGGCCTGCGCCAGAGCGGTCTTGAGGATGTCGCGGTCAATGCCCGCGATCTTGATGTCCATCTGAATGGCGGTGATGCCGTTCATGGTGCCCGCCACCTTGAAGTCCATGTCGCCCAGGAAGTCTTCCAGGCCCTGGATGTCGGTGAGCACAACCACCTTGCCGGTTTCCGCGTCCTTGATCAGGCCCATGGCCACGCCGGCCACGGGGGCGTGAATCGGCACGCCCGCATCCATCAGGGACAGGGTGGAGCCGCACACGGAGGCCATGGAGGAGGAACCGTTGGAGGACAGGATCTCGCTCACCAGGCGCAGGGCGTAGGGGAACTCCTCCTCAGAGGGAATTACGGGCAGCAGGGCACGCTCTGCCAGCGCGCCGTGGCCGATCTCCCGGCGGCCCGGGCTCTTCAGCCGGCCCGCCTCGCCGGTGGCGTAGGGGGGCATGTTATAGTGGTGAATGTAGCGCTTGAAGTCCTCGTTGCTCAGTCCGTCCAGCACCTGACCCTCGCTGGTGGAGGCCAGGGTGGTCACGGTGAGGGCCTGGGTCTGGCCGCGGGTGAACACGGCGGAACCGTGGGTCCGGGGCAGCACGCCCACCTCGCACCAGATGGGCCGCACCTCGGTTACCTTGCGCCCGTCGGGACGGATGCCCTGCTCCAGGATCTTCTTGCGCATGACTTCCTTGTTCAGGTAGTACAGCGCGTCGGCGATTTCGCTCTCCCGGCCGGCAAACTCCTCGGCAAAGCGGGTCAGGGTTTCTTCCTTCACCTGGGCTTCGCGGCTCTGCCGCTCCTGCCGGTCAAAGGTGTCGAACACCCACTGGCACTTCTCCAGGGCGAACTCCCGCACGGCGGCCTTCACGTCGTCGCCGGTGGTCACCAGCGGCACCACGGCCTTTTCCTTGCCGATCTCCGCGATGATCTGATCCTGGAAGGCGATGATCTTCTTGATTTCCTCATGGGCGAACATGATGGCGTCCAGCATCACGTCCTCGGAGATTTCCTTGGCGCCGGCTTCCACCATGAGCACCGCGTCCCGGGTGCCGCTGACGGTGACGTGCATGTCGCTCTGCTCGTCCAGGGAAGCGTCGGGATTAATGACGTATTGGCCATTGATCCGGCCCACCACCACGGAGCCCGTGGGGCCGCCCCAGGGAATGTCGCTGACCGCCAGGGCGATGGAGGAACCGATCATGGCCGGGATTTCCGGGGGGATCTCCTTGTCCACGGACAGGATGGTGGCCACCACCTGCACGTCGTTGCGCATGCCCTTGGGGAACAGGGGCCGCAGGGGACGGTCGATGATGCGGCAGGTCAGGGTCGCCTTTTCGGTGGGACGGCCCTCGCGCTTGATGAAGCCGCCGGGGATCTTGCCCACGGAATACTGCTTCTCTTCCACGTCCACGGCCAGGGGGAAGAAGTCCACGCCGGGCCGGGGCTCGGGGGACATGGTGGCGTTGACCATGACCACGGTGTCGCCCAGGTGTACCCACACGCTGCCGGCGGCCTGCTCACAGTACTTGCCGAATTCCAGGGTCAGCGGCTTGCCCGCCAGATCCATGGTATAGGACTTGTAATTCATGCTTTTTCTCCTCATGATGTTCACGGGGCCAGGCGCCCCAGGCCGCCTGACGGATGCTATCATATGAAAACCCCGCCCCGGGGATTTTCAAGGGATAACATCCCTCAGGCACGTTGCGTCGCCGCGCCCTCGCGGCGGATGAATTTCCTGAAAAAGCCGCCAGGGAAAGCCTATGCTTTCCCCGACGGCCCTTGTCAAGCAGGATTGCTCCGCGGATGCGGGCCGATATCCTCCCGCGTGAACCTTACTTGCGCAGGTTCAGCTTGGCGATCAGCTCACGGTAGCGCTCGATGTCGGTCTTCTTGAGGTACTCCAGCAGGCCGCGGCGCTTACCGACCATCAGCAGCAGACCACGGTTGCTGTGGTGATCCTTCTTGTTCAGCTTCAGGTGTTCGTTGAGGTGGTTGATGCGCTCGGTGAGCAGGGCAACCTGCACCTCGGGGGAACCGGTGTCGCCCTCGTGACGGGCATAGGCGGCGATGATCTCGCTCTTGGTCATGGGTCTTTCCTCCATTTTTTTCGCTCCCTGGGAGCGGAATTGCGGCGGCCGGAAGGCCGCGGGGCGCTCATCGCCGTCCACCAAGTACGCCGTCGGAGTGATCGGCAGCCCGGGCACACGGTTCTAAAGCGCTGCGTTTCATTGTAACAGAAAAGCCCCCGTTTGTAAAGGGAAAAACCGTGGAATTTCCCCGTGAGAAAGGGGTTTCCGGCAAAGTTTTGAAGGAGGAGGAAAACGGTCCTGCCCTGGACGCCGCTGGAGCAGCACGGGGAAACGCGCCGCGCGTTTCCCGCTCCCTCCCTGCGCCGGAGGACAGGTATACTTGCCGCCGTTCCGGCATACATCATGCTGAAACAACAACGGCGGGAGGATGAGGCATATGGCACAAACCCGGGCGGCGGCCCATCGGAAGCATACCCATCGGAAAACCAACGGCGCGGGACGCCTGTTGCGGGGCCTGGGCGTTAGCGTTCTGACAACGCTGGTGGGGGTAGCGTTGTTCTCATTGCTGATGCAGTGGGTGAAACCCTCGGACGGGGTCATCCGCGTGTTCAATCAGGTGCTGAAACTGCTCTCCATTGCCCTGGGCGTGTGGAGCGCCGTGGGCCGCGGTGGAGAAAAGGGGCTTATGCGCGGCGCGGCGGTGGGCCTGGGATACATGGGGCTGGGGGTGGCGCTGTACGCGCTGCTGTCCGGGCAGCAGGCAGCGGTTTCCTCTTATCTGGCCGATTTGGCCATGGGCGTGGCCGGGGGCGGCATTGTGGGTACGATTCTGTCGAATATTTCCCCGAAGTGATTGCAAGATGGGGGGAAACGTTGTATAATACACGTATTCCCATATTATAAATGGAGGAATGTTCTCATGAAGCATATTGAAACCATCCAGAATCCTTGCCTGAAGCAGTCCTTGGTGCATGGCGGCTGCGGCGAGTGCCAGGCTTCTTGCCAGAGCGCCTGCAAGACCAGCTGCACCGTGGCGAACCAGTCCTGCGCCAACAAGGAGAATAACGCGGTGCTGGCGGGCAACGAGGGCAAGCTGAACCGCTCCTTCGGCAAGTAAGCAACCCCGGTATATCTGCATCGGGCAGGGGCAAGCTCCTGCCTCAGACTGTCAAAAAACCCCGGGGAGGTGTCGGAGGGGCCGTAGCCCCTCCGACTTTCATTCGTATCTGCCGGCTCTGCCGGCGGGGCGGGTTGTTGATTTTGCTTGCAAAATCAATTCCTTTCAACTTCGGACGACCTCTGGTTGGCTGAAGTTGCTTCCTCGAAAAAATGGGGAGAACCACTTTTTCGACACGCTGGGGCAGGGGCAAGCTCCTGTCTTTTTTCATGTGAGCACGAGCGGAGGAATAGGCTTTGATTCATACGTTTAAGGCAGTAGGCCAGCCCATGATGCTGGATGTGGGCAGCGGCGCGGTGCATGCCATCGACCAGACGGCCTATGATGTGCTGTCCCTGTGGAACGACCATACGCCGGACGACATCGTCCGGACCCTGTCGGACCGTTATGATCGGGAGGAGCTGGAGGAGGTGGTGGCCGAGCTACGCCAGCTGGAAGCGATTGGCGCCCTGAACGCCCCGGACGATTACCGGGATATTGAGCTTCAGGAACCCGGGGTGGTGAAGGCCATGTGCCTCCACGCGGCCCATGACTGCAACCTGCGCTGCAAGTACTGCTTTGCCGCCACGGGCGACTTCTGCATGGGGGAACGCAAGCTGCTGCCCTTTGAAGTGGGCAAGGCGGCCCTGGACTGGCTGGTGGAGAAGAGCGGCAAGCGCGTGAACCTGGAGGTAGACTTCTTCGGCGGGGAACCGCTGATGAACTTCCCCGTTATCAAGCGCCTGGTGGAGTATGGGCGCAGCATTGAGCAGGAGAAGAACAAGCACTTCAAGTTCACCACTACCACCAACTGCGTGGCCATGACCGACGAGATCATGGACTTCCTCAACAAGGAAATGGACAACGTGGTCATTTCCATGGACGGCCGGCCGGAGGTTCATGACCGTATGCGGCCTACGGCCAACGGCAAGGGCAGCTACGAGCTTATTGCGGAAAAGGCCAAGCGGTTCGCGGAAAAGCGCGGGCAGAAGCAGTACTATGTTCGTGGCACCTTCACCGGCTATAACAAGGATTTTGGCAACGATGTGCTTTTCCTGGCGGATCAGGGCTTCGAGCAGATCTCCGTGGAGCCTGTGGTCACTGATCCCGGCTGCGAATACGCGCTCAAGGAAGAAGATCTGCCCCAGATCATGGCCGAGTACGACCGCCTGGCGCAGATCTATCTGGACCGCCGCGCCAACGGCAAGTGGTTCAACTTCTTCCATTTCATGATTGATCTGGCGGGAGGTCCCTGCCTGCGCAAACGTCTCACCGGATGCGGGGCGGGCAACGAGTACGTGGCGGTTACTCCCGACGGGGATATTTACCCCTGCCATCAGTTCGTGGGCCGCGAGGGTTTCCGCATGGGCAGCGTGCTGGACGGCTCCTTCGATCGGGAAATTCAGAAGAAATTCGCGGCCAATAACGTGCTGAGCAAGGAAAAGTGCCGGGATTGCTGGGCGCGTTTCTTCTGCAGCGGCGGTTGCGCGGCCAACGCTCACGCCTTCCATGGGGACATTTCCCAGCCCTATGACCTGGAATGTCAGATGGAGCGTAAGCGCCTGGAATGCGCCATGGCCATCTATGCCAAGGAACACGGAAAAACAAAGTAAAAACCAGAAGGCCGCCGCTTGTCATTGGCAAGCGGCGGCTCAGACTGTCAAAAAACCTCAGGGAGGTGTCGGAGGGGCCATAGCCCCTCCGACTTTCATTCGTATCCGCCGGCTCTGCCGGCGGGGCGGGT
>CALVVZ010000188.1 GCA_944364075.1 uncultured Clostridia bacterium
GGTATATGCCGTGACCCTTTCGGAGCCGGTGTGCGCGTACATGGCCGAGCTGGCGGAGGCCACCCGCCGCGCGGACAACGTGCGCCTGGGGGTGAGCACCCGGGGCGTGCTGGCCCTGTCCCGGGCATGCCAGAGCTGGGCGCTCATGGAGGGGCGGGATTTCGTCACCCCCGACGACGTGAAGGAGCTGGCCGTGCCCCTGTGGGCCCACCGGCTGGTGGTGCGCAGCGCCCTGGACCGGGCGCAGGCCCAGCGCGCGGCGGTGGAGGAGGTCCTGGCCCGGGTGAGCGTGCCCACGGAGGACGCCTGATGTCGCTGCTGACGCTGTTTCTGGCGGTGGCGGCGGCGGCCCTGGCCCAGGGGGCGCTGCTGCGCCGGGCCGCCCGGCGCATGACCTACCGCCGGAGCTTCTCCCGGGCGGCGGCCTTCTGCGGAGAGCAGGCGGAGATGGTGGAGGTGCTGGCCAACCCCTCCCGGCTGCCGCTGCCCTGGGTGCGGGTGCAGTCGCGCATACCCGCGGGGCTGGGGTTCAGCCCCATGTCCATGCGGGAGATCAACGGCGGGATGTATCACCGCAGCTTCTTTTTCCTGGCCCCGCGCACCCGGCTCACCCGCCGCCATCAGGTGCGCTGCCTGCGCCGGGGGGATTACCGCCTGACCACCGTGGCCCTCACCGCCGGGGAGCTGCTGGGGCTTTCCGCCCTGGACGCAACCCTGGACTGCGACGCGCGCCTGCTGGTCTATCCCCGGCTCATGGACCCGGAGGAGATTCCCCTGCCCTGCCAGAGCTTCCTGGGGGATGTGCTGGTGCGCCGCTTCATCAACCCCGACCCCTGCCTGGTCAACGGCGCGCGGCCCTACCAACCCGGGGACCCGCCCCGGATGCTGCACTACGCCGCCTCCCTGCGCACGGGGCAATGGCAGGTCAAGACCTGCGACGCCTCCGCCGACCCCAAGATGCTGGTGCTGCTCAACGTGGCGCGCTCCGCCCGGCAGTGGGCGGACCTGGGGGAGCAGGAGGCGCAGGTCATCGAGGACGCCCTGTCCCTGGCGGCCACGGTGTGCCTCCTGGCCATCGACCGGGGCGCGGCGGCGGGGCTGGCCGCCAACACCACCCTTACCGACGAGGGGGAGGAGGCCCTGCTGCCCCCGGACCGCTCCACCGAGCAAAAGGACGCGGTGCTCTCCCTGTGTGCCCGCATGACCCTGAAAATGCACCGCACCTTCCCCGCTTTCCTGGCGCAGCTGACCCTGCCCCCGGGGGTGGAGGATGTGCTGATTTTGACCTGCTACGAGGACGAAGCCATTTCCGCCCAGGCGGAGCGCTTCCGGGAGCAGGGGGCGCGGGTGGTGTGCTATCTCATGGAAGGAGGGGAAAGCCATGGCTAAGGACCGGCTGGGGCAACTGCTGACCTATGCCGCCATGGCGGCGCTGGCCCTGGGCTTCAGCGGTCCGGCGGCGGCCCTGGGGGCGTACAGCCAGGCGCCGGGAAGCCCTGCCGCCTGCCTGGTCACTCTGCCCCTGCTGCTTCTGCCCCTGACGCGCCGGGCGCAGGCCGCCTGGCGGCGAGGGGTATGGACGCTGCTGCTGGGCCTGGCGGGGGCGGCGCTGGGCTGGTTCGCCCTGCCCTGGACCGGGGTGGAGGCCCAGCGGCTGCTGATGGCGGCTTACGGGCTGGCGCTGCCCCTGTGCCTGGCCCCTTGCCTGGGAGAGGCCGGTTTGCACGGGGCGACGGTGGCCGCTACGGTATTCCTGCTGGGCGCCTGGCTGTTCACCCTGGGCGGAACCACCGCCCAGGCCGCGCCCCTGATTGGGGGGCTGGGCCTGGCGTTTTTCCCCTGCCTGCTGCTGGTGGTGAATCAGCGCCAGCTGCGGGACCAGGTGCAGATGCAGCGCACGGGACGCCCCCGCGGCATGCTCCCGGCCAACCTGCTGCTCACGGCGGGCGTGATTGCCCTGGCCTTTGTCCTGGCCAATATCCGTACCCTGTGGGCCTGGCTGGAGGCGGCCGTGCGGTGGGTGGTCCGGGCCGTGGCGGTGCTGCTGGCCCTGCTTTCCTCCCAGGAGGAAACCGTGACCGCCGCCCCCATGGAGGACAGCGGCATGCTTGGCGGCCTGCCCCAGGGGGAGACCAGCCTGATTTGGAAAATTCTGGAGGTCGTGGCGGGCGTCGCCCTGGCCCTGGGGGCCGCGGCGCTGCTGGTGGTGGTCCTCCGCCGCCTGCCGGGCTGGATGCGGAAGTTGGGCGCCTGGCTGCGGGCGCTGCTCCACGGCTACCTGGACCGCCTGGACGGGGAGGACCGCGGCTATGTGGACGAGACGGTTTCCCTGCCCCAGGAGCGCCTGCGCAGGACCGCCCGCCGCCGTCCCCGCCTGCCCCGGCACTGGGAGGCGCTACCCACCGCCCGGCAGGTGCGCCTGGCGGTGGGCTGGCTGCGCCGGGCGCGGGAAGCCGCCCCCAGCGAAACCGCCCGGGAAAGCCTGACGCCCCTGGCGGAGGACTCCCCCCTGGCCCTGCCCCTGGCCCAAAGCTACGATCGCGCCCGTTACAGCGACCATCCCGTGACGGAGGCGGAGGCCGCCCAGGCCCGGGAGCTGGTCCGCGCCGCGAAAGGGAAGACCTGAAGCCCGCGGAATATCTGCCGCTGCCCCTTGTCTCTCCCCGGCGAAGTGTGGTACAATAACACACGCTATTGCATAACAGAAGGAGCGAATGTTCCATGGATATGAAAACCCGCATCGCCCGGCTTTTGGCGGATACCCTGCGCAAGGCCTGGCCCCAGGCCGGGGAGCTTCCCCAGGCGGAGGAGCTGCGGCCCCTGCTGGAGGTGCCGCCGGAACCCAAGCTGGGGGATTACGCCTTCCCCTGCTTCCGCTTTGCCAAAGCCCTGCGCATGGCCCCGCCCAAGATTGCCCAGACCCTGGCCCAGGCCTTCGACGCCCCGGAGACCGCCAGCGTGCAGGCGGTGAACGGCTACCTAAACTTCTTCCTCAACCGGGTGAACTTCGCCCGGGATACCCTCGACAGCGTCCTTGCCGCCGGGGAGAAGTACGGCGCCACCCGCCAGGGCGAGGGAAAGACCATCTGCCTGGACTATTCCTCCATCAATATTGCCAAGCGCTTCCACATCGGCCACCTGTCCACCACCATGCTGGGCCATAGCCTCAAGCGCATCTACGAGCACCTGGGCTATACCACCGTGGGCATCAATCACCTGGGGGACTGGGGCACCCAGTTCGGCAAGATGATTTGCGCCTACAAGCGTTGGGGCAACAAGGAGGCCGTGGAACAGGGCGGCGTCAACGAGCTGGTGCGGCTGTACGTGAAGTTCCACGAGGAGGCCGAAAAGGACCCCGCCCTGGAGGACGAGGGCCGCGCCTGGTTCAAGAAGATCGAGGACAGCGACCCGGAGGCCCTGGAGATTTTCAACTGGTTCAAGGAGCTGACCCTGCGGGACACCGCCAAGGTCTATGATCTCCTGGGCGTACATTTTGACAGCTACGCCGGGGAAAGCTTCTATAACGACAAGATGGACCGGGTCATCAACGAGCTGAAGGAGAAGAACCTGCTCGCCATCTCCGAGGGCGCGTCCATTGTGGACCTGGAGCCCTACGGCATGCCCCCCTGCCTGATCCTAAAAAAGGACGGCGCCACCCTTTACGCCACCCGGGACATCGCCGCAGCGCTGTACCGGCAGGATACCTACCACTTTGACAAGTGCCTGTACGTGGTGGCCTACCAGCAGGACCTGCACTTCCGCCAGTGGTTCAAGGTGCTGGAGCTTATGGGCTACGACTGGGCCAAGAACTGCGTCCACGTGGCTTTTGGCATGATCTCCTACGAGGGGCAGTCCCTGTCCACCCGCAAGGGCTACGTGGTCTACCTGGAGGACCTGCTGGAGCAGGCCCAGCAGAAGGCCCTGGCCATTATCCAGGAGAAGTCCCCCAACCTGCCCGACAAGGCCGAGGTGGCCCGGCAAGTGGGCATCGGCGCGGTGGTATACGCCGATTTGAGCAACAACCGCATCAAGGACATCGACTTCAGCTGGGAGCGGGCGCTGAACTTCGACGGGGAGACCGGACCCTATGTGCAGTACACCCACGCCCGGTGCTGCTCCGTGCTGCGCAAGGCCGCGGAAATGTCCCTGCCCGCGCCGGACTGGAACGCCCTGGCCGACGACGAGGCCCAGGACTGCCTGCGCAAGCTGGGCCGCTTCCCCGACGTGATTCAGGAGGCCGCGGACAAGTACGAGCCCTCCATGATTACCCGGGCGGTCACCGACCTGGCCCAGGCGTACAACAAGTTCTACTACGAGCACCGCATCCTGGACGACGATCCCGCGGCGGCAGCGGCCCGTGTAGCCCTGACCCGGGCCATGAAGAACGTCATCAAAACGGGGCTGTACCTCATCGGCATGGAAGCCCCGGAGCGGATGTAACGCCCCGCAAATACGCAAGGGAGGCCCTTCATGCCCGACGATATTTCCGCAACCGTAAACGAAGCCGTGTCGGAAACCGCGTCCATCTGGCAGGCGCTGGGGAGCAGCATCCCCGTGGAGAAGATTCTCGCCGCCGTGCTGGTGCTGGCGCTGTGCCTGCTGGCCCGGCGGTACCTGCTCATGGCCTTTGACCGCATTCTGCGGCGCATGCCCCGTGTAGCCCCGGAACTGCATTCCATCCTGCGCACGGTGATGCGCTTCCTGCTGCTGTTCCTGGCGGTGATGATCGCGTTGAACATCATCGGCGTGCCCATCTCCTCGTTCCTGGCGGTGTTCTCCGTGATGGGCCTGGCGCTGTCCCTGGCGGTGCAGGGCGTGCTGAAAAACTTCGCCGGAGGGCTGATTATCCTGGCCAGCAAGCCCTTCACCCTGGGGGACTACATCGAGTCGGAAACCGTGGCCGGCACCGTGGAGGAAATCAGCCTGCTCTACACCCGCCTGACCACCCCCGACGGCCGCGCCGTTTACATGCCCAACGATACGCTGTACAGCTCCCGGATGATCAACTACACCTATTCCGGCACCCGGCGCATGGAGCTGTCCATCGGCGTTTCCTACGACAACACACCCCAGCAGGTCCGGGCCGCGGCCCTGGAGGCCGTGGCCTCCCTGGAGGGCATTCTGTCCGACCCCGCTCCGGCGGTGCATCTGGACAGCTACGGGGATTCCGCCATCCAGTACCTGATTCACGCATGGGTCCCGGCCACTGATTACGCAACGCTTCGTTTTGCCCTGAACGAGCGGATTTACGACGCCTTCCGCCGCCACGGCGTGGAGATTACCTACCCGCACCTGAACGTACACAGCGTCGCGGCGGGCAAATAGCCTGCTGCGGATACGAAAAAGCCACCCGCCGCGCATTCGCGGGGGTGGCTTTCAGCGTGTCAAAAAAGTGGCGTCGCCACTTTTTTGAGGAAGCACCTTCGGCCAACCAGAGGTCGTCCGAAGGTG
>CALVVZ010000189.1 GCA_944364075.1 uncultured Clostridia bacterium
GGGCAAGTACGGGCGGATGCGCAGGACGTTCCTGCAATCGCACCGGAGCATGCTGTGGAACAGTCTGCTGCTCACTGGGAAACTCCAGGCGCACCTTATGGAGATCGAGACGGCGGCGCAGAACCGGCTGGAGCAACTGATGCCCCGACTGGCGGAGGAAGCGGGGGCGACGGAGGCGCTGAAAGCCCGCGATCCCCTGCGGTGGACGGGCCTGATGAACGCCTGCAAGGCGCAGGCCGAGGAGATTATCCTGGCGGAGCTGGTGTACAGCTAAGTTTTCTGGAAAGTCCGGCGCTTCCCGGGGAAGCGGAACAAATTGCCCTGATCGACCAAGCGGAGAGCGAAACGCCCTCCGCTTTTTCCATTCCCCAAGAAACCGTGGACCGGGCGCTGCAAACGGGCGGCAACGCGGCGGACCTGCGCTTGCAGGTAGCGCTTCTGTATTTGCGGGAGGAACCGGCGGAGGAGATTGCGGCGGCGCTGCCGGAGCTGTATCGCGGCGGGAACGGCCTGCGCACACCCCGGGGCGATCTCAGCGTATGGTTCGGGCCGGATGGCGTCCGTATGGCCTATGGGCACAGCGCGCGGTATGACGCGCAGGCCCAGCGGCTGACCTGGCCGGACGCGGCGGCGCGCATCGCCCGGCTCCTGGAGGAAGGCCGCTACGCTACCCGGGAGGAGCTCACGGAAGCACCCGGATATGCCCGGCGGACGCTGGCCCGGTCCTTGCGGTATCTGTACTACGATATCGCCAGCCGGGAGCAGGCGGAGCAGGCGTTTCCGCTGCTGGCCACGCTGACGGACGGCAGCTTTGCGGAGGACATGCAGCGTCTAGATCAGGCATTGGCGGATAGGGACTTCTGCGCCGCGCTTTCCGAGGAACTGGCCGCCTTCCGGGATGCGCTGCGGGAGCATCCCGAGCTGCTGCGCTTGTCCTACCACCGGCTGGACAGCATGCAGGAGCAGCTTGCGGCGTTGCGCCGTCCGATGCGCGCCTATGCCAACGCAGCCCCGGAGACGCCGCAGGTGGAGGGGTTCATCACCGAAGATGAAATCCGTCAGGCGCTGGTGGAAAGCTGCCGGGTATCCGGCGGTCTGGAGCGCATAGACGCTTATTTCCGGCAGCATGCCGCCCCCAGGGACCGCGCGGTTTTCCTGTCGGAAACCTTCGGCATTGGGGGGCGCTCCCACGCGCTGTCCGGCGCGGCGCACAGCGCCGAGAGCCATGACCGTTCCGGTATCCGGCTGCAAAAAGGCAACTGCCCGGAAGTGCGCCTGACCTGGCATCAGGCCGCGGTACGTCTGGATGAGCTGATGCGGAATGGACGGCATCGGGAGAGTCAGGAGCAGGACAGCTTCCCGGAAGCTCCGGAAATGGCCCCCACGGCGGAAGCTCCCGCGCAACGCTCCGTCCAGGAGCTGCTGGATCAATACAAGCCTGCGGTGTCCGCCGCGCTTATGGAGGATGCGGCTTACCGGAACGCCTGCGCGCATTCCGATCAGGAAAACGCGGAAATCGAAGGCGGAGCGGCTATCCGGCGTGCGGTGCTGGCTTCCGGCGATCTGGAACTGGTGCGCTGCTATGCGGACACGGAAGAGTTTCGCCGCCGGTTGCACCAGGAGCTCTTCCAGGAAACCTATCCCAGGCTGCATGCGCAGCTGCGGCCCCTCACCCAGGAGGATATTGACGATGCGCTACGGGAGTGGAACGGCGACGCGGACAGCAAGCGCGCTGTTTTTGCGTACATGCAATCCCACGGTCAGGAGGCGGGGGCGGCAGGTTGGCTACGTAGCGCCTATGGGGACGATCTGCCCGCCTTTCCCGTCACGATCCGCGGAAGCGCCGCGGATCTCCCCTGGGAGGATGTGCGGCGATTCCTGGCCGCGCTCATTGCTGAGGAGCGTTTCTTCACCCCCGAGGAACAGGACGAGGAGATTCATCCCGCGGCCATCCGCCAAGCCCTGGAAGCCCGCGGCATCGTGGGTGGCCAGGTGGTGGACCCGGAGAAGCTGGACAGCGATCCTTTCCTACGCCAGGTCATGGCCGACGCCGCCCGGGCGGAAGCCGTGAGAGAAACAGCCGAACCCGCCGGGGAAAAGCCGGAAACGGCTGCCATGGAAAAGGTCAGCCCCGGCGCTGCCGGGACAGTGTATCCCGCGGCGCAGAACCAGCTGCCCTTCGACGTAGTTGTGGAACCCTTGGCCCTGGAGCAATCCCCACCGGAAACGCCCTTGCTGCCTGCGCGAAACTTCCGCATTACGGACAGCCAGCTGGGCGTGGGCGGCGCGAAAACCCGCTATGGTTGGAACATCGCCGCCATCCGCACCCTGCAAACGCTGGAGGCGGAGGGCCGTCCCGCCACGCCCCAGGAGCAGGAAGTCCTTTCCCGGTACGTGGGCTGGGGCGGTATTCCCCAGGCTTTTGATGCCCAGAACACGGATTGGCGCAAGGAATATGAGGAGCTTCGCAGCCTGCTCCCCGATGCGGCGTATGCCTCTGCCCGCGCGTCCACCCTCAACGCCCACTATACCAGCCCCACGGTGATCCGGGCCATTTACCAGGCCGTGGAGCGCATGGGGTTTCGTTCCGGCAATATTTTGGAGCCGTCCATGGGTGTGGGCAACTTTTTCGGCCTGCTCCCGGATACCATGGCGGGCAGCCGCCTGTACGGCGTGGAGCTGGACAGCGTTACCGGGCGCATCGCACAGTACCTGTACCCCGAGGCCCATATTACCGTGGCGGGCTTTGAAACCACCGACCGCCGGGACTTCTTCGACCTGGCCGTGGGCAACGTTCCCTTCGGCAACTATCAGGTTGCGGACAAGGCATACGACAAGCTGCGCTTCCATATTCACGATTACTTCTTCGCCAAGGCCATCGACCAGGTGCGGCCCGGAGGCATCATCGCTTTCGTAACCTCCAAGGGAACCATGGACAAACATAATCCTGATGTGCGCCGCTACCTGGCCCAGCGTGCCGAATTGCTGGGGGCCATCCGGCTGCCCAACAATGCCTTTGCCCGGAACGCCAACACGGAGGTCACCTCGGACATCCTTTTCCTGCAAAAGCGCGACCGTCCCCTGGACGTGGAACCGGACTGGGTACATCTGGGGCAAACGGACGAGGGGATTCCCGTCAACGCCTATTTTGCGGAGCATCCCGAAATGGTGCTGGGCCGCATGGCCTGGGATGACAGCATGTACGGCAACCGCAAGGAAACCGCCTGCCTGCCCCTGGAGGGCGCTGATCTGACGGAGCAGCTGGCGCAGGCGGTGGAGCGCATAAGCGGGACATACCGGGAGGCGGAAACCCCGGACCTGGGCGAAGGCGAGGCCATAGCCGCGTCCATTCCCGCCGATCCGGCGGTGAAGAATTATTCCTATACCCTGGTGGACGGGCAGGTCTATTACCGGGAAAACTCGGTCATGGTCCGCCCTGCCCTCAGCCGGACCGCGCAGGAAAGAATCGGCGGACTGGTGGGGCTGCGGGACTGCACTCAGGCGCTTATTGCCCTTCAGATGGATGCGACGGTTTCGGACAGCGCCATCCAGGAGCAGCAAGCCGAGCTGAACCGGCGCTACGACGCTTTCACCGCCCGGTACGGGCTGATCAGCGACCGGGCCAACCGGTTGGCTTTTGCCGACGATTCCAGCTACTATCTGCTTTGTGCCCTGGAGGTCTTGGACGAGGATGGCAATCTTCAGCGCAAAGCGGATATGTTCACCAAGCGTACCATCCGCCCGGCGCAGGCGGTGGAGCATGTGGACACCCCCGGCGAAGCCCTGGCTCTGTCCATTGCCGAAAAGGCAGGCGTGGACCTAAGCTACATGGCGCAGCTCACCGGCAAAAGCCCGGAGGAGCTCACTCAGGCGCTGCAAGGGGTGATTTTCCCCGTACCCGGCTCCGAGGACACATCGGGCATGTTCCGCTACGAAACCGCCGACGCTTACCTGTCCGGCAACGTCCGGCAAAAGCTCCGGGACGCCCGGCAGGCCGCCGAATCGGACGCCCGTTTTGCACCCTGCGTCGCAGCGCTGGAGCATGCGCAGCCCAAGGACCTGGACGCTTCCGAGATCGACGTGCGCCTGGGCGCTACCTGGGTGGACAAAGCCTATATCCGGCAGTTTGCCCTTGAGCTGTTGAAACCACCCCTGTACATGCACCGGCTCATCCAGGTAAACTTCTCCACCCTCACCGCTGAATGGCAGATACCCAACAAAGGCAGTATCGCCTCGGGGAGCGTAGCGGCCAACGTAACCTACGGTACTTCGCGGGCCAACGCCTACCGCATTCTGGAGGATACCCTCAACCTGCGGGACATCCGCATCTATGACACCGTGGAGGACGCGGACGGCAAGGAGCGCCGGGTGCTGAACACCAAGGAAACCACCCTGGCCCAGCAAAAGCAGCAGGCCATCAAGGACGCCTTCCGGGACTGGATCTGGCAGGACGCGGCGCGGCGGGAAAACCTGGTGACCGCCTATAACGAACGCTTCAACGCTACGCGGCCCCGGGAGTTTGACGGTTCCCACATCACCTTTGGCGGCATGAACCCGGAAATTGCCCTCCGGGAGCACCAGCGCAACGCCGTGGCGCACATCCTCTACGGCGGGAATACCTTGCTGGCGCACGAGGTAGGGGCAGGCAAGACCTTTGAAATGGTGGCCGCCTGCATGGAATCCAAGCGGCTGGGATTATGCAGGAAGTCCCTCTTTGCGGTGCCCAACCACCTTACGGAGCAGTGGGCCGCCGAGTTCCTGCGCCTGTACCCCTCCGCCAATATCCTGGTGGCCACCAAAAAGGACTTTGAAACGCGCAACCGGAAGAAGTTCTGCGCCCGGATCGCCACCGGCGATTATGACGCCATTATCATCGGGCACAGCCAGTTCGAGCGCATTCCCATCAGTCAGGAGCGGCAGCAGCGGCTTTTGCGGGAACAAATCGATGAAATTGTTCAGGGCATTGAGGAGCTCAAGCGCAATCATGGAGAGCAGTTCTCTATCAAGCAGCTGGAGCGCACCAGAAAGCAGCTGGAAAACCGTCTGGAAAAGCTCACGGCTGCGGAGCGCAAGGATGACGTCGTCACCTTTGAACAGCTGGGCGTGGACAGGCTCTATGTGGACGAGGCGCATCTGTACAAGAACTTGTTCCTTTTCACCAAGATGCGCAATGTGGCGGGGCTTTCCACCGCGGATGCGCAAAAGTCCTCCGACATGTTCGCCAAATGCCGCTATATGGATGAGCTTACCGGCGGCAAGGGCGTCATCTTTGCCACGGGGACCCCGGTCTCCAACAGCATGACAGAGATGTACGTGCGCCCGTTAGGGTATATATCAAACACCGCCTTTAGCAAGCGGCAGGTAAAAAATATCAGGAAAGGACGG
>CALVVZ010000190.1 GCA_944364075.1 uncultured Clostridia bacterium
CGGTATTCCCCAGGGTCCTTGGCGGTGCGGCTCATGTAAGCGGCCAGCAGCGCCCCCACGCCGAACAGCCCCGCCGTAATGCCCGAGAGCAGCGCCACCGCCCCCTGGAGCAGCGCGGAGCCCTTGCCGCTTCCGCCCCCCTGGGGCCGCAGCAGCCGCTCCAGCCCCAGCCCGATGAGCAGTACGCCAAACACCACCTTCAGTGCCGCCGGGGACGCGCCCTTGAGCAGCAGCGTTCCGGGGATGCATCCGGCCAGGAGCATGAGGCATACGGGCAGCGCCTTTTTCCAGGCGATGCTGCGCCGTTGCTGGAGCATCATCCACACATTGGCTGGAAAGGACAGGAGCAGATCCGTGGGGGTGATGTCCCGCCCGCTTCTCTCGAAGCTCATGATGGCGGTAAGCACCAGCGTATTGGCGAATCCCGTCAATCCCTTGACCACATAGGCCAGGCATACGGCGATATACATCAGCATGGATCGTTTACTTCCTTCTTATGCAGGATCGGCGGCCCGCCCGCCCGGAGGCTTTGATGACAGTATAGCATAGATCATAACGAATGTCATGGGCCGGGCGGAAGGATTTTCCAGAATCCGCCCGGCGAAGCAAAGAAAAAGCGCCAGCCTACTTTTTCCCTTCCGGCATCTGTGGTATAATACCTCCAAGCACAACCGATGCAAAGGAGAATGGGCATGTCCATCAAGTCCTACCGCTTTGACGGCGGAAAAAACCTGCGCCTCCAGGAGGAGCCCACCGACGCCGGAGAACACAAAAAAGAAAAGGCGGAGCTTGTTTCCCGCACCGCCGAAAACCTGCGCAAAGCCGCTATGCTGGCAGAAAAGCTCTATGCCGCCGGCTGCGAGGGCTTGGTGGTGGCCATCCAGGCCAGGGACGCCGCGGGCAAGGACAGCCTGGTCAAGCATGTGTTCTCCGCCCTGAACCCCCAGCTGCTGGAAGTGCATTCCTTCAAGTCCCCCAACGAACACGAGCTCAGTCACGATTATCTGTGGCGCATCGTCCAGGCGCTTCCGCCCCGGGGCAAGGTGGGCGTGCTGAACCGCTCCCACTATGAGGACGTGCTGGTGGTGAAGGTCCATCACCTGGAAAAGACCTACCGCCTGGCGCCCCGCTGCCTGGGGGAGGATTTCTTCGAAAAGCGCTACCGGCAGCTGCGCCACTTTGAGGACTACCTCTATGAGAACGGCTACCGGGTCGTCAAGCTGTTCCTGAACGTCTCCCGGGAGGAGCAGAAAAAGCGCTTCCTGGACCGCATCGAGCGGGAGGACAAGCACTGGAAACTCTCCACCGCCGACATGAAGGAACGTTCCCTCTGGGCGGAATACGACGCCGCCTACGAGGATTGCATCAACGCCACCGCCACCCAGCGCGCCCCCTGGTACGTGCTGCCCGCGGACAACAAATGGTACACCCGCTATCTGGTCAGCGAGATCCTTCTGGAAACCCTCGCCGACATGAACCCCGAATTCCCGCCCCTGAGCGCCTCGGAACTGGCGCTGGTTCCCAGCGTCAAGGCGGAGCTGGAAAGCGGGACTTGAGTGGGGAACGCCATGTGATCCTGTATGGAAAAGGACTTCTTTCAGCCTGTTAAAAACCGGCCCGCAAGCGAAGCCTTCACGACTTCCTTTGCGGGCCGGTTCATTTTTTCGTTTCGCCCCTATGCCAGCATGCCCAACGGCGGGTTTATTCTTCCGGCGCAATCACCGGCTGCCATGCTGCGGTGATTGCGTTGATCCGTCCGTCGCTGATTTCCGGAGCCGCCGCGTCAACCACCACCGTCGCGCACAGGGCGTTTTTGATAACCTCTTCTCCGTTGCCGGTAGATAGCTGGATTTCGATCACGTCTCCGCTCGCCAGCCGCAGCGCGCTCAAGTCCAACGAAATGACAAAACCTTCGGTGGTCAGGTCTTCACCGGCAAGCTCGCGCGCTTCTCCGGTAACGTCAGCACGGGAATACCGGTTGATATTTTCCGTGGTGATGAAGTTATCGCCGGTAAGGAAAACACCCGTACCCGCCTGATAAATATCGTAGCGGTTGAAATAGGCCATCTTCGAGGAGCGTACCCAGCCCGTCAGCACAATGTTCCCCGATCGGAATTGCTCCTGGATCGGGTCGTCCAGCCCCACGGCATAGCTCGCCTGGGCGTCCACATAGGGCGCGCTCACGGAGCTGGAGGTGGGAAGCTGCATCGCTTCGATGGTAATGCTTCCCAGTGAGAAGGTTCTGGGCGCGCCTCCGGCCTCCTGCTCGGAGAACTCCGTCTCCACACAAAGCTCCAGCGTGAAATCCCCCGTGGGACAAGTCGCGTCAATAGGAACCTGAACAATGCGATAGCCGGCATTCACATACGCCTGGTCAAGCTGCCCTGTGGCTTTCGCCATTTCCGCAGCAAAGTCCGCCGCCTCCAATTGTTCCACATCACGCTGGGGAGAGATCTTTATTTTCTGCACCGGTTCGCCGGTATCATCGGCAAGCTGCAAGTACACGTACCCTTCCATCATATCAATACTGCTGCAAAGCACCGTGATGGAGGCCTGCGCGCTCTCCCCTTGATGTACCACGCCAAAATCCGTGATCTCTGATGCCGCATAAGCGTCCAGCAGCGTGCTGACATTATGGTATACCGCCGTAATCTCGCTGTTTTGCCCCACCGGGTCGGTAACGGTCAGACAAATTCCCTGTCCATCTTCCAGCAGCTTGGCGATCTCCGTCAGGGGGATGGTATACGCGCTCTCCAGCACATGATCCGCCAGCTGCCGCTCCATGAGGGCGTTGCCTGCGCGGTCCGTCAGCAATGCACCCGAGGCATCCACTGCGCGCACAAAAACACTATACCCCTTGGGCTCGTTGGACACGGTAACAACCAGCTCCGAGTCGTCCCGTGTAAAGCTCGCAGGCTGCAAGGAAAGTTCCGGCGCGTCCCCGTCATAGTAGACGGATACGGTTTCCTGCTGCGCGCATGCTTGCGGCGTATAGTCTGCATTCGCCAAGGAATAGGTTACCGTAATCTCGTTTGTGGTATTGGATGCAAGCAGGTCTTTGAGCAAGCAATCTCCATAGCCGCTGGCATCGAGCGTTATTTGCATTTCCCTGGCTTGCTCGCCGCCCGATACCTGAATGGTCAGCACGGCTCCCGGCTCACCGCGCAACTGCAGCGCCAACGTGTCGCTGGGAGACTGTATGCCCGTTGCAAGTTCTTCCGCGTTTTCAATGGATATGGGCATAATGGGCGCGTAATGCACGGACTCATCCGTTGTTGCGTTGCCCGCGGCGTCCGTAACCCGCAGCGCAATCCGGCTTTCGGGCAGGAGCTGTTGTTCTTCCGGCAACAGCAGTTCGCAGGCGCCTTCGCCGGCCCCTGACGTTTCGGCCACCGCCGTCCCGTCAATCAGCAGTTCGGCCGTCCATGCTCCTGTTTCACTGATCTGCGCCGCAATACTGCGTTGCCCCTGGATAAGCCGCTGGGTTGTCATTTGTACCTCGGGGGCCTCCCCGTCATATTGAAACTGCGCCGATGCGCCGGCCAAGCCCTGCACGGTTTCTCCGGCCACACGCACATAGGCTACGTTCACTTCGTTGCTTCCCGTCTGAAGCACGGACGCATCCAGTGTGCCGCTGTACGCGCCGTCCGCGCCGGCGTTCAGCGTCAGCTCGCCGCCATTGCCATAGCTCAGCTTCAGTTCGGCGTTGGGCTCCGCGGCGCCTGACACGGTGAATACCGTTTGCATACCGCCGGTCTCCGGCGCGACCGTAAGGCTAAGGCTTGCCACGGAAAGCTGATAAGGAACCGTCGCGCGCGATTCATTGCCTGCAAGGTCCGTCACGACGATCTCCACATTGCTCCCGCTATGCAGCTCCAGCGTCTCAAGCCCGGTCAGCCTGGCCTTGCCCTCGCTGTCCGCCGTAGCCTCCACTCCGCTATGCATGCCGTCCACCCAGAGCGCAACGGTGCTGAGGGCATCCTCAGGAGCCAGGAGCACGTCCATCTCCCCGGTATGCTGATCCAGGATTTCCGGCGTCGTACCCTGCATCTCGGGAGGCGTGCGGTCAATCTGCACGCACACTTCAACCGGCGTGTTGCCCGATGCCTGGTCTATGTTTGTATACAAAAGGGTGAGCGTGTTTTCGCCATCCAGCAATTGATCCGCGTCAATGTTGATGGTCAACGCGCCGTCTTCACCTACGGTATACGTGCCTACTACCATGTTTTCCGCCAGCCTGCAAGCCACCTGCAATCCCGGTTCCGCCGTGATGCTCAAGGGAATCGTCGCATCACCGCCAAAGGGCGCGGACAGTTGGTCCAGATTGTCAACGCATATGCCGGCAGGCGCATCCACAATCAGTGCCGCGGATGCAGCAATCTGATTGTTTCCCGTATAGGCAATTTCCACTTCCAGCCGTTCGTTGGCGTCGCGTTCGCGGTCCAGCGTCACGGCAAAACAATAGCCGTCCTCCACCTCTGTCCAGGTGATGCTCTGTGCCGGAATCAGCTCATTGCCGATTCGTACTTCCAGTTGCTCCGGCTGTATTGCCCCGGCGATCCTGATGCGGCCTTCCAGGGTAAAAGCGCCCACGCCGGCCATGACCTGCGATCCGTCCAGGGTCAGCGTAATTTCCGGGGCCTGGGTCTTGACGGGAATAGCCGTTGGCGTTACGGTGACCGTTGGCACAGGCGTCGCGGTTACCTTGGGCGTTCCGGTAGCGGTCGTCCTGGGCGTAGCCGTAGCCTTTGGCGCGTTGGAAGCGCTCGCCGGCGTGCCGGTTGCCGCCGCCGTTGCGTCGGGCGTGCCGGTTGCGGCAGGCGCGGCTACCTCCAGGTTAGCCTGCGCAGCTACCGCCGCGTCTCCTTTCATGCTGACGCTGACTTGAACCGTTTCGCCGGCCTCCCACTCCCTGTTCACCTGTGCCGTAAACGCATAACCGTTCTTGACCACGCTCCAGGCCACATCCTGTGCGGCCACCGCATTACCGGCAATTCGCAAAACAAGGGCATCCTCCGGGATCTCGCCCTGCGTCACTACGGTGCCCGATATAGCCGCTTCACCCACCCCTGCTTCCACGGTCAACGTTTCAAGCGCAAGCTGCAAGGATACTTTGGGCGTAGCGCTCGGGGTAGGCGTAGCGCTTGGGGTGGACGTAGCGCTTGGGATGGACGTAGCGCTTGGGGTGGACGTGGCGCCTTGTACTGGCGCCGATACCTGCCTGGCAGGCGGCCGCGTAGTCCATACCGCAGCCAT
>CALVVZ010000191.1 GCA_944364075.1 uncultured Clostridia bacterium
CCACATTAGACAGCCAAAATCAATAGAGTTCACAGAAAAGATACAAAAAAATTGCCCGCAGAATTTCTCCCACGGGCGAAGTGTTGATTAACTATCAAGCGGTTTATATTCAGTTACAGTTTTTAGATAAATTTCGGGATCACCGTTCAATATCAAGTCTGCATATCCAATCGGATCATTGTAGATCAGATAGTCCAGTTCTGACCGCTGATACATATTGTCGGCAATCTCGTTTTCCACGGCGATAGTGTTAATCGCAATCATGCTACCATTTGCAAATTTCAGTTCCACACAGGCATTATCCATGTTGAACTCACAAGAAATCAATCTATCCATAAGAAACCTCCATTTTGCTGGATGTTAGATCATCCCAAAATATTTGAATGCTTCTCGGATTGCTTTTTCCTTCTCCGGTGGGCATTGTGGCTGTCTGGAATCCTCGGACTTCGGCAGATTGTAGTTCTTGCCAACTTCCAGTCCGCATTTTCTCTTTATCTGAGAAATATAAAGGTTGGAAACCTTTAACCCGGTATGCTCCAAAACATACTCCTTGATCTGCGGATAGGTTGCTCCATCTTGGAACTCGGACATATCCATATCTTCCAAAGAGAACTCAACCCGAATCTTTTTCGAGTCGACCTCGCCCTTGGAAAGCAAGACAACTGTCTCCACATGTTCCGTCCACGGAAACATATCCACAGGCACAGCCTGCACGGCGCGGTAGCCACCCTCGCACAGCACCGCCAGATCCCGGGCCAGGGTTTCGGGATTGCAGGAGACATACACGACCTTGGCGGGAGCAAGCGCGATCAGTGAGCGCAAAAAAGGCAGATCGCTTCCGGCCCGTGGCGGGTCCATGATCACCACGTCGGGTGTCTGCCTCTGCCGGGCCAGGCGCGTCATAAAGCGTCCGGCATCCTCGCAGAGAAACTCCGCGTTGGCAACCCCGTTGCGCGCGGCATTTTCTCGGGCGTCCCGTACGGCGTCCGGGTTCAGTTCCACGCCAATGAGGCGCCGGATATGGTCCGCGGCGCACAGGCCAATGGTGCCCGTTCCGCAATAGGCATCCAGCACCGTTTCCTCGCCGGTCAGCCCGGCCATGGCGATGGCTGTGCGGTACAGGACTTCCGCCTGCTGCGCGTTGACCTGGTAGAAGGACTGGGGCGAAATGCGGAAGCGCTTGCCGCACAAAACATCTTCCAGGTACCCTGGGCCAAACAGTACCGTTTCCCGTTTGCCCAGCACCATGCTGGTATGCCGGTCGTTCTGATTGAGCACCAGGGAAGTGATTTCAGGGTGGCGTCGTTTCAGCTCTGCCACAAAGGCACGCTTGCCCGGAAACTCCAGGCTGGACGCCACCAGCACCACCAGGATCTCTCCCGTGCGCCATCCCGTTCGAACCAACACATGGCGCAGAAACCCCCGCCCGGTATACTCGTTGTATACGCGCAGCTTGAACGCCGGGAGCAACTCCACAATGGTCTGAATGATGCGGCTGGCCCGCTCGTCCTCAATCAGGCAACGCTTCACCGGCACGATACGGTGGGTACCGGCCGCATAAACGCCGGAAAGAGGCAGCCCGCGTTTGTCGACGCCCAAGGCAGCATGCACCTTGTTGCGATAGTGGAAAGGGCGTTCCATGCCCAGAATGGGCGACACGGGACAGTAAGGCGCCAACAGCTCCTCCACCAGCGCCTGCTTGTGCGCCAGCTGCTGATGGTAGGTCATACGGGTAAGCTGGCAGCCGCCGCAACGGGCGGCCACCGGGCAGGCCAGGCGCTGTTCCCTGGCAGCGAGGGCCGGTATGCTTTCGGGCATGCGAATACTCCTTCGGGGCGCTTCTCGACAAAGCGCCGGATGCGTGTTATCATAGGAAAAGTCAAGGGAATTATACCATCGGGCAGCCTGGCGCGTCAATGCGCGGCATCCCGAGGGATGGGAGCGGACATGACAATCAAGGAAATCGCCGCCATGTGCGGCGTGTCCCGGGGCACGGTGGACCGCGTGCTGAACCATCGGGGCCGCGTGAAGCCCGAAACGGAACGCGCCGTTCGCGCGGCGTTGGAACAGGCGGGATATACCAAAAACATCGCAGGACGGGCGCTTACGGTGAGCCGCCTGGCCCCCCGCATCGGCGTGGTGCTCTGCTGCCTGGACAATCCTTTTTTCGACGAGGTGCTCAAGGGAATCGCTCAGGCGGAGGAGGAGCTGCAGGACTGGGGCGTGCATGTGGAGCTGCGGCTGCTGCGGGGCTATGACGCCGCGGCGCAGCGTGCCGCCATGGACGAATTGCGTGCCTGCGCGGCCATGGTCATCCAGCCCATCAACGCGCCGGAAATCCGCGACGGCATTGCGGATCTGGCGGAGCAGGGTGTGCCCGTCATTACCTTGAACACCGACCTGGCCGACAGTCAACGCGCCCTGTACGTGGGAGCAGATTACTACCGGGGCGGGCTTACTGCGGGCGGCATGGTAAACCTGTGCTGCGAAAGCGGTGCGCGGCTTGGCATCGTAGCAGGGGCGCGGGCCATCCTGGGCCACGCGCAAAGGCTGCAGGGCTTTCTGGACGCATTGGACCGCCGGCATCAGATTCTGGCGCGTATGGACGGCGAAGATGAGCCGGCGTGCATTTACGCAGGCGTGCGGAGCATGCTGAAGCGGCACGGCGATATCAACGCTCTGTTTGTGGCGGCGGCGGGCTGTGCCAGCGCCTGCCAGGCCGTATTGGATATGGGGATGGCCGGAAAAATTAAAGCGTTCGGTTTCGATCTGGTGCCGGAGAACGCAGCCATGATGCGCCGCGGAGTGATTCAGGCGCTGATCTGCCAGCAGCCCCGGCGCCAGGGGCATGACGCCATACGCGCCGCCTGGCAGCTTCTGCTCAATGAAAGCGCCGCGCAGGAAAATATCCTGATGGAAACCTCCATTTGTATTTTACAAAACATGACCGATGCATAGACAAGGAGGACGGAAAGCATGACCAATGTGGCAATTCTGGGCGCGGGCGGCATCGCGCGGAAAATGGCGGAAACCCTGCGGCTTATGAAAGCCCGGGGCGACGGGGTGGAGCTGTACGCCGTGGGTTCCCGGGACAAGGCGCGGGCGGAGGCCTTCGCCCGGGAGGAGGGCTTCCAGAAGGCCTACGGTTCCTATGAAGAGCTGCTCCTGGACAATCAGGTGGAGCTGGTGTACATCGCCACCCCCCATTCCCACCACGGGGAGCAGATCGAGCAGTGCGTGCGGCACAGGAAAGCGGTGTTATGCGAGAAATCCTTCACCGCCACCGCCGCCCAGGCGGAGCGCGCCCTGGCCCTGGCCAAGGAAAAGGGCGTGCTGGTCACCGAAGCCATCTGGACCCGCTATGTGCCCATGCGTGGCATGCTGAACGATCTGCTGGCCTCCGGCGCCATCGGCACGCCCCGGCTTCTCACCGCCAACCTGGGCTACACCATCCGGGACAAGGAGCGCATCCGCCGCCCGGAGCTGGCGGGCGGCGCGCTGCTGGATGTGGGCGTGTATGTGCTGAACTTTGCCGCCATGACCTTCGGCAACGATGTGGAGCGCATGGAGAGCAGCGTGCGCATGATGGACACGGGCGTTGACCTGCAGGAAAGCGTCACCCTGCACTACGGGGACGGGCGCATGGCGGAGCTCATGGCCACCGCCGCCTGCAACACCTCCCGGCGCTGCTGGATCTACGGGGACCGCGGCTGCCTGGAGGTGGACAACGTAAACAATCCCCGCCGCGCCACCCTGTACGCCAACGCCAACGATCCAGCTTCCGTCGTTCGGGTCATTGACGCGCCGCCGCAGCTCACCGGCTATGAGTACGAGGTGCTTTCCTGCCTGCGCGCCCTGAAAACGGGCGCGCTGGAGTGCCCGGAAATGCCCCACCAGGAAACCCTGCGCATCATGCGCTGGATGGATGCCCTGCGCCGGAGCTGGAACATGAAGTATCCCTTTGAATAACCGTTTGAAAAGCCCCTGCTTGCCGCAAGCGAATTTCCAGCGGCCGGCAGGGGCTTTCGCCTGCGGGTTCAGTTCGCGTTTCCGTCAGGCGGCTGTTTTTCCTGGATTCCTTCCCGGGGGCGGGGCCGAGGCACTTTGGAGGAGATCATCTCCCAAACGTTGCCCGCGCCCAGGCGCAGAAATTCCCCGATCAGGTGATTGAACATCCGCCGGGTTTCCGGGTCCATGTCCCGGGTCGCCTGGAGCATGCTCAGGGCTGCGCGGAACTTCTCGTTGCTCATTTCGGCGATGGTTTCCGCATGGGTAGCGTTGATGATCTCAAACATGGCGTCCACAAAGCGCCGGCGCTGCTCCGTGCTGGCATTTTGAAGCCAGGCATGCAGGGTCTCGTCCATGATGCGGCTGGCCGCGTCCACCTGGCGAAGCTCCTCAAAGCCCGTGCCGCGCACCTGCCAGGTGAAGGCGTCGTGCTGCAGGATGCTCACCGCGGTGCTCCGCACCACCGTATAATCCGCGTGGTAGTGCATCAGCAGCCCCACCACGGAGCTTTGGGGCAGCACGGAATGCAGCACCGGCCGGATGCGCGCATAACCCGGAGAATGCATGGTCTCCTCGTCCAGCCCGGGGCCGTCAAAGCTGCATACGCTCAGGATGCGGCCCTGCAATTCCGCCGGCAGATGCGCCGCGGCATACACGGCCAGGTTGCCGCCCTTGCTGTGACCGGCCACCCGCAGGGGGCGCTCCGTGCGCTCCGCCTGCCGGCGCAGGTATGCCACCGCCTCCACCTGGGCAGGTACCGGCGATTCAAAGGACATGTGGAAGTCCTCCCGCCAGCCCACCAGGGTGCTGTCCGTGCCTCGAAAGGCCACGAACACGCTTCCATCCTCCAGCTCCGCGGTCAAAGCGGAAAACTGGATGATCCGTTCTTCGTCAATCTCGTTCACATAATCATGCAGGCGCATGCCGCCGAAACGCTCGGAATTCGCCATGGCGTAGAGCAGCGCCCGCCACTGCCGGAAATATTGCCCGCCGGTCATGTTTTCCAAGCCCAGCAAAGGCGCGCATTCCCGCAGCGTCCTCCCCTGATCGTCCGAGACGGCATCCTGAAACGGGTTATAGCTCAGGCTCGCCATGATCAGACTGTCCACCAGGTTCCAGGGGGACTGGCGCAGGGTCAGGTCCCCGGAAACCACCTTGGCCATGGACGCCCCGCCCGCCCGGACCGCCGCC
>CALVVZ010000192.1 GCA_944364075.1 uncultured Clostridia bacterium
GGGCCGAAGGTTTCCAAAGGGCGATCGGAAAGCCCTTTGGTCGCGCCCGCAGGCGCGAAACCTTTTGCATCTGCAAGCATGCATACATAACTTGCAAAAACGATGCGGCAAAATACTTTGTCAACGCTCTGAAAGTGGCGACGCCACTTTTGTGACACGCTGCGGCGGAACACAGCTGCGTTCCGCCGCAGGGAAAAGATGACAGGTTTCAGCTGACGAAGGGTTTCAAATCTGCGCGGATCATATATCCCTGGTCATGGCTGCATACGGGGCAGGTCTTGGGCGCTTCAGGTCCGAAATGCACATGCCCGCAGTTCAGGCACAGCCAGGCCGTTTCTCCCCGGACGCTGAACAGTTCCCCGGACGCCAGGGCGTCGGCGAAACGGGTAAAGCGCTGGGCATGAGTGCCCTCGATGGACGCAATGGCCGCGAATACGTCCGCGGCGCGGACAAACCCCTCCTCCCGCGCGATCCGGGAGAATTCAGGATAGGCGGCGTTGCATTCCTCCGTTTCGTTGTGAATCGCCGCGCGCAACTGCGCGGAAACGTTTTGCTCGGTGTTCACGGGAAAGCCGGCATCCATCAGGATGTTGCTGCCGTTCATGGGCGATAGCAGCTGATAAAAGATTTCCGCATGCTCCTTTTCCTGACCTGCGGTGAAATCAAAGGTGCGGGCTACCACTTCCAGCCGGTTTTGCCGGGCCAGGGCGGCTGCAAAGGTGTAGCGGTTCCGGGCCTGGCTTTCTCCCGCAAAGGCCCGCATGAGATTTATCCGTGTTTGGCTTTCCTCAAAGGCGATCAATAGCGTCGCTCCCTTCCATTAGGCATTTCACTGGTTTCCAGGCAAAGCATACCCGAAAACCGCCGTGTCCATACGCCGGCGCGGTGATAACCTATGCTTTGCGATGGATTTCCGTGCGCCGGACCTTGCCTTGGGCGCCGGCGAAACCGGCGCAGACGCAGGGGAACGGCGCTTGCCTGCGCAATGCAAACCGCCCTTGGGGACAACGCCCGCAAGCGGCTGAAAAAGGGCGCATGCCGGGAACGACAGTTGTTTAGAAAACAGCCGTTCCAGGAAAGCTGCGATTCCCTGCATTGAAACCGGCTCAAACGTTGGAAGGACATGGAGGAAGGATTGCGTTTCCACTGGCCGCGGGTATTTTTTCAAAGGCGGCGACGCTTGGCTGGCAGGTTGCCGCGCCATGGAAAGGTCCCGGCAGTCCAAGGCGTCTGTGCCGGAGCAAGCCGCTTTTTCGTCAGCGGCCCGTGGGCATGCGCTCAGAGGAACTTGCGATCGTACAGCAGCGCTGCGATCAACACCACGAAACAAGAACCCGCGTTATGCACCAGGGCGCCCGTGGTGGGATTGAGCACTTCCAGCAGGGATAGCACGATGGCAATGAAATTGATGGTCATGGACAGGGAGATGCTAAACTTAATGGTTTTCACTGTGGCGTTGGACAGACGCTTGAGATAGGGCACCTTTTCAATGGCGTCGCTCATCAGGGCGATGTCCGCCGCATCCACGGCGATGTCGCTGCCCATGCCGCCCATAGCTACGCTGACATCGGCGGTTTTCAGCGCCGGAGCGTCGTTAACGCCGTCGCCGATCATGCAGACGGTCCGGCCTTCAGCTTTCAACGCCTCAATGGCCTGCACCTTGTCCTCCGGCAGCAGTTCCGCGCGCACCTGGGTGATTCCCGCCTGCCGGGCAAAATAATCGGCGGCGCGCCGGTTGTCCCCGGTGAGGAGTACTGCGCGGGTGTGCATGCTTTCCAGCTGTGCGACCATATCCCGCGCCTCGGGACGCAACACATCCGCCAGGGCGATCAGCCCCACGCACCGGCCTGCGTCCGCCACCAGGATGGAAGCCTTTCCTTCCTCTCGCAACCGCCTCAGCGCCTCCTGCGCCTCCCGGTTGACGGACGCGCCGTTTTCTTCCAGAAACCTTTCGTTGCCGCACAGCAGCCGGCGGCCGTCTACCTGCGCGCAAACGCCCCGCCCCGCGGTCATGGAAAAGCTGCTGGATTCCGTAAGCGTCAGCCCCGCGGCCCGAGCACGGGCGACCACGGCTTTGCCCAGGGGATGCTCGCTTTTGGCTTCGGCGGAGGCGGTCAGCGCCAGCAACGCATCCGGCGTCAGGGTGGCGTCGAAGGAAAGCACGTCGCTGACATCCAGGCGGCCGTAAGTCAGCGTGCCGGTCTTGTCAAAGGCAATGGCATCCACTTTGCCCATCTTCTCCAGCGCCTCGCCGGACTTGATGATGACCCCGTGCTTGGTCGCTTGACCGATGGCCGCCATGATGGCGGTGGGCGTGGCCAGAACCAGTGCGCAGGGACAGAATACCACCAGAATGGTTACCGCGGTCACGATGTTCCCTGTACACAGGTAGGCGATCACGGCGATCATCAGCGCTACGGGCACCAGCCAGCTGGCGCACTTGTCGGCGATGCGCTGCATGGGCGCCTGCTTCTGTTCCGCTTCCTGTACCATGCGGATCAACTTTTGCAGGGAGCTGTCCGCGCCCACCTTGGTGGCTTCCATGTCGATGGCGCCAAAGCGGTTGATGGTGCCGCAGTACACGGACGCGCCCTCGCCCTTGTCCACCGGCAGGGATTCTCCGGTCATCACGGACTGATCCACGGAGGTTTCGCCCTTGCGGATGATGCCGTCCACAGGGATGGTTTCGCCAGGGAGAATGCGCAGCAGGTCGCCTTGCCGGATCTGCTGGGCAGGGACCATTTCTTCCCGGCCGTCGCCCATCAGCCTGCGCCCCTGGGTGGGCGCCAGGCTGATGAGCTTTTTCAGGCCTTTCTTGGCCCGGTTGGTGGTGGCGTCCTCCAGCAGGGCGCCGATGGCCATGATAAAGGCTACCTCGCCCGCCGCAAAAAGATCGCCGATGGCAATGGCGGCAAACATGGCGATGGAGATAAGCAGCGCCGAGGAGATCTTGCTGATGCCGGGGTTGTGCGCTACCCGCCATAGGGCCAGGTAGAGCAAGGGAAGCCCGCTGACCACTACCGTGACCCAGGCGGGGTCTACGGGCAGGCGAATCCCCAGCCAGGGCGCAGCCAGGCTTGCCGCCAGAAATACGCCGCCCACCAGCGTCATGGGCCAACCCGCCAGAAAGTCATTGATCTTTTTTAACATGGAAGCGTCCTCCCTTGCCGCAAAGCATGGTGCGCGTATTCGCCCTTGACAGGCGCAGGCGATTCCCGTACAATGCATTTGCTAGCAAACAAATTGTTCTTTTTTATTCTAGGAGAGAACGTCCGCGATGACAAGGGACGATTTTGCATCCGTGTAGGATACGGAACATTTTGACGGATTTGTTCGGAGGGTAACGCTATGGACAGGCGGCAGCAGAAGACACGGGCGGCGATCTTCGATGCCTTCGGTTCTCTTCTGGAGGCGAAAAGCTACAACCGCATCACCGTTCAGGACATCATTGACGCGGCCAACGTGGGCCGGACCACCTTCTACGCCCATTTCGAAACCAAGGACGATTTGCTGAAAGCGCTGTGCGAGGAGCTGTTCGGGCATATCGTTAGCACCGCGGAGGACCGCACGCATACCCACGGGCTTTACTCTCAGCAGGATGCGCCGGAATCAATTTTCTGCCACCTGTTGCAGCATTTGCAGGAGAACGGCCGGAATATTCTGGGGTTGCTTTCCTGCGAAAGCAGCGAAATTTTTCTACGCTATTTTAAGGACAGCCTCAGCGGGTTGATCCGTGCCCAGTGCGCCGGACGGCGCAAACGTCCCGACTTGCCCCTGGAGTTTCTGGTGAACCATGTGGCGGGAAGCTTTGTGGAAATGGTGCTGTGGTGGATCAAGGGCGGGCTGCGGCAGACGCCTACGGAGCTGGACGGCTATTTCCGGGCAGTGATGGAGCCGGTTTTCTAGGCCGGTCCAGGGGTCTGGAGCGGTTGCTTTTTGTCGTTTCCGTGTTATAATAAATCAAATCCGCGGCGCAAGCGACGAAACGGTAGGGAAAGCTGAAGGAGAGGCGCTTTCGTTCCATGTGCGCGGTTTCGCAAGAGATCCAAGGGAGGACGCGCCGTCGGACGAGCCTTTTCAGCGGCCCGGACGCCCTTTCTGTGCGGAATACCATCGGCTTGAAAGGAAGCGAAAATATGAAAACCCCCCTGACCAAGGAGCGCGTGAAGCATCATCTGACTTATCATTCCTGGAAATATCTGATGCTGGTGGCGCTGAGCATAATGGGCTGGAACCTGATTTATACCACCACGGCCTATCGCCCGCCGGCGGAAAAGATCGTGGACGTTTATCTCTGCGCCAGCTATGGCGACCAGGAAGCCCTGGATGCCTACCTGGAAAATATCCGTCTGACCGAAATGCCGGATATGGAGCAAATGCAGAGCATTTTCCTTGCCGTAGCCAGCGATGATTACTATGGAACCGTGCAGCTGGCTACCTACATCATGGCAGGGGAGGGCGATGTTTACCTGCTGAGCAAGGAGAACTTCGTCAACTATGCCGGCCAGGGCGCGCTGATCGACCTGGAGCCTTATATCCATGACGGCTCCCTGGATACCAAGGACATAGATCTGAGCGGTGGTTGGCGGAACAATACGGAGCTGGGGGAAAAGCATCTCTACGGCATTCCCGCCAAAGCTTTTACGGGCATGGAGCAGTTTGCTCTGACCGGCTTGGAGGACATGTACTGGTGCGTGCTGGTGACCGGCGGCAACGATGTCAATGCGGTGAAGCTGCTGGATATTCTGATCCGCGATTTTGTGCCGGAAACGGCGCAGGCGTCGGAATGACCTTGTAATTCAACAGGGCCGGAGGAGCTTTCTTCCTCCGGCCTCAGGCTGTTGAAAAAGGCACGTTTTTTCATAGGGCTGCAAGAAAAATGAAACTTCAGGTTTCCAAACTTGCAAGCATTTCACAGCATATGGGACCGAAGGTTTCCAAAGGGCGATCGGAAAGCCCTTTGGTCGCGCCCGCAGGCGCGAAACCTTTTGTGCCTGTAAGAATGCATACACAACTTGCAAAAATGATGAGGCAAATTACTTTGTCAGCAATCTGGGGCCGGAGGAACTTTCTTCCTCCGGCCTCAGGCTGTCAAAAAACCCCGGGGAGGCGTCGGAGGGGCCGAAGCCCCTTCGACTTTCATTCGTATCCGCCG
>CALVVZ010000193.1 GCA_944364075.1 uncultured Clostridia bacterium
TTCGGACGACCTCTGGTTGGCCGAAGGTGCTTCCTCAAAAAAGTGGCGACGCCACTTTTTTGACACGCTGAGGGCTGTTCCGTCCCTGCGGAACAGCCCCGCTATGTTCCTTTACTGCGCGACAACCTGGCTGACGAATTGATCCAGGAGCGTTTGCAGGTCGGCTTCCGAATGCGCCTCCAGCTCTGCGCCGAAGGCTTCGGCAGGCGTCCAGAAGTTACCCAACACATGCTGGCTTACGCCGAACTCGCTCTGAGCAGCCAGCGCTGAAAGCGCCACATCCGCGGAAACGGCCGGGGAGGCGGCTGCCTTGATATTGGAAGGCCCGTAACCGCGCACCTCGTAGCGCCGGATCTGCGCTTCCTCGCTGGTCAGGTATTCGGCCAGCTCCATAGCCTCCACAGGAAACAGCGTCTGGGTATTCACGCCGATGATCTTGCAGCCCAGGAAAGAACCCATCTGCACCTGCTGCCCGTCCACGGTAAAGGTAGGCAGCTTGGCGGCGGCATAGTGATCTCCCAGCTTCTCCTTCAGGGCCGCGGCCACCCAGGTGCCGCTGATGCCCGCGCAAATGGCGTCCCCCATGCCGCCCTGCAGCACCGTGTCATCCCCGCTGGTATAGGCGGGATGATTGCAAATGGCGCGCACGGCCTCCGCCGCTGCCAATCCTTTTTCACTGTTGAAGTCACAAACCTGATTTCCGTTTTCATCCAGGGTTAGCACGCAGCCGTTTCCCAGGAAGAAACCCGCCAGATACCAGCCGTTGGAAATGTCAATCTGCACCTTTTTCCCGGCCTTTTCCGCGGCAGCCAACAGGGTGTCAAAGGACGCGGCATCCTCGTCGCTGATAACAGAGCGGTCGTAATACAGAAAATAGCCGTTGTCCGCCGTCATGGGGTAACCATAAAGGACCCCCTGTACAGAAGCCGCGTTCACCGAACCCACGGAGTTGGCCGCAACGATTTCATCATGGTTGCGTGTTACCTCATACAGCGCATCCGCCTTCACCAGATCAATGATCTGGTCGTCGGGGTAGGAGAATACATCCGCCGCTGCGGCCGGGTCCTCCAGGTAGCGCGCCTTGGCATCCGCTTCTCCCACCACACCGTAGGTAAAGGCGAAGGTCTTTTCCGGGTGCTCCGCGGCATAAGCCTCGCACAGCTCCTGGAGCAACTCCTGATCTTCCTGACTCCCCCAGACCTTCAAGGCCACCGTTTCCGCCAGCGCGCCCCCCAGGCATAGGCAGAGCATGGACAACGATAACAGCAATGCAATGATTTTTTTCATAAAGGTACACTACCTCCTTACCCATGCGCAATGCAATTTGTTTCCTTACCGGCGGCCGCTTTTAATGTTATTATGGCAAATCCGCCCTTCCGTGTCAACGAAAGAATACGAAAGCGCTTTCCTTCTTCTCTGTCCGTTTTAGACAGTGGCTGCCTCGCAAAAGAAGCTTGCCCTGCAAGTTCGATTTGCCGCAATGGATATTTTTCGCCAGCCTGCTGGCAAAGTCATTTCATACCGTTGACAAAATAATATTGCCTCATTTTTTTCTGGAAGTTATGTAAGCATTCTTGCAGATGCAAGAAGTTTCACGCCTGCAAGGTTGACCTTTCTGCGAAAGTTCAAGTCGCAAAGCAACCAAAGGGCTTTCCGCCCGCCCTTTGGAAACCTTCGGCCCCATACGCTATGAAATTTCTGCAAGTTAGGAAGCCTGAAGTTTCATTTTTTTACAGCCCTATGAAAAAACGTACCTTTTTCAACAGCCTGAACCTGCTGTGCCCTGCAAGCGTGTACTGTCCAACTAAAAAATGAAGCAACATACACGGCGCCGCTTTTTTGACTCGCCGGACGCTTGTTTGGCAAGTTTTTTTCGCTGCCTTTCGTTATTTATAAGAAAGCCTACTTTCCCATGGCGCTGTCTGGCAAAAGTTATGTCTCCGGGTTGGCAGTGCGATGCCGCCTATGCCATACAGCCTTCGCTTCTTTTCTGCACTTCATTCTTCCCTTAAACCGCACTGCAGAAAGCTTGGAGAAAGGAGAAACGCTCATGACGACAAAAAAATGGAAGCAGCTCATTCCAGCAGCTGTGGCGCTGTGGGCGCTGCTACTGTTTGCGCTTCTTCGCCCGCAAAACGCCGGAGAGTTTGGAGAAGAACTGCTGCTGAACGGCAGTTTCAGCGAAATCTCCTCAATGGGGTCACCCGCCTCCTGGCATACCGAAGCCTATACGCAGGAAGCAGGCTATACGGATTTTGCTCTGTCGGAAGAAACGGACGGCAGCTTTGCCCTGCATATCGTGAATCATTTGCCCAATGACGCGCGGTTCGCCCAGGAAGTAGCGGTAGAGCCGGACAGCCTGTACTGCCTCTCCGGTCAGATTCGTGCCCAAGCGGAAGGCGGGCGCGGCGCCAATCTGTCCATCGCGGATGTGTATACCTTTTCCGCCGGCGTCTATGACACGCAGGGAGCATGGCAGCGGGTAACCCTGTATGGCAAAACCGGACGCGACCAGCATACCTTGACCGTTTTTGCCAGGCTGGGCGGTTATTCCGGGGAATCCCAGGGAGAGGCATGGTTCGCCGGCCTGTCCCTGAAGAAGGTGGAAGCGGCGCCCGCAGAAGCTGACATTGCACTGTTCTATCAGCCCACCCAAGCGGCCGCTGCACAGACGGTGTCCCTGGACCTGCGGCATGGGTTGCTGGCGGTGTTTGTGCTGATGTACGCCGGTCTCATCTGCGAATGCTTCCGCGCCGAAAGCCTGTTGGGCCTGCTGTTTGTGGGCCTGGTAACAGCAACGTTCAGCCCTTTCTTTCTCGGCAGCCCCGTCGCCATGGAAGCGGAAGCCATTTCGCAAACAGATGCGGCCATGCCCTATGTTCCTTATGTGGTTCTTGGACTGTCGCTGGCGACATGGATCGCCGCGGCGGTACTGGGGAGCCGCCTGGCGCGCCAGGGGAAAAGCATTTCCCTTCCTTGCGGCCGCAAACCGTCCGAGGCGCCGCCAGCCGTTTTTCTGCGGGACGAAAAGGCAAATCATCTCCGTCCCAGGCGGCTCAACGGCAAGGATGCGGCGCTCATGCTGGGGATGACCGCGCTTTACGCGGCGGTGGCCTATTATCAGCTGGGTTCTCCCGTATCTCCGCAAACCGCCTTCACCTTTACCCAGGCTGGAGAACAGGTCACCTTTGACCTGGGAGATGCCGAGACGGATTTCCGCATGCTGTATATGGGCGGCATCCATCAGCGCGACAACGGTTTCACGGTACAGCTTTCCGAGGATGGAGAAATTTGGACGCCTGCCATTTCCTGCTCCATGGACCCCGGTTCCCTGTACCAGTGGTTTTATGTCCATGGCAGCAGCGCTCCGGATACCCGCGCCCTGGCCGGTCGGTACGTGCGCCTGACAGCTTCCGCACCGGGATTGACCTTGCTGGAAACCCTGTTTCGGGACAAAACAGGAGCGGTGCTGCCTGTGACAGCCACAAGTTCGGCCGGACACGACGTTTCCGCGCTGTTGGACGAGCAGGACACGCTCACCGGGGAACCCAGCTGGTACAACAGCATGTATTTTGATGAAATCTATCACGCCCGTACGGCCTATGAGCATCTGCACGGCCTGCAACCCTATGAGGTGTCCCATCCGCCCCTGGGCAAGGTGCTCATGAGCTGGTCCATCGGCGCGCTGGGTATGACGCCCTTTGGCTGGCGCTTTGCGGGCGCAACCTGCGGCGTATGCATGCTGCCGAGCCTGTACCTGCTGGGCCGGCTGCTTTTCGCCAAGCGCAGATACGCCGTTCTGGCCTGCCTGGCCCTTGCCCTGGATACCCTGCACCTTACGCAAACGCGCATCGCCACCATTGACAGCTTTGTGGTGCTATTCATTATCTGGGCAGTCTATTGCATGCTGCGATGGTTCTACACGGATATTTTCGGGCAGTCGCTTGTACGCTCGCTGATCCCGCTGGCACTGTCCGGAACATGCATGGGCCTGGCCATCGCCAGCAAGTGGACGGGCTGCTTTGCCGGCGTAGGCTTGGCCGCGGTTTTCTTCCTGGGCCTGTGGCGAAGGTGGCGGGCCGTCAAGGAAGCTGCCGTCATCCCGCCCGCCCAACGGGACGCGGTGGCAGTCACGGCGGCTGAGCACGGGAACAAGCGCCTGTTGCTCACCGTGGCCAGTTGCCTGATCTTTTTTGTGCTGATACCGGCAGGCATCTATTGGTGCTCCTATCTGCCGTACTTTGCGCCCAGCGGCGGCATCACCCTGGAACGGATTGTGGATGCAGCGGAGTACATGCTCTGGTACCATGGTAAGCCGGGCCTTGGCATGAATCACCCCTATTACGCGCCCTGGTATCGCTGGCCGTTCTCGGAAATTCCCATGTACTACGCCATGGACCGTTATACTCCGGCAGGATACGCCTACAGCATTTGGGCGTTTGGCAATATCGCAGTGTGGTGGACAGGCTTTGCCGCCCTGCTTGCGGTCCTGTACGCCTGGGGAAAGCATCAGGCCCTTCCCGTGTTGTGCCGTGGATACCGGGAAAACGTTTCGCCCCTGGCGCCGCAGGGAGAGCGGGACGCACGGCCGGCACTGCTGCTGATTTGCTTCGGCGCGCAGTTCCTGCCCTGGGTGCTGGTCCCCCGCGGAACGTACATCTACCATTATTTCCCCAGCGTTCCCTTTCTGATTCTGTGTACGGCCTATGTGCAGGAACAGCTCTGCAACTGGTATACCGCCCGCGCTGTTTCCCGGACACCCCCCGCATGGACCGCAAGGGCGGCGCAAAGGGCCGACCGCCTGGGCATTGCCGTCGTAGCCGTCTATTTGTTGCTGGTGGCAGCCGTATTCATCGCACTGTACCCCTTCGCCAGCGGATTGCTGGTGCAGACTTCCTGGCTGGACGCAGTCAACTGGTTCGGGAGGTTGTATTACTAAGCCTTGCGGTGCGCCTGCAGCGCCCGCTGCTTCCCGGTCAATGGCACCGGTGCTGCATGCGTTTCCCTCTGGTACGCTTCCCCCCCCCAAAAAAAGAGGCGCAGCCCCACAGCATGTGCTGCAGGGCTTCGCCCCAGACTGTCAAAAAACCCCAGGGAGGTGTCGGAGGGGCCGCAGCCCCTCCGACTTTCATTCGTATCCGACGGCT
>CALVVZ010000194.1 GCA_944364075.1 uncultured Clostridia bacterium
TACACCTTCGGACGACCTCTGGTTGGTCGAAGGTGCCTTCTCGAAAAAGTGGTGAAAACCACTTTTTCGACACGCTGCGCTGCCGGAAACCCCGGCAGCGTTTTTTTGACACTTTTCGCGTCTTCACTCTTGACATTGTATCTTTTTTGTTCTATTCTTGTATACAAAGTGCACGCTCTATACAGAAAGGCGCTGCGCTTTCACCATTTTCCGCCTATGTCATTGAAGGAGTTGCATCGTCATGTCCACACTTCGTTTTCAGCCCATGATGGAGAGCCGGCCCATCCGCGAAATCGCATACGAGGTTCTCAAACACGCCATCGTTACCGGGGAGATACCCGCAGGCGAGCGCATTGTGGAAACCGACTACGCCGAGCGTCTCCATATCAGCCGTACCCCGCTGCGTGAAGCCCTGCGCAAGCTGGAGCGGGACGGTCTGGTAGAATATGTGCTGCGCCGGGGCGTGGTGGTGCGCGCCTTTACCATCGAGGATGTGGATGAAATCTACACCATTCGCAACGCGCTGGAAATGCTGACGCTGCCTGCCATCATCGAGCGCGCCACCCCGGAGCAGATCGCCTCCCTGCGCGCCAAGCTCCAGGAAATGGACAAAGTCATGGCCAGCGACGACATTGAGAAGCTCTCTCCCATGGCCCGGGCTTTCCATAGCGAAATGACCCACATTTCCGGGAAAAACCGCATACTCCGGGTCATCGAAAGCCAGGATGAATTCATCAATCGGTTCTCCGCCATGGCCATCCGTCAGGAGGACCGTCGGGTACAGGCGCATGAAGAGCATTACAAGCTGGTGGAGTACATTGAAAAGCGCGACCTGGAACGCCTGGAGAAGTTGACCCGTAAGCACATCGAGCGCAGCAAGGAGAATTGTCTGGCTGCCCTGGAGCTTCACCGCCACCGGGAGTAACCCCGTATTTCACCGTTTGATCGAAGGAAGTGCCACAAGAACTTGAAATGCAATTATCACACGCATACCATGCGCTGCCATCACGCCGTGGGCGAGGATGAAGCTTATATTCGAGCCGCCATTGCCGGCGGCTTTGACGTGCTTGGTTTCGCAGATCATGCGCCCTGGCCTTATACCCGCTTTGTCAGCAACATCCGCATGACTATGGACGATTTTCCCGATTACCTGCATTCCCTGCGCCGGCTGCGGGAAGCATACCGCGGACAGCTTGAGCTGCACATCGGCCTGGAAAGCGAGTACTTCCCCACCTACGCGGATTATCTTCGCCGCCTGGCGGAGTCCGGCGACGTGGATTATCTGATTCTGGGGGCGCATTATACCGACAGTGAAGAATTCACCCCCTACGTTGCGCCCTTGTGCCGTGAGGACGACGGCGTGAGGCAATACGCAGAAAATTGTATCCGCGGTATGGAAACGGGACTGTTCCGTTATATCGCCCATCCAGACCTGTTCATGCGGCCGCGGCACGAAGACGATTTCAACGCCGCCTGTCAGGATGCTGCCAGAGATATCTGCCTGTGCGCCAAAGCCCAGGGGATGCCCATTGAATTCAACCTGCTGGGGTTGCAATCCCAGCTAACGGGCGCAGGCCGCGGCTATCCTTCCCCCGCTTTCTGGAACTATGTAAAGCCCTATGCGGGCGACGTCATTCTGGGCGTGGATGCGCATGACCCGGCCCAGCTGTCCGATACAGCGCTATGGGACGAGGGACTGAAGCGTTTGCATGCCCTGGGCTATACGCCTGTGGACCATCTTACCTGGACAAAGTAAAGGAGGCATATCCATATGGCATGGGATTGGGATCTTTCTTATCTGTACAAAGGTTTTGACGACCCGGCATTCGCGGACGACCTGGCGCGCTTGCCCGGGCTTACCGATGCCATGAAACAAGCCGTGGACGCGACCCTTGCGCCCAAGGAAAAACTGGAAGCGTTGGTAAGCGCGGATGACACGCTCAGCGCCGTGCTGGACCGGTTGGCCAGTTTCTGCCAACTTACCATGTCCGTGGACGCCACCAATGAAAAGGCCGCCCAGTATATGGATAAGATCCTGCTGGTTTACAACGACTTTTCTTTGCTGGAAAGCGCCTTTTCCCGCTATGTGGGCGCATTGGACAACCTGGACGAGGTCATCGCTTCTTCTCCCAAGCTCAACGAAATCGGCTTTGCTTTACGTTGGATGGCGCGCATGTCCCGGCACATGATGTCCGAAGCCATTGAGCCCTGGATGCTGAAAATGCAGCTCAGCGGCGGAAACGCTTTCTCCCAGCTGCGGGACAAGCTGGACGGCACGCATTTGGTCAGCTACCGAGGTCAGGAGCTTCCTCTGGCCGCCGTCCGCGGCATGGCTTATGACGTCGATCCCGCCGTGCGCAAGGACGCCTATGAAGCCGAACTTGCTTCCTACCGGAAAATGGAGCTGCCCATGTCCTTCTGCCTGAATGCTATCAAGATGGAAGCGCGTACCCTGGCCGAAGCGCAGGGATATGAGAGTGTGCTAGACATGACCCTGCAACAAAGCCGTATGGACCGGCAAACCTTGGATGCCATGTGGACGGCCATTGGGGAATATCTGCCCCATTTCCGCCGCTATCTGCGCGCCAAGGGCGCCTATCTGGGGCATACGGACGGCCTGCCCTTCTACGATTTGTTTGCCCCCGTGGGCAAGTCCGGGAAAACCTATACCGTAGATGAGGCCCGTGCCAAGCTGGTTTCGGAAATGCGCAAGTTTACCCCCGTCATGGGCGAATTTATTGATCAGGCATTTGCCAACCACTGGATTGATATGTTCCCCAAGGCCGGCAAAACCGGCGGCGCCTTCTGCTCCAGTTACCATCCTGCGAACCGTTCCAGCATTTTGACCAACTTCCAGGGCAGTTTTTCGGATGTAAGCACCCTGGCCCATGAGCTGGGACATGCCTGGCATTCCCGGCAAATGGCGGGCTTGCCGCTGATGATGACCCATGAACCCATGCCCTTGGCGGAAACCGCCTCCATCTTTAATGAAACGCTTCTGAGCCATTTGGTGCTGGAGAAGGCCGACGACCAGGAACGCTTTTCCCTGCTAGAAAGCAGCCTGATGGAAGCAACCCAGACCGTAGTGGATATTTACAGCCGTTTCCTGTTTGAAAGCGAAGTGGTGGATACCCGCGCCGACCACAGCATGTCTGTGGAGGAATTGAAGGACGCCATGCTCCGCGCTCAGGAAGCCTCCTACGGCGATGGCCTGGACAAGAACCTCCGCCATCCGTACATGTGGGCCTGCAAAAGCCATTATTACTCCTCCGGACTGAATTTTTATAACTTCCCCTATGCTTTCGGCCTGCTCTTTGGCAAGGGTGTCTTTGCCCAGTATCTGCAAAAGGGCGACGCCTTCGTGCCCGTGTACAACCAGCTGCTGCGCTCCTGCGGCAGCGACACGGTGGCCAATGTTGCCGCCAGCGTGGGTATTGACGTGCGCAGCGTCGATTTCTGGCGCAGTTCCCTGGAAGTTATCAAGAAAGACATTGATACTTTCTGCGAACTTTGCCAGCGAATGTAACAACACAGCGTTCTGCATTTTCGGCCCTGCCGGCCCGTTGTCCGCAATCCCGGCGGGGCCGAAAAGAAAATACTTGGAAAAAGCCGTATAAGTCTTGACAAAATCCGGAAGATTCCTTATAATATCACCTGTTGCCTGACCATCTGCGACCGTGGCGGAATTGGCATACGCGCACGTTTGAGGGGCGTGTCCAGCAATGGGTACGGGTTCAAGTCCCGTCGGTCGCACATTTTCAAAGCCGCGAGCAATCGCGGTTTTTTTCATTTCCCCAGGAATTTCAAGGCTTTCCGGCGTTTCACTTCCTTTCATTCCTTTCATATTTTTTCTGTTGTTTTATCGTTTTTCTAAAAAATGTGACACGAAATGTGACATGAAAAACGCGCCCGGGAACATCCCCCGGGCGCATTTTTTACATGCATGCATTTTCATCAGGCGGCTTTGCTTCGAGAACCTTTTCCCCCGCCATAATCTGCTGCAAATCGAGTTCCTTCCACGCCGCCCGCAGCGCATCCATCACCGCATCGCTATCAATATTAAATCCCCGCTCCGCCATCTTCTGCAAGGCAAGCTCCCATTTTTCTTCCCCGCAATATCTGCCCAGCAGCGCCTCCACCGCACCGACCACAATCTTTGCCGCGTCGCTCAGGTCCCGCTGCTCCAGCCAGGGCCGTACATGCTTCACCCACACCTGCCGCAAGCACGCCCCCAGGAACGCCGCCGCCGTGCCGATCACCGCCACCACCAGCGCCGTCCAGTCCACGGCCACCGCAGCCTCGCCCTGCTCCGCCAGCGCCAGCACCGGCATGCACAGCAGTGCCATCACCATCCAGATTGCCATTGCCTTCTTCATGATTCCTCCTCCTTCTCCGGCTTGTCCGCAAGCCGCAAAATTTCTTCTTCATAGTGTTCTGACAGATGGTTCCGCCCCTTGGCCCGGTAGGATGCATGCATCTTGCATAGCATCTCCTTTTTCGCCCCTGGGCACCATCCTCGCGACGTGTAGAAGTCCTGTGCCTGGCTCAGCCGCTCATATTGCAAGTCTCCTATATCATCGGAAAGCCCGCCCAATGCCTTTGTGATCTCCGCCAGACTGTCCCGCAGCTCCCTGCGAAACTCCGCTTGCTCCTTCCGCGCCTTTTCCTTACCTTCCTTCCGCTTGTGTACCCACCGCTTCATGGGTTTGACCAAGATCAGCGCCACCAGCCCCAATATGGTGGTGATGTACCCCGCCGCTTCCCCGTATTGTTCCAACCACTGCACCGGTATCACCCTCCTTGCAGAATGCTGCCCAGGGCGTCATACACCGCCTGCAGCGCCGCCCGCTGTACGGTAATCAGTTCCCCGCCTGGCGCAGCCTCAGCGATCCCGCCAGCTTCCGTCATCTCCTGCCCGCCCATGTCCAGAAATTCCGCCATCATGTACCCCGTGCGGTCTCCATACCGCACCTTCGCCCAGCCGCCGGATACTTCCGCCACCTGCACCACCGCCCCCACCGGCACCTCCCAGTACAGCCCGTCGGACGTACTGGGCTTGCTGCGCATCTTCACCGTGCTGCCGCTCGTCGCCGTTACCTTTGCCGTCTGCGCCATGTTTTCCA
>CALVVZ010000195.1 GCA_944364075.1 uncultured Clostridia bacterium
GGTCAGCGCGTCCCCTTCCCGGAAAATTTGCGCGCCGCAGTCCTGCAAAATGGACCATAAGGTGTCCACATCCGTCAGGTGAGGCACGCCTTCAATCCGTAGCGGTTCCCGAGTAAGAAGGCCCGCGCACAAGATGGGCAGCACCGCGTTCTTGGCGGTGTGTATCTCCAGTTCGCCACGCAGACGCTCCGCGTGGCGTATCCGATATAAAGCCATGACGCACCTCCTGCCAAGGAGTATGCGCCGCAAAGGGCGGATTCATGCGGAGAAAGGAAAGATCTTCCGCGCTTTTAGGGGTTTGGCAAGGTCTTCCTCTTGCGCGCGGCACGAAAATATGGTATACTGCATAAAGTCAAAGAAAGTCAGTCTTTGACAGGACGAAATGAGGCGATACCATGCGATTGAGCGATACCATCGAAAGCTTTATCAAACAGCTGCTTTCCCAGGAAGAGACGGAAGTGGAGCTGAAGCGGAACGAGCTGGCGGAGTATTTCGGCTGCGCGCCTTCGCAGATCAATTACGTACTGGCTACGCGCTTTACCCCGGACCACGGCTATGTCATCGAAAGCCGCCGGGGCGGAGGCGGATACATCCGGATCGTGCGGGTGGTGCAGTCCACGGGACAGCACCTGCTGTATCTGATCCATGAGCGCATCGGAGAAAGCATCGGCGAAACGGAGGCAGCGCACCTGATCGGTCAGCTGGCGGAGCGCAAGCTGATTACGCCGCAGGAGGCGGAAATCATGCAGGCGGCCACCTCGGCCCAGGCGGTCTCCGTGCCCTTGCCGGACGCGCTCAAGGACGCCGTACGTGCCCGTATCCTGAAAGCCATGCTCATTGCCATTGCCCGGCAAAACCGGCAACCTTGAGCGCCAAAGGCGCTGCGCCGCCATAGCATAAATGGAGAGCGTCTGCTCGACCGCCCCCCGGGGGCGACGTATGGAAGGAGAAACCTATGCTTTGTGAGGAATGCAAGGTCAACGAAGCCTCGTACACCATTTCGGTGATGGTGGGGGGAGAGATCACCTCCCGCCATCTGTGCGGGGACTGCATGGCCAAAATGAACATGGATATTGCCAGCGGGAATATCAAGAGCCTGCTGTCCACCATATTATCGGCGATCACGGGGGATACTGCCCCTGTGAGCGCCGGGCAGGAAGTGGTCTGTCCCCGGTGCCACATGACCCTGGGCGAATTTACCCGTACCGGTCATCTGGGCTGCCCCAAGTGCTATGAAGCCTTCCGGGAGCAGCTGCAGCCCATGCTGCTGCAGATTCACGGCCGGGTGCAGCACGCGGGCAGGCGGCCCCTGTCCACCGCGGAGGACCAGCGTAAGCGCACCGCCGCCGAGACGCTGCAGCGGCAGATGGAGCAGGCCGTGGCGCTGGAAGACTTTGAAACGGCGGCGCAGCTGCGGGATCAGCTCCGGGCGCTGTCCGCCGGCGGGGAGGGAAAGGCATGAATGAATTGGATGTGGTCCTTGCTTCCCGGGTTCGCCTGGCGAGAAATTATGAAGATTTGCCCTTCGATCTGGGGGAAAAACCGGACAGCGCCGCCATGTGTGTGGCTCGGACGGTGCAAGCCCTGCGCCTGGAGGAGAATGCTCCGGCGTATGACCTGGTGCGCCTGCGGGAGTTGACGCCTCTGCAGCGCCAGAGCCTTGCGGAAAGCCGCCGGATCAGCCGGGACCTGATGTCCCACGCGGCGGCTGCCGCGGTGCTCCTCCGGGAGGAGGAAGCGCTTTCCATCATGATGAACGAGGAGGATCATCTGCGCATTCAGGCCGTGAGTCAGGGACTTAACCTGGGGGAGGCGGCGGAGAAATGCTTCCGGGCGGAGGACAGCCTTTCGCGGCATGTGACCTTCGCCTTTGACGACCAGCTGGGCTATCTGACTGCCTGCCCCACTAATACGGGCACGGGGATGCGGGCCAGCCTGCTGATGCATCTGCCCATGCTGACCCTGTGCAAGCAAATGGGGAACGTGGGGCAGATCGTGGCCAAGGTGGGCCTGACCATCCACGGGGTGTATGGCGAAGGCTCGGAGGCGTTGGGCAACCTGTACCAGGTATCCAACCAGGTGACCCTGGGACGCACGGAACAGGAGCTGATCAGCGCGGTAACCGCTGTGGGACATCAGCTCATTGATATGGAACGCACCCTGCGGGACAAGGCCCTGGCCAACGGCCGGGTCACCTTGGAGGATTCCGTGTACCGGGCCTGGGGACTGATGAACCATGCCCGGCTGATGCCCAAAAAAGAATTTTTTGCCCACTGGTCCAACTTGCGCCTGGGCGCGGCGGTGAAGCTGCTGTCCGTGCCGCTGGAGCGGGTGGACGCCCTGCTCACGGACTGCCAGGACGCTCACCTTTGCGCCTGGGAGGAGGCTGCCCTGGAGGGTGCGGCGCTGGACCAGGCCCGGGCCAAGCGCGCAAGGATGATGCTGGCAGGTTAAAACCGCGCCCTTCCGGGCAGGATGATTTGCACGAAATAGAGGAGGTTTCCATGGCGATATTCGGTCGTTTTACGGAGCGGGCCCAGCGGGCCCTCTCCGCGGCCCAGCGGGAAGCTGCGGAGCTTCGCCAGCCCTATGTGGGCACGGAGCACCTGCTGCTGGGGCTGCTCAAGGAGCCGGAACGGCTTCCGGAGGCCATTGGTTCCAGGGTCAGCTATGAGCAGGTACGGGAGATGCTCAGCGCTGGAGCCGGGGAGCGGCTCAGCGCCATTGGCGCGCCGCCGCTGTTTGAACTGACGCCCCGAGCCAAGAAGCTGCTGGAGCAGAGCATTCTGGAATCGCGCCGTCTGGGACAGAGCTATGTGAGCGTGGAACACTTCTGGTTGGCCATCCTCCGGGAGGGGGACGGCGTGGCGGCCAATGTGCTGCGGCAGTTGGGCGTGGACTTTGACAAGGCGCGGGAAGAGCTGTTGATCCAGCTGCGCACCCAGCCCTACGGCAACGCGGGCAACCTGGAGCAGGAGCGTCCGCCGGAAAAGGGCAGGGGCAAGCAGGAAGCGCCCACCCTGGCCCAGTACAGCCGGGATCTGACCCAGGCGGCCCGCCAAAGCGAGCTGGACCCGGTTATCGGCCGGGACGGGGAAATTCAGCGCATCATACAGATTTTGTCCCGGCGTACAAAAAACAATCCCGTGCTTATCGGCGAGCCGGGCGTGGGCAAAAGCGCCGTGGTGGAGGGACTGGCCCAGCGCATTGCCCAGGGGAACATCCCAGAGCTTCTGCGGGACAAGCGGGTGCTTTCCCTGGACATGGGCAGCATGATCGCCGGCAGCAAGTACCGGGGCGAATTTGAGGAACGGATGAAGAACGCCATGGAGGAGATCCGCAAGGCGGGAAATATCATCCTGTTCATTGACGAGATCCATAACCTGGTTGGCGCGGGAAAGGCCGAGGGCAGCATGGACGCCGCCAACATTCTCAAGCCGGCCCTGGCCCGGGGCGAGCTCCAGTGCGTGGGCGCTACCACCCTGGACGAGTACCGTAAAAATATTGAAAAGGACGCGGCCCTGGAGCGCCGCTTCCAGCCCGTGATGGTGGGGGAACCCACCCCCGAGGAGGCGCTGGAAATTCTCAAAGGGCTGCGGGACCGCTATGAGGCCCATCACAAGGTACGCATCACCGACGAGGCGCTTCAGGCAGCGGTAACGCTTTCCGACCGGTATATCGCCGACCGCTTCCTCCCTGACAAGGCCGTGGACCTCATGGACGAAGCGGCCAGCCGCGTGCGCATTCAGGCGTTCACCGCGCCGCCGGATGTTAAGGCGCAGGAACAGCGCCTGGAAGCCGTGCAGATCGAGAAGCGGGAAGCCATTGCCCATCAGGACTATGAAAAGGCTGCCGGGCTGCGGGACCAGGAGCGGGCGCTGCTTAAGGAGATCAAGGAAAAGCGCGCTGCCTGGGAGCAGACCAAGAACGCTGCCAAGGACGTGGTCACCGAGGAGGACATCGCGCAGATTGTGGCCAGCTGGACGGGCATTCCCGTGAAGAAAATGACCGAGAGCGAGGCGGAGCGTCTGCTACACCTGGAGGACGTGCTGCACCAGCGGGTCATCGGCCAAGAGGAAGCGGTTAGCGCCGTGAGCCGGGCCATTCGCCGCGCCCGGGCCGGGCTCAAGGACCCCAAGCGGCCCATTGGCTCCTTCATCTTCCTGGGTCCCACGGGCGTGGGCAAGACGGAGCTGTGCCGCGCCCTGGGCGAGGCCATGTTCGGCGACGAGGACAGCGTGATCCGCGTGGATATGTCCGAGTACATGGAGAAACATACCACCTCCCGCCTGGTGGGTTCCCCGCCCGGATACGTGGGCTACGAGGAGGGGGGCCAGCTGACGGAGGCTGTGCGCCGCAAGCCATACAGCGTGGTGCTCCTGGACGAGGTGGAAAAGGCGCACCCCGATGTGTTCAATATCCTGCTGCAAATCCTGGAGGATGGCCGCCTTACGGACAATACGGGCCGGGTGGTCAGCTTCAAGAACACCATCATCGTCATGACCAGCAACGCCGGCGCCCATGCCATCGGTTCCGGACGTTCCCTGGGCTTCGGCGGCAGAAGCATGACCGACGCGCGCAGCTACGAGACCATGAAGGAAACCGTCATGAAGGAGGTCAAGGAGCTGTTCCGGCCGGAGTTCATCAACCGGGTGGATGAGCTGATTGTTTTCCATCCCCTGGAGGAGGAGGACATCCGCAGAATTGCCCGGCTGTTCCTGGGACAGCTGGAAAAGCGCCTGGCGGAGCGGGATATTCACCTGCGCTATGGGGAAGATGTCGTTGCCTACCTGGCCACGGAAGGCTTTGACGCCAAATATGGCGCGCGTCCGCTGCGCCGGGTGATTCAGCGCCTGGTGGAGGATACCCTCAGCGAGGAGCTGATTGCCGGGCACATTGCGCTTGGAGATACGGTGCAGCTCCGTATGGAAGACGGACGCATTGCCGTCAGCCGTGCGGAACGGGAAAAACAGACGGAAACAGTGTAAGGCGCTGCCATAGGGCAGCGTCAGCGTGTCGAAAAAGTGGTTTTCACCACTTTTTCGAGAAAGCACCTTCGGCCAACCAGAGGTCGTCCGAAGGTGT